>CAZXHG010000163.1:0-22975 GCA_964639985.1 uncultured Rickettsiales bacterium
GAATCGATGGACGTCTCTGCATGCCTCGCGCGAGGGCGGTAAACTCGGGCTAGAGATCGGACCGCTAGTTCGGGGCCACGCAGTCGACGTGGATGTCGACCGGGATGCTTGGCTTGTTGGGGTCGTTGGAGTCGACCTCGAGAACGCCGAGCAGCTGTCCGGGATCGATGCAGGTGGCCTCGACCTGGTCCTCGAGCACGGTCTCCTCGCCGGGTGCGACGGAGCCGGCCCAGGTGTCGGCCCAGACCACGTGGCCCGCGGAGTCGACCACGTCGATGCCGTACACGTCGAGAGTGCCCTCCCCTTCGTTGCGCAGGATCAGGCCGGCGGTCTTGGTCGCGCCGACCGGTGAACTGGCGATGGTGATCGGGGAGTTGGTGTCGATGTCCGGATCGGCGCCGTCATCGTCGTCACCTGCCGCGGTGTCGTCGTCCCAGTTCCCGTAGCCGGCGCCGTTGCAGGCGAGCAGGGCGACCGGGACGGCGAGCAGCAGGGCGGCCAGGGCCAGCAGGGTACGTTGCATCCGTCGGTCCTCCGGGGAGCATCCTACCATGGTGCCCGACGCCGGTGGCGTGTCCCAACCGACCCGATCCGGAGGCCGCGTCCGGGGCCTGCGGTCTTGACTCGGGTGGCCCTCCGCTGTTGTCCTTTGGGGTACCTCGACGGCGCGTCGGCGAGAGGAGCAATCGATGAAGCGGATCATCCTGGTGCTGGTCGGCATGGGCATGCTGATGGGGCTCGGCCTCGGGGGGTGCGTGGTCGTGCACCACGACCCGGCCGCCCCGGCCCCGCGCGGCGGCTACAAGCCACCGGTGTACAAGGGGCACACGGTGTACTTCACCTCGCGTGGAGCGCCCTACTACTGCAAGGGCAGCCACCGCGCGCGGTTGCCGGACCACCAGCGTTCGCAGTACGCCACGTACTACCACAACCACCAGCGCGGCCACGACGGGTGGGTGCAAGGCCACCCCGCGCCCTGCGCGGGCCAACCCTGGCACGGCTCGTCCACGAGCCACCCGCGGCCCCACCGTCGCCCGGGCAAGTCCCACCGACGCTGACCCCTGCGGCGCGCGAGCACGAACGGCGGATGATGCGGAGGCTGCTGCAGCGTCTCGAACCGTCGTTCTTCGTCCTGGGTCTGCTGGCCTCGGTCGCCATCACCTTCCCGCTGGTGTTCCACCTCGGTAGTCGCCTGCCCGGGTGCGAGCTGGTCGGTCCCTACTCGCACGTGTGGAAGCTGTGGTGGGTGCACGAGGCCCTGATCCACCAGCAGGGCAGCCCGGTGTGGTCCACCCTGGTCAACCACCCGGTGGGGCTGGAGGTGGGCTACTACATGGCCGCCTTCGGCAACGGCCTCTGGACGCTGCCCGTGACCGAGCTGGTCGGCCCGGTGGTCTCGTACAACCTCGTGGTGCTGCTCACCCCCGCAGCCGGTTGCTGGGCCGCCGCGCTGCTGGCCCGTGGGCTGGGGCTGGACCGCGGGCCAGCAGCGCTGGTCGGGCTGAGCTGGGCGCTGGCACCGCACTACCTGGGCTTCATGATGGGCGGCGGGATCGAGAACCTCGGGACCGTCGGGATCCCCCTGGCATTCCTGGCCATGTTCAGGTTGCTGCGCGTCACACCAGCCGACGGCGCGCGCGGGCGCTCCGGGTGGACCGATCTGGGGGACGTGGGGCTGCTCGCAGGGGCGCTGCTGCTGGTGTCGCTGATCTCGTGGTTCAACGGCGCGACGCTCGCGCTGTTCGCCCCATGGGTCGTGCTGGCGGCGCTGGCCTGGCGCCGCAGGCTGGCGCTACGCGGCGCCGGCCTGTGCGCGGTGGGGCTGACGATCGGTGGTGCGGCCACGATGCTGGCGGCGCGGGTCCTGCTGATCACGCCCGCGGGCCTGGAGCCGGCCCGGTTCTTCCACATCTTGTCGGACAACCTGGCGTTCCTGGGCATGGGCTGGAAGCAGTCCCTCCCCGACTCCATCCTCTACGGATCCACCTCGCTGTGGCTCAATCACCACCTCTTGGTGGTGCTGTGCGGCCTCGGCCTGGTGGGAGCGGTGACCCCGCGGGGGCGCTTCGCCCTCGTGCTGGCCGTGCCCCTGCTGGCGACTTCGTCGTGCCCGATTCGATCTCGTCACACGTGGACGTCCGCGTCCCCGAGGCGTTGGTGGACGCCGCCGCCCTGCCGATCCGCCTCTTTGCCGAGCCCCAGCGCCGCCTGTTCCCGCTGCACCTGTTGCTGTCCCTGTCCGCCGGACTCGGGCTGGCCTGGGCCGTGGGGTGGCTGCGACGTCGGGACCGTGAGGGGGTGGCGCGCGCCCTGCCTTCCTTCGCCATCGCGGTGTGGGCCGCGGAACTGGTGTTCGCTGGCCCGATCCGCGTGCCCTTGCCCCAGTTCGAGACGGCGGGGGTCGGCCACGCGGAGATGATCGCGTCGGCGGAGCCGGGCGCGGTGCTGGACGTACCGATCATGGTCGACCCGCTGCTCGGTGGCGAGATCGACATCAAGGCCGTGCACAGCCGCTACCTGTTCCACCAGGTGACCCACGGCCACCCGGTGATGGCCGCGGTGGGCACGCAGCTGCCCTGTCCGATCCACCGGGTCCCGGTCTCGGACCCGCTCGTGGCGCTGATCCTCAACCGCTCCACCTGGCCCACGGCCTGGGCCCCCCTGCCAGATCACTGGAGCCCGGGTGGGCTGGCGCGCCGCGGCTACCGCTGGGTGGTGGTGCACACCGACCAGCTCACGCCCACGTCCGCGGCCCAGTTGATCCCCGAGTTGCGGTTCTTCCTCGGGGAACCGACCTTCGACGACGGAGACGTCCTCGTGTTTCGTGTACCCGACGGTCGACGGGACCTGACCATCGTGGCGCGGCCGCCCTTCCCAGATCTCGAGGCGCGGCGCCAGCTGGACGTGGCCCATGGCGTGGAGGGGCTGAAGCCCCACGAGTACGGTTCGGGCTGTGCTTCGACGCTGGTGTTGCTGCGCCTGACCGGCGCGCGCGACCTGCCGGGCGCCTGGGCCGTGGACGCGGTGCCGGCCGAGGCGAGCGCGCTGCTCGCCAGGGGCACCCCCGTGCGTCAGCGGCTGGAGGCCTACGACGCCGAGCTGCGGCTGGCGCTGGAGCATCGCCGTCAGCTGATGGCCAAGAAGGACTTCCGGACGACCGCGGTGCTGGCGACCCAGGCCCTGTACCGGATCTGGCAGCTGCTGGGGGAGCAGGAGCGGGCAGCGGCCCTGGAGCAGCCCCTGCAGGAGCAGCTCGCCTGGGCCGGGACGCCGATGGGGGTCGAGGAACTCCCGCTCGTGCCCGCGGGGTTCTACCTGCCACCCTGCTTCTGGCCGGTCGAACAGGGGCCGGGGACCCCCTGCGGGGACGCGGCAGCGCCGGGGCCGTTGTGCTGGGCCGAGGGCGACCTGCGCTGGCTGGACGGGACCTACGAGACCTCGTTCTGGCGCTGACGCGACCGGGTCAGCGAGCGGTCCAGCGAACCACCGCCGACGCCGCGCCGGACGGCGTGATCGTGCGGCCCGACGCCGGATCGCCGTCGGAACGCGCGACCTCGATCAGCGTCTCGACGCTGGTCAGCTCCTGGTCGAAGCAGTGCATCTCCAGGGGGGTGCCCACCCAGTACACCTGGCCCCCTTCGGGGGCGAGCCGATGCACGCCGTCTCGCAGCGAGTTCAGCCGGTGCAGGGGGCTGGCCTTGTAGTACGCGCGAAAGTTCTGGTCCCCCGCCCGCTCCCACCACGGTTTCAGGGGGTGCCACTCGATGACCCGAGCGAGGTGACCACGATCGCACCCGGAAGCGAACAGCAGCAGGCTCGCATCCGCGAGCTCCCACTGCCCCACGAACGCCAGGTGGCGGCACAGGCCCCGGTCCGCGACCACGACCTGACCGGCGGGAACGTGCTCGTGAAGGAGCCGTTGCAACACCACCAGCTCGCGGTTCTGGGCCTCCAGTTCGTCCATGTGCTCCAGGGAATGACGGAGCCCCGGGCCCCCCACCGCGACCGCGAGCAGCGCGGCCGCAGCCCACGCAAGCCAGCGCACCCGGGTACCCAGCGTCTGCAGCAGCCACGCCGCGGCCACGATGTAGCCCACGAACGTCGGCAGCAGGTAGCGCATCGGGGACTGGCCCGGGCTGAACACGGCGTACGAGCCGTGCCCGAACTGCTCGAAGCGAACGCAGCAGTAGGCCACGGTGGTGGGCACGATCAGCAAGGCGAGCAGCGCGCCGCGGGTGCGCCAGGCGGGGCGGGCGAGCATCATGCCCAGCGCGACCACGGCCAGCCAGGCCACCGGGCCCACGCCGTGCAGCGGGATGTTCCACACGAGCTGCGGCCCGCCGCTGAGCAGGTTGTCGAGGCCGAACGCCCCGCTGTCCCCGGTGAAACCGTAGCCGGTGCGCCATGGCGCACCATAGGCGAGCGTGTTGCGGCCCGCGAGCGCGGCCAGCGGCAGGCCGGCGCCCAGACCGAGGGCCACCACGGAGCGACGACGCTCCCGGCCCCGGGGCGTCGCCAGGATGACGAAGGTGAACGCCGCGACCAGGAACAGACCCTCGAGGTAGCGGACCGTGGGGATCGCGCCCAGCAGGAGTCCGGCCAGCAGCGCCGTTCGTGCAGCACGGGTGTGCTCCCATCGCAGCAGGGCCACGGTGCCCCAGACGAGCAGGCAGGTCGCGGGCAGGTGCGAGTCCGCGGTCAGCACCTGGGTGTTGAACGTGGTGTTGCACGCCAGCAGCAGCATGGCCACCAGCGACCAGGAGGGGGCGAGCCAGTGGCGGGCGAGACACCCCATGCCCAGCAGCGTCAGTGGGCCCAGCCCGAGCAGGAGGACCATGACCGCTGCGCTGCCACCCACGAACCAGGCCGGGGCGAGCATCACGGGCAGCCCCGGGGGATAGGTGCAGAAGTACCGACCGTCCCCCCGGTCGATCCAGGTCTCGGGCACGTAGTCCACCGAGGATCGCGGTTCGATCCAGGTGTGGGCCCGCTGCGCCAGCAGGCGCGCCTGGATCAGGTAGCCGTGGGAGTCCCGGCTGGCCGACGCGGGCTGGAAGTGCGCGCCGAGCAGCGCCACGTGCGCCATCAACAGCAGGCCGGCGGCCACGGCGGGCCACCGCGCGATTGTCGCGCAGGAAGAGGCGTCGCCTGCCGGGGGTTGCTCGGGCATCGTGGCGGGAACGTTATGGGGCTCCGTGGCGGCGGGTCAAGCCGACGGTGGCGCAGGGCTCCCAGGCTGTCGTGGCGGTCGGCGCTGGCAATCCGGTGCCGCTCGTGCCATGTATGAATCGTGACGGCCCCCGGGGTTCACGGCGTGCAGCGGGCCGTCTGGAGGATGCGAACATGGATAGGATCCTGGCGATCCCAGCCCTGGTCTTGTGCCTGGTGCTGGTGGCGTGCCCGTCGACCGCATCGCAGGTCACGCCGGCCACCGTGACCACCCTGCAGGCCGAGGCCAGCGAGGGGGCCCTCGGACCCAAGGACCTGATCGAGGTGCGGGTCTACGGCGAAGAGGACCTGACCGGCGAGTACCAGGTGGAGAGCGACGGTACGATCAACTTCCCCCTGATCGGCTCGGTGCCGGTGGCGGGGCTGACGCCCACGTCCGCGTCGCAGCGCATCGCGGCGATGCTGGAGAACGGCTACCTGCGGCGAGCCGACGTGACGATCCGGATCGTGGAGGTCAACAGCCGGCTCGTGCATGTGCTGGGGCACGTCAAGGAGCCGGGCACCTTCCCCTACGCCGAGGGCATGACCGTGGTGCAGGCCGTCACCCTGGCAGGCGGACTCGAGGAGGGGCACGCGGCCAACCGGATGACGATCACGCGGCAGGAAGGGGACGACCAGGAGATCATCCGGGTGCGCTTCGGCGACGTGTCCAAGGGGCGGGCGGAGAACCTGCTGATCCGCCCCGGCGACCGCGTGTTCGTGCCCGAGTCCCCGATCTGATCGTCAGCGGCCGCGCGACAGGCGAGCGCCCACGATCCTCTTCACCGTCCCCAGCAGCTCTCCCAGGACCCGACGGTCCGCCACGTGCACCACGACACCGTAGGCCGCCAGCCCGGCCAGGGTCGCCGGTAGGGTGAGCGCGAACGTCCACACCACCCCCTCGCCGACGGGCAGGCGCTCCACGCCGTGGATGGCCGCTGCTGCGGCCGAGAACGCGGCGAGCGGTCCCCACAGCCTGCGTACGATGGCGCCCAGCGACGTGCGGATCGTGCGCGCGATCAGCCACTGATAGAACAGGTTGTTCAGGCCGTAGAACACGGCCACGGCGATGCATGCACCCACCAGGTCCCAGCGCATGCCGATCAGGAGCGCGACCAGCAGCCCGACCACGGTGCCCAGCGTGGCCACGAAGCGAAGCTCGGGGCGGCCCGCCGCGGACAGCACGGGCGGCATCAGTTCGGCGCCGAGTCCCCACCAGATGCAGGCGAAGCACAGGATCCGGGCGATGTCGACCACCTCCGACCACTCCGGGCCCATCAGCGGTGGCAGCACCGGGACCGCGGCGTAGGCGACCACCACCGGCACGAGGCTGGCCACGGCCATCAGGCGCAGGGACGTCAGGTAGGCCTCGCGCATGCGCTCGACCTCGTCCTGCAGCTTGCTGAAGCTGGCGAACAGCACGGTGTTGAGCACGGACACCACCTGGCTGACGGTCACGTAGCCGACCTTGAAGGCGATGCTGAACAGGCCGGCGCGCGCGTCGCCGAGCACCGGACCGATCAGCAGCACAGGCGCGTACTTGCTCAGATCGAACATCGCGCGAGACAGGGCGATGTAAACCCCGAATGCGAAGAGGTCCTTGAGCGCGCCGAGGCCGAACACCAGCCCTGGACGCCAGCTCGACGTCGCCCAGAACACCGCGGCCAGCACCGTGAAGTTGGCCGCGAATCCGGCCAGGATCGCCCACACGCCGAACCCGGCCAGGGCGAGGCCGACGCCCACGCCGATGTAGGCGCAGATCGCCACCGCCTGGGCCACGGTCTGGGTGCGGAAGTCCAGGTTGCGGATCAGCAGGGACCGCTGCACGTGGCCCAGGGCCATGGCCAGGGGCAGGAAGACCGCGAACTGCATCAGCTCGAGGAACGGGCTCCAGCCGGCCACGCCCGCGTAGACGCGCACGCCGGCGAGCCCCCCCAGGCCGATCAGCAGGGCCAGCCCGAGGTTCATGTAGAACGCGGTGCTGCGGTGTTTCTCGGTCAGGTCGGCGCGCTGGATCAGGGCTGCGTTGAAGCCGAACTCCGAGCCGCGGTCCAGGATCGCCCCGATGGCCAGCAACCGCGCGCCCAGGCCGAACACCTCCGGACCGAGGATGCGCGCGAGCGCGAACTGCAGCACGAACTGGCCGGCCTGGATCACGAGGTTGAGCACGGTCGCCCATTTGACCGCGTGGAACGTACGCTGTTGCAGGCCTCCGCTCGCCTGGCCTTCGTCGCTGCCCCGCTCGTCGCTCATCTCTGCGTCTCCAGCTCGTCGATCCCGGCGTCCAGGTACGGCGGCGTCTGGCCCTGGTCCCGCACGATGCGGAACTGCTCGAGGGCTGCGCCATGCTGACCGCTGTCGCGGAGCACCTCGCCCAGCTCGAGCCGCACGTCCGCGCGATCCGGGCGCAGGTCGAGGGCGCCTCGATAATAGTCGACCGCGCGACGATGGTGCCCCTGGGCCCGCGCGATGCGAGCCTCGGTCAGCAGGATCAGGGCGTTGGCGTGGGGATTGTGCGGGCTGACCAGGTTGCGCATCTCGCGGACTGCGCGCTGGGCCTGCCCAGTGCGGTCGAGGTCGATGGCGGCCATGGCGCGTTGGTGCAGCAGGTCGAAGCGGGGGCCCTCGCACCCCAGCGCGCGATCGATCAGAGACAGCGCCGTGGCCGCGTCGTCGTCCGCGCGCCGGAGCGCGGCGTGGTATCGGGCGAGATCGCGATCGCAGGGCGCCGCTTCGCTGGCGGCGGCCAGGCGGTCGAGGGCGGCCGCACGTTCGCCGCGCGACCACTCGGTGGCGGCGAGTAGCCGGGCGGCGGTGGGGTCATCGGGCGACCTCGCGGCGATCCGCGTCACCAGGTCCGCGCCGATGGTGCTGTCCGGGTGGTGCTGCACCATGTACTCGGCAAAGGCCGCCGCGTGATCGGGCCGGTCCCGGAACAGATCGGCGGCCTGGTCGGCGTCTCGCACGACCCGGGCCATCCGCCGGTAGGCCCGGTCGCCCAGGCGGGAGTCGAGGTGCAGGGCCGCGGCGGCCTCGAGCGCGGCCTGGTCGTCGGCGCCCAGGCGCTCCAGGGCGTGGGCTGCGGCCAGGTGGGGGAGGGGGTTGGCCGGGTCCAGCACCATGCAGCGGTTGAGGAACGTCAGCGCTCCGGAGGCCGCGCCCTCGGCCAGCAGCTCCAGAGCGATGGCGTAGGCCACGTCCGGGGAGTTGGGGTGCCACCGCAAGGCGCGGCCGATCGCCGTGTCCAGGGCCGCGCCGCCGCCTCGGGACAGGTTGGCGCGCTCGGTCGTGCAGCTCCCGTGGCGGATCGCGACCGGCCCTGCCAGCAGCGTGAGGGTCAGCGCGCCGGCGCAGAACAACGACGCACGGCGGGGCAGCTGCCGTGGGCCGTCGGACCGACCGGGTTCACGAGCGAGGCCCAGCAGCATCACGAAGGGCAGGCCCGTTCCCGCGAACTCCAGGCCGAACTCGGCGATGCTGTGCACGCCGACCGCGAAGGTCCCGAGCAGGGCTCCGGCCGCCGTGCGGCTCACCCGCCAGCGGGCCAGGGCCGCGAACCAGGTGGCGGTCATGCCCAGCACCAGCAGCACCGCCAGGGGAATCCCCAGCTCCGCGACCAGGTGCACGAGCTCGCTCTCCGCGTGGGTGTAGCGCGTGAACGGTCCCCCCGTGGGATAGCCGGCGAACGCATCCCGGAACGCACCCCGACCGACCCCCACGATCGCGTGGTCGCGTACCATGCGGGAGACAGCCGGGAGGTGGTCCAGCTTGCCGTGGTCCAGGCGTTCGATGGTGTCGGCGCAGGCTGGCCCTCGCCCGGCACAGGCGAGCAGTAGTGCGAGAAGCGTGGCCAACACTGCTGTTGGTACGATGTAGCGGACCCGGGGCCAGCGTCGGCCCAGCGCCAGGCCACAGGCCGCTGCCAGCCCGGTCGGGACCACCACCTGTGCCCCCTCGCTGCCAGTGGCCAGCGCGGCGCCGAGCAGCGCGGCTGCGGCCAGCGCACCAGCCATGCGTAGCCGCCTCGTCCCTCCCAGGACCAACCCCAGCGCAGCGAAACCGACGAGCTCGAAGTATTCGGCCGCGTGGTTGGGATTGACGAAGGGAGTGCGGAACACGTCCTGTATGTGGGCCTGCGGGGTGTACACCCCGAGGATGCGGTGCGCACCGACTGCGGTCTGCGCGGCCGAGGCCCCGGCTACCGCCAGGCCGCTGGCGACCAGCCCGTACACCAGCCAGCGGCGGTCCTGCCGACGCCGCCCCAGCCCGGTGGCCAGCGCGAACACCGCGACCGCGGCAGCCGCCTCGACGAGCTCCAGTGACGTCGCCCCCGGGCAGAGGGACAGGGAGGGGGAGGCAGCGGCGAGCCGCGCGTCCCAGACCCGGGCCGCGGCCGGGGAGAGCGCCGCGTGCCATGAGGCGGGGAGTGGCACCAGGGAGAACGCGATCCAGAGCGCCACTGCGGCGAGGAGCACCGTCAGGGGCGCAGCCTGCAGGCCTGGGCGCTGCCGGTCGGCCAGGTACAGCCACAGGCCTGCGAACACCAGCCCGGCCAGGGCGGTAGTGGTCGCCGTGTGCACGGATCCGATCAGGAACGGTGCCGCCGTGACCGCCGCCACCAGCCCCCCTCGCGCCATGGTCCTGCCGCGCATCGGTGGGACGAGGTCAGCCCTTGGAGTCGCCGTAGCCGTAGCCGTAGCCGTACTTGTCGCGCTCGATGTCGGCGCTGTTGAACACGCAACCGAGGATGTCGGCCTCCACGTCGCGTAGCTGACGCAGGGAGTGGTTGAGGGAGAAGCGGTCCGACACGTTCTGGCGGACCACCATGATCATCACGTCCACAACCTGGCTGAGCAGCTTCGAGTCGGTGACCGGACCGACCGGCGGCGAGTCGATCACCACCCGGTCGTACCGCTTGACCAGCTCCACGAGCAGGTCGCGGAACTGCTGCGAGCCCAGCAGCTCTGCCGGGTTGGTCGGCGGGTGGCCGGCGAGCAGGACGTCGAGATTCTCGTACCCGGGCTGATGAAGCGCGTCCTCCAGCTCCACCTCGCCCACGAGCAGCTCGGTGAGCTTGCCGTCGGCCGGATCGGCTCCGAATACGGTCGCGAGTGACGGGGAGCGCAGGTCGGCGTCCACCAGCAGCGTCTTCTGCCCGGACGCGGCCAGGGTCAGCGCCAGGTTCGCGGCGAAGCTGGTCTTGCCCTCACCGATCCGCGAGCTGCTGATCAGGATCGAGCGCATGGGCTGGTCCGAGGCGAGGAACAGCAGGTTGGTGCGGATCGCGCGCAGGCACTCGGCGAAGCGGCTCTGCGGGGCCTGGGCCGAGTACAGCTCCACGCGCGGTGGCTCCCCCTTCTTCTTCTTGCCGTTGCCGTTGGACTTGAAGGCCGGCTGCAGACCGAGGACCCGCAGGCCGAACTCCTGTTCGAGCTGGGTCTGGGAGCGGATCTTGCTGTCCAGGCGGTCGGCCACCACCGCGGTGGTCAGGCTCAGGATTCCCGCGATCAGCAGGGCCATCAGACCCACGAACGCAACCCGGGGCCGGAAGGGCTGCATGGGCACTGGGGAGTACTCGACCACGGTGATGTTGTTGGTGCTGAGCTTCTCGGCGAGCCGCGCCTCCTGGTGCCGGTTCTCCAGCATCTCCAGCAGCTCGCTCTGCCCTTCGAGCTCGCGTTCGAGGCGCTCGTACTCGATCTGCATCCGGCTCAGCTCGACTGCGCGCTCCTGCTCCTGCGCCAGGGAGGCCAGCACCGAGCGCTCCTCGACCTCCAGCGCGTCGATGCCACGGCGTTCGGCGTCGACGATCGTGCCCACCTCCTGCTCCATCAGCGCTATGAGGTCCTGTTCTGGCTGGTCGAGGTCGTCCATGGCCGGGTGCCGCTCACCGTAGCGGGCCGCCAGGTCGGCGCGCTCGCGGTGCACCTCCATCAGCTCCTTGCGGATCTCCTGGACCACCGGATCGGCGACGAGCTCGGGGATCGCCTCGATCTCACCGTCGCCGAGCGTGATGGAGCCGTTCCAGCGGGCCTCCTTGCCCAGTCGCTCCAGCTTGAGCTGGGTGGCGGCCGCGGTCAGGTCCTCGATCAGCTGTGCGTTGATCGCGATCGCGTCCTCCACGGACGCGCCCATGAAGGTGCGGCCCTCGCGGAAGTCGAGTAGCCGCTGCTCGAGCTCCTCGACGCTGGCCTTGACCTCCTCGACCTGCTTGTCCAGCCAGGCCACGGCGCTCTCGGTGACGTCGTCCCGCTGGGACACGTTGTAGGCGATGAACGTGTCCGCGATCGTGTTGACGATCTGGGCGGCGCGGTCTGCGTCGGTGTCCACGCAGATGATCCGTAGCAGGTTGCTCTCCTCCACCTGCTCGGTGGCGGTCTTGTCCTGCAGCACGTCGATGGGATCGATCGCGGCCAGCGCCTCGGCCAGCTCCCCCTCGCCGAGGCCCTCGTCCAGGTCCAGGAAGTCGAGGTCCTCGGCCAGGCCCAGTTCGTTGACGATCTGGTCGCTGATCTCACGGCCGCGGATGATCTTGGCCTGCGTCTCCATGTAGCGGGGGAACTCGTAGGGATTGACCGTGCCCAGGGAGTACACGTCTCCCACGTCCTGGAGCACGTTGGGCGTGCTGTCGGCCACGTGCAGGATGGCGGTCGTGCGGTACTGCTGGGGCTGGCGCAGACCGACGAACACCACCACCACCAGCACGATCCCGAACACCGCCGCCGTGGGCAGCAGCCGGCGCCGGAGGATGGCACCGAAGCGCAGCGCTTCGCCCAGCATGGAGCGATCACCCATACCGCGTAGCGTGGAGAAAAGGGCCTCGCGCGAGGCGGTGTTCGGGGGGCGCGTGCGCTTGTCCATCATGGAACCGAGTGCGGTCCTTCCGAGGACCGCTGGGCCTTCCAGCCCGCCTTCCAACCACGATTATGTCAGATCCGGGGGGGGGACGCTCCACGCCCCCCGGGGATAATGCGCGGCCGGGCCGCGTCTCCTCGTCAGTGGATCGTCTCGATGTCCTCGGTGCGCACGCCCAGCATCGAGTGGGAGTCCAGGGACTCCTCGTCCGGCTCGTGGACCTCGGGCACCAGCATGCTCAGGGCGGTCACGGCGACCTCCCGGGAGTTGGTGTCCAGGACCGCCTCCAGGCTCTGGATGCGGCGCATCACCACCGTGTGGGGCATGGAGTCGACCTGGCCGATGAAGATCTTGGGGTGCCGGGTCTTGGTCATGGCCTCGCGGTCGAAGGCCAGCTCCTCCCGCAGCTTCTCACCGGGGCGAACCCCGGTGAACGCGATCTCGATCTCGTCCTCGGTGAAGCCGGAAAGGTGGATCAGATCGCGGGCGAGGTCCACGATCCGCACCGCCTCGCCCATGTCCAGCACGAAGATCTCGCCCCCGTCGCCCATGGAGGCCGCGCGCATCACCAGCTGGCTGGCCTCCGGGATGGTCATGAAGTAGCGCTCCATGTCCGGATGGGTGACGGTGACCGGGCCACCCTTCTTGATCTGCTCGGTGAAGATGGGGATCACCGACCCGGCCGAGCCCATCACGTTGCCGAAGCGCACACCCACGTACTTCGTGCGAGAGCGCTTTGCCAGCGCCTGGATGTAGATCTCGGCCACACGCTTGGTGGTGCCCATCACCGAGGTGGGGTTGACTGCCTTGTCCGTGGAGATCATGACGAAGTGCCCGGCGCGGAAGTTGTGCGCCGCGTCGGCCACTGTCTTGGTGCCCATCACGTTGTTCTTGATCGCCTCGCCCGGGTTCCACTCCATCATGGGCACGTGCTTGTGCGCGGCCGCGTGGAACACCACCTCCGGCTTCTCCAGCGCGAACACCTGGGCCACCCGCTCGGTATCGGTGACATCCCCGATCACCGGTAACACCACCAGGTCGGGTAGCTCGCGGCGGAGCTCGCCGTGGATCTCGAACAGGGCGTTCTCGTAGCGCTCGAACAGCACCAGTCGCTCGGGACCGAAGCGTGCGATCTGTCGGCACAGCTCCGAGCCGATGGAGCCCCCGGCGCCGGTCACCAGGACCCGTCGGTTGCCCAGGAAGTCGCTGAGGACGTCCGTCTCCAGCTTGATCACCTCGCGACCCAGCAGGTCGTCGATGGTGACCTCGCGCAGGCGGCTGAGGTTGACGCGTCCGTCCAGGATCTCGTGCAGGGCGGGGATGATCTGCACCGACAGCGAGATGCCCTCGCAGGTGGTGCTGATCCGGCGGATCGCGCCTCCGGAGGCGGTGGCGATGCAGATGATCGCCTGGTCCAGCTCGTGCTTCTCCGCCAGCTCCGGGAGGGCCTCGACCCTGTCGAGCACCTCCACGCCGTGGATCATCTCACCGCGCTTGGTCGGGTTGTCGTCCACGAACCCCACCAGGTCGACACCCAGGTCTGGGCGGCGCTGGATCTCCTGGCAGACCATGGCGCCGGCCTCGCCCGCACCGATCAGGATGGTCCGCCTGCGCTCCGACGCGCTGCGGCCCCGCCGCATGCGCCGCTGCGCTCGCTCGGCGAGCAGCCGCCGCAGCACACGCACGCCGCTGACTGCCAGGTAGGCGGCGATGAAGTCCATCGCCAGCACGCCTACCGGGATGGACAGGTAGCGGCCATACCCCCCGTAGGCCCCGGCAGCCAGGGACACGATCAGCAGCACGAACTGGGCGGCCGAGAGGGCACCGAGGATGCGCACGGCGCCGGGGATGCTGATGAAACGCCACGAGATCCGCGGCACACCGTGGGCTGCGAGCACGCCGTACTGGAAGATCACCAGGTAGGGCCAGGTGAAGAACAGCAGCTTGGTCCACTCCAGCGTGAACCGGAACTCGTGGTGACACAGGAATGCAACCCAGTACGCAGCCGAGAGGACGATCAAGTCGATGAAGAACTGCGTCGAGCGTGAATACAGCCGTTGCACTCCACGCGACTCGTTTCCGACCGGTAGGTTTCCCGCCAAGGCACCACCTGTCCGCCAAGTAAAGTAGCCGCCCGCGAGGGAACCGTCAAACCCGCAGGCGTGCACGGAAGCGATGGAAGCGTTGAATCATGAAAAGAGAAAAACCACAAAAACAATAAAACAGAACGGTTGGCGGTCCGGGTAGTTCGACCCTGGTGTGCATGACAGGTGGCCCATGGCATCATTCAGGCCGGAGTGACGCCATGGGTGGGATCATCGTCAACGCCGACGATTTCGGCTGGACCACAGGGGTCGACGAGGCTATCGCAGAGCTGATCGCGTTGGGTACCGTGAGTTCGACCAGCGTGATGGTCGGCATGCCGTGTGCGGCCGAGGTCGAGGACCTGATGCGCGAGCACCCGCGGGTGGGGCTGGGCGTGCACCTGACGCTGACCGAGGGACCGCCGGTGGCCGATCCGGGGCACGTGGGCTCGTTGCTGGGGTCCGACGGCCGGTTCCGCGGACAGGCCGATTTCCGGCGGCACCTGAAGCGACGCCGCATCGTGATGGCCGAGGTCGAGCGGGAGCTCGACGCGCAGCTGTCGCGGGCCCGGGACCTGCTCGGCGACCGCCTGGACCACTGGGACAGCCACCACCACATCCACCGTTTCGAGCCGCTGTACAGCCTCTTCGCGCGGTGTGCCTCGCGGGCAGGCGTGCGGGCCATGCGCGCGCACAAGCACTACTGGCCGGTGCCGGGCGGGGAGCCACGCGCGAACCGGCCCGGTGGGGGCGTTCGGTCGCGGCTGTTCGAGGCGTACTACCGGGCGGAGCTCGCGCGACACCGGCGGCGGTTCGCCGCGCCGCGCGGGATCCTGGTGATGACCGACATGGCGGCCCTGGCGGAGCTGCGGCCGCAGGCCTGGTCGGGGATCCTGGAGGTTCTCGCGCACCCGGCGACCAGGACCGCGGGGCTGGAGGGGGTGACGGACGCCGAGGATCGTGTGCGTCAGTACCGCGTACTCGCCAGCGAGCCCGTCCAGCGTGCGATGCAGGCAGCGGCGGACGCGGGTGCGTTGCTGCGGTTCGTCGACCTCTGATCCCACCGACGGCGACCCTGGCGCCCGATTCGAGTAACATGGTCGGTCGCGAAGGGAGGCCCAGGCGCGCCATGCACGCGGTCCACGTGAGCACCCTGCACCCGGCGAGCGATCCGCGGATCCTGCACCGCCAGTGCGTCACGCTCGCCAGGGCAGGAGCCCGGGTGACCTACCTTGGCACGCACGGGGAGGACTGCGAGGTGGAGGGCGTGCAGTTGCGCTCCGTCGGCCGCCTGGAGGCCGGGGCGCGTGGCCGGGCCCGGGCTCTCGACCGGGTGATCCGGGGACGCCGGGTGATGCACGCTGCGGCAGAGCTCCAGCCCGACGTGATCCACCTGCACGATCCCGAGCTGCTGGCGATCGTGCGCAGTCTGCGACGGCGCTGTTCGGCCCGCATCGTGTTCGACTCCCACGAGGACTCGGTCGCGCACATGCTGCAGAAACCCTACCTGCCGCGGCCGACACGCCGTGCGGCCGCCGTGTCCCTGGACCTGGTCCAGCGGCTCGCCGTGCGGCGGCTCGACGCGGTGGTGACCGCGGACGAGGGCGTGGCCCACCGCTTCCGCCGCATCGGCGCGGAACCGGTGGTGCTGCACAACTTCGTGCGGCAAGACCTGTTCGACGGGGTGCAGCCACCCGAGTCCCCCGCCCATGACCTCGCCTACCACGGCTCGTTGCCGCGCACCTACCTGCAGACATGTTTCGCGGTGGACGACGCCCTGTGCCGCCTCGGCCGTCAGGCCCGGTGGCTTTTCGTGGCCCGCCTGATCGACGCCGACCAGGGCTGGGCCGCGGCCGAGGTCGCGCGCCGCGGCGCCGAGGACCGCTTCCAATTCCACCCGCGTGTGCCCCACACGGCCATCGCCGAGACCATCGTGCAGGCCCGGCTGGGCATCATCCCGCTGCCCGACCTGCCCAAGTTCCACAGCAACATCCCGACCAAGCTGTTCGAGTTCATGGCCCTGGGCATGCCCGTGGTGCTCAGCGACCTGCCGCCCACCCGGCACTTCGTGGCTGCCGGCGACGCGGCCGTGGCCGTGCTGCCGGACGACGCCGAGGCCTACGCGTTCGCCATCGACGAGCTGCTGTCCGATCCGCGGCGGTGTGAGCGTATGGGCGAGTCGGGCCGGGCCCAGGTGGCCGGCGGGCTCAACTGGCGCGCCGAGGCGCGCAAGCTGGTCGCGTTGTACGAACGGCTCACCGGGGAGACCCTGGACCACCGTGCGGAGGAGACCGCGTGAGGCACGTGTGGCTGCTCAACCACTACGCCAACCCGCCCGGTTTCCCCGGCGGGGCGCGCCACCACTCCCTGGCGTACTGGCTGCCCGCGGCCCGCTGGCGGGCCACGCTGCTGGTGTCGTCCATCGTGCACCACTCCGACGAGCAGCTGCTTCCCGACGGCGTCGGCCGCGCCCTGGAGGTGCACGACGGCGTGCCCTACCTGCGGCTGCGCGTGCCCCCCTGTGCCGGTAACTCCGTGCAGCGGGTGATGAACATGGCCGCGTACTGCGCGCGCGCCCTCGACCCGCGCAACCGGGGCCTGGTCGCGCGTCCGGACCTGGTGATCGGTTCCTCGGTGCACCCGTTTGCCGCGCTCAGCGGTGCGATGCTGGCGCGGCGGTACGGCGTGCCCTTCGTGTTCGAGGTGCGGGACCTGTGGCCCGAGACGCTGATCGCGCGGGGCAGCCTGGCCGAGGACGCGGCCGCCTCTCGCGTGTTCCGCGCCCTGGAGCGCACCCTGTACCGTCAGGCCAGCTACACCGTGACCCTGCTGCCGCACGCCCACGAGTACATCGGCCAGTACGGGATCCCGGCCGACCGGGTCGTGTGGATCCCCAACGGGGTGGACTGGCGCGCGTACGACGAGGCGCCGGCGCCGGTGCAGAAGGACACCTTCGACTTCATGTACTTCGGTGCGCACGGCATCTCCAACGACCTCGACGTGCTGATCCGCGCCTTCCACCAGTTCGAGCAACGGTACGACGGCGATCGCGCGGTGCGGCTGCGGCTGATCGGCGACGGTCCCTCCAAGCCCGGGCTGGTCGAGCTCGCGGCCGAGCTCGGCGTGCGCGACGTCTCGTTCGAATCCGCCATCCCACGAGGCGATGTGCCCGCGCTCGCGGCCGAGGCGGACGCGTTCGTGGTGGTGGTCGGCGATCTGCCGCGGCTGTACCGCTACGGCATCAGCCTCAACAAGCTGTACGAGTACATGGCCGCGGGCCGGCCGGTGGTCTGCGCCGCAGCCGCGGGCAACGATCCGGTGGCCGAGGCGGGCGCGGGCCTGTCCGTGCCGCCCGCGGATGGGCCGCTGTGCGAGGCCATGCTCGAGATGGTGGCCATGGAGCCGGCCCGCCGCGCGGCCATGGGGGACGCGGCCCGCCAGTTCATCCGGGAGAACCACGACTATCGCCTGCTGGCACGTCGCCTGGCCGACCTCATGGACCGGGCCATCGTGGGTGCTCGCTGATGGGGCTGCTGGGCGCCCTGTACCGCCGCCGGGGCAAGCGCGCACTGGACCTGGCCCTGACCGTGCCCGGGCTGATGGCGGCCGCGCCGCTGATCGCGGGGACCGCCGTGGCGGTGCGGGTGGTGCACGGCTCGCCGGTGCTGTTCAGGCACGAGCGTCCTGGATACAGGGGCCGGCCGTTCGTGATGTACAAGTTCCGCACCATGACCGACGAGCGGGGACCGGACGGCAAGCTGCTGTCCAACGAGGAGCGGGTGACGCGGCTGGGCAAGGTGCTGCGGCTGACCAGCCTGGACGAGCTCCCGGAGCTGCTCAACGTGCTCAAGGGGGACATGAGCCTGGTGGGCCCGCGGCCTCTGCTCAAGCAGTACCTGGCCCACTACACGGCCGAGCAGATGCGGCGGCACGACGTGTTGCCGGGCATCACCGGCTGGGCGCAGATCCATGGCCGCAACGTGATCTCGTGGACCTCCAAGTTCGAGCACGACGTGTGGTACGTGGACCACGTGTCCCTGGGAACGGACCTGCGGATCCTCGTGCGCACGCTGCTCAAGGTGGTGAGCAGCGACGACGTCAACCAGGAGGGGTACGAGGGCTCGGACTACTTCGCGGGAGACAGGACCGAGGATATCGACTGACCCCGCATCAACCCCGCACCAGCCGGATCACCCCCACCTCCGGCACCACCCCCAGCCGCACCGGCGCGATCACCATGCCCAGGCCCCGGGAGACCACCACCGGCCAGCGGGGCCCGTCCACCAGCCCGCCGGCGTACTTGAGGCCGAACTCGCTGGGCACGATGTGGGGATCGCGGCCGGGCAGCCGCACCTGGCCGCCGTGGGTGTGGCCGGACAGCTGCAGGTCCACGCGCAGGTCAGGGTGGTCCGTGGCGAAGTGCTCGGCCACGTCCGGGTGGTGGCTGAGCAGCAGGCGGGGTACGTCGGGCGGCAGACCGAACTCCGCGGCCCGCGGATCCGGCGTGGCCTCGGCCAGGTCGGCCACGCCCATCACGGCCAGGCTGTTTCCGGTAACGATCGCGGATCCCAGGCCATCGGGCGTCAGCACGAGGTGATCGTTGTCCACCAGGGGGATCTCGAGCTCGGCGAACCGGCGCCGGCACCCGGCGGCGTCCTCCCAGTGGTCGTGGTTGCCCAGCACGGCCACGGCGCCGTGACGGGTGGTCAACTCGGCGAACACCCCGATCCCCTGGTCGATGGCCGCGGGTGTGCGGTGGATGTAGTCGCCGGTGAGCACGGCCAGGTCCGCGCCCTGTTCGCTGGCCAGGGCCACGGCCCGTTCCAGGTGGGTCCGGGTCACGTAGGGGCCGTAGTGCGTGTCGGACAGGTGGACCAGGGTGGTGCCCTCGAGGGAGGCCGGCAGGTCCTGGATCGCGATCTGGTATCGCCGCACACCCAGGCGGCTCGGGGTGACGCCCGTGACCCACACCGCCGGCCCGGCCGCCGCGGTCGCGGCCACGGCGCCGGCTGCGCGCACCACGAAGCGTCGGCGCCCCGGGACCGGCGCGGTCTCGCTCCGCCGCCGCTGCCAGCGCCACACCTCCCAGCCACCCGCGATCAGCGTGCCGTACAGCAGGCTGCCGAAGCCGAGCTTCGCCGCGTAGTGCGCGAACGGGTACTGCCCGTCCACGGCCGGCTGCACGAACCAGGCGAGCACCTCGAACGGTGCGGTGGCCACCTCGGCGACGCGGTAGGCCACGGTCAGCGGCCAGGCGTTCCAGGCCTGCGGTGGCGTCAGCTGCAGGTGCAGGGCGAGCAGTACGGCCCACAGGCCGCCGATGCAGGCGGCGAGACGCAGGACGATGGCCAGCACGGCGCGCAGGGACATGGCCATACAGGATAGAGCGCTGGTGCGCCGATGGCACGCCTGCGCCGGGATCAGTGGGCCTTGCGGTGCTTCAGGCGGTACACGGCCAGTGCTCGGCTCTCCGCGATCGGCTCGCCGAGCCAGGTGACGAGGAAGGACTCCAGGTCCGCGGTGTCGAAGTGGTGCTGGCCGACGCCCTCCACCGGCACGGGCAGCTCTCGGTGCACCAGCAGGTAGTCGAAGCCCTGCTTGGCCAGGGCCGCGGCCGCATCGCGCAGATCCGCGTCCGCCGGGGGAGGCGCGGTGATCACCGGCATGGAGCCCCGGTCGCCGTACCCGGCCTCGCCGACCACGGTGTGCTGGCGCAGCACCACGGCCAGCAGCAGCGGGTTGGCTTCCAGCAACCCGTCGGTGGGATCGGCGTGGAAGTACGGCGGGTTGACCCCGTTGAACATGGGCCGGCCGTGGCGGGTCTGGGCCAGCATGTAGCTGGCGTCGAGGCTGTTGAAGTTGAACGGCGCCTCGATGATGGCCGCGTCCCGCTCCTCCTCGGCGAGGAAGGCGTAGAAGGGATCGTCCGGGATCCGGTCCACCCGTTCCACCGGCCAGGTCGCCAGCAGCTCGACCGCCGGGAGGATCAGGACGGCGGCCAGCGCTCCGATCCGCAATCCCCGGCGCTCGATCCGTGCCAGCCGCGCCACCAGCAGGCCCGCGGCCACGGCCAGGGGGATGTGGGCCAGCGCCATCAGCCGGTCGGGGTACTGGAACCGCGTACCGAAGGGCAGCAGCCACTCGGCCAGGGCGAAGGGCGCGGGCAGGCACAGCACGGCCTCGGTTCCGGGCAGGCCCACGCGTAGCACGGGCCCGATCGACATCAGCAGGAAGACCCAGCCGGCGAACAACCAGCGCGCGGCCCGCTGCGGACAGACCAGCAGCGTGCCCAGCAGCAGCAGGACGAGGGTCCACGCCACCCGGACCTGGTGGTCGGGGCCGGGATTGAAAGGCGTGGTCGTGTCCGGGGTCGCAGCCGCGCGCGCTCCCCAGCTGCCGACCCCGTCGGCATTGGCGGCGGTCCGCAGCAGGCCGTACTCGACCGCATCGGCGTGGGGCATCTGCACGTCCCGGTCCCGGGAGTGCACGGCGAACAGCACCCCGAGCGGTGCCACCAGCAGCGCGGCGACGACCAGCACCGCCGCGGTGTGGACGGCGAGCGGGCGCAGCCCCGGGCCGCCGGGGGGGGCGGCCGCGACGCGGGCCACGACCAGCACCGCGGCCAGGCCGAGCAGTGGGGCCAGCATGGCGAGGTTGACATACGCGGCCGCGGCCAGCAGTCCGCCGGCGATCAGGGTCCATCGCCACCCGGGCTCCCGCTGCATCCGCGTGAGCGTGGCCAGGAACGCCAGCATGGGCAGCCATGTGCCGTACTCGAAGTTGCCGGAGTTGACCGCCCAGGCCGTGTACCCGCAGAACGCCAGCAGCAGCCCGGTCACCGTGGCCGCCAGGCGGTCCCGGGTGACGGTCCAGCCCAGCAGGTACCCTCCCAGGCCGTTGCCCAGGACCACCAGCGTGGCCAGGCCCAGCATGGCCGCATCCACGCCCACCATCCGGACGAGGGCCCCGGCGATCAGCATGGTGCCGAGGTCCGGGAACTGGGTGAGCGTCTCCAGCCCCGCGGGGTGGAACAGGGACGGCGTGTGCAGCCATGGCTGGTCACCGGCCAGGACCTGGCCGTGGCGCCACACGTTCCAGTAGTGGCACATCCAGTCGAGGGTGTAGTCCCGGGCCAGGTAGTGGCGGGTCGGGTCGAAGCCGCGCAGGACCAGCGCGGCCACGCCCAGCGCGGCGTACAGGGCCGTCACGCCCACGGTCGTCAGCCAGCCCGGTGATGCACCCCTCACGGTGCCGAGGGTACACCGGCCCGCAGCGCCGGCCAATCCGCGGCCGGTCCGGTGCTAGACTCGGACGCGGATGAGACGACCCGCGCTCCTGCTGCTGCCGTTGCTCGCGCTCGCCTGTCGCGCGGACCCTGTTCCCGATCCGCCCGCGGACGACGACGACGACGATGACGTCACCGTGCACGACGACGTCATCGGGGACGTGCAGGTGCAGCCCGTCGGCATGGTGCCCACGGTGCTCTCCGTGCGCTGGACCACCGACCGGCCCGCCGAGGGGCGGGTGTGCTTCGACCAGCCCGGTGTGGACGAGCGCGGCACACCGTGGTCCGGTGGGGACATGGTGGAGCACGAGGCCATCCTGCGGGGGCTGCGGCCCGGGCAGCCGCTGGCGATCCGCGTGGAGGCCCGGGACGGGGACCAGACGTGGACCGCCGATTGCGGGTCCGTGGACGTGGGCGAATTTGCCCCCCACCTGCCCGAACTCACACCCTCCCTGATCGATCCTGCATGGGCGGCCGGCGGGTACACCGTCACCTCCCTGATCAGCGTCGACAGCGACTGGGTGGTCGTGCTGGACCCGGGCGGGGAGATCGTGTGGGCGATGGAGGAGCTGCACCCGGGCTTCCGTGCCGTGCTGGCCCGCGACCGGGCGTCGTTCTGGACCAACTCCTGGACGGCCAGGCTGGACGACGTGGGCTGGCTGCAGCAGGTGGACTGGGGAGGCGGCGTGATCCAGGTCGTGGAGGTCCCCGGCGCGCACACCGACTTCGTCGAGCTCGAGGACGGCACGCTGGCCGTGCTCGCCCGGGAGGTCCGGGAATTCGAGGACGGCTCGCGGCGCCTGGTCGGCGACACCCTCGTCGAGGTGGCGCCGGACGGCGCCCTGACCCAAGTGTGGAGCCTGTTCGATCACGTGCCGGTCGACCTCGGGGTGACCTGGCCCACCAGCTTCTTCGAGGACGATCCCGACGCCGAGGACTGGTCCCACTGCAACGGCCTCGACCACGATCCGGACAGGGACGCCTGGCTCGTGAGCTGTGCCCACCACGAGGCGGTCTACGCGGTCGACCGCGTCAGCGGTGAGTTGCTGTGGACCCTGTCGGCATGGGAGGACGACTTCGTCACGCCGGCCGAGCAGATGCCGATCGTGGCTGGCCCGCACGCGGTGCAGGCGCTGGGCGACGACCACGTGCTCGTGTTCAACCGCGGCGACGTGATGGGGTACGGTGACTGGCCCGCCGACCTGTGCTCCCAGGCGGTGGAGATCCAGGTGGACACCGACGCCGGCGAGGCCACGGTCACGTGGAGCCACGCCGCGGACGAGTGCTTCCTGGTGTACTGCCTCGGTGACGCCCAGCGGCTGTGGAACGGCAACACCGCGGTCAACTGGTCCACGGCAGGCCAGATCGACGAGATCGCGCCCGACGGCGAGGTGGTCTGGCGGGTCAACTCCGGGTTCGGCTTCGGCTTCGGTTTCTCCTCGCGCGTGCAGGAACTCTACTGAGCCGGTTGGTTTGGCCGCCGGTTTCCCCTAGCCCGAGTTTACCGCGTTGACGGCCCTTTGACGGCCTGGGCCCCGGTCGA
>CAZXHG010000164.1:0-22808 GCA_964639985.1 uncultured Rickettsiales bacterium
CGACTGCGACGGCGTGATCCCGGCCGACGAGGCGGACGACGATGGGGACGGCTGGACCCTGTGCGCGGGGGACTGCGACGACGCGGACGCGGACGTGCACCCCAACGCGGACGAGCTGTGCAACGGCATCGACGACGACTGTGACGGCGCGGCCGTGGACGACGAGATCGACGGGGACGGCGACGGCTGGTCCGTGTGCGACGGGGACTGTGACGACACGGACGCGGCGGTCAGCCCGGACGCTACCGAGGTGTGCAACGGCATCGACGACGACTGCGACGGGGTCGTGCCCGCGGACGAGTCCCTGGACGCGGACGGCGACGGGTACGTCAACTGCGAGGACTGCGATGACACGGACGCGACCACCTATCCCGGCGCCACCGAGGTCTGCGACGGCGCGGACAACGACTGCGACGGGGCCACGCCCGCGGACGAGGTGGACGCGGACGGGGACGGGTCCATGCTGTGCGACGGCGACTGCGACGATGCGGACGCGGACACGTACCCGGGCGCGGTCGAGCTGTGCGACCAGCTCGACAACGACTGCGACGGCGCGGCCGTGGACGACGAGATCGACCAGGACGGGGACGGGTTCTCCGAGTGCGACGGTGACTGCGACGAGGCCGACGCCGACGTCAACCCGGGCGCGGCAGAGGAGTGCAACGGCATCGACGACGACTGCGACGGGGTGACCCCGCCCACCGAGCTGGTGGACGCGGACGGCGACGGATCGGTCAACTGCGAGGATTGCGACGACACGGATCCCCTGCGCTATCCGGGCGCGGCCGAGGACTGCGACGGGCTGGACAACGACTGCGACCAGGTGGTGCCCGCGGACGAGCTCGACGCGGACGGGGACGGCATGTTCGAGTGCGACGGCGACTGCGACGACGCGGACGCGGACGTGTACCTGGACGCGCCCGAGCTGTACGACCAGCTGGACAACGACTGCGACGGCGACGTGGACGAGGAGCTGTGGATCGGCACCGGCGCGGACGGCGAGCTCGAGGTCACGGGCACGGTCGACCTGTCCACGCACATGAGCGGCACGCGCACCGAGCCTGACGCGGTGGCGTACCTGGTCACCGCCCTGGGTACGGACACGATCACCCTGGACGACGACGCGGACGGCATGGTCGAGGGCGACGAGGTGCTGCTCATCAACCTACAGGGCAGCGACGCGTCCCACGACGCGGTGGGTGTGTACGAGTTCGGATCCGTGGCGTCGGTCAGCGGCGACACGGTCACCCTGGCCGACGACATCGGCGGGGTGTACGGCGAGGTGGACAACAACGACCTCACCGACCAGTTCGTGATCCTGCAGCGGGTGCCGCACTACACGGACGTCACCGTGTACGCGGCCGGCGTGCTGACCACGGCCGACTGGGAGGGCGACGGCGGCGGCGTGCTGGCGTTCCGCGCCAGCGGCACGGTCGCGGTGGAGGCCACCGGGGTGATCACGGCCGACGAGCTGGGCTACGAGGCCGGGGACACGGGCACGTGCAACAACTGCGACGCGTTCCAGGGCGAGAGCTACGCGGGCGTGGGCATCGGCGACGAGTACGCCGGGCCGTACAACGAGACCATCCTCGGCTACCTCGCCAACTACGGCGGCGGCGGCGCCAACGTGACCGGCGGCGGCGGCGAGTACGGCGGCGGGGCCACGGGCGGTGATTCATGGAACGGCGGCGGGTACACCGCACCGTACCCGGGAGACACCTACGGCGAGGCCGACCTGGACACCATCTTCTTCGGGTCGGGCGGCGGCGGCACCTGGAACGGCGGCACCGACGATCCGCTCGAGGATCCGGGCCCGGGCGGGGACGGCGGCGGCATCGTGTTCATCGGCGCGGCCTACCTGGTGGCCGACGGCGCGGACGCCATCACCTCCATCGGCGGCACCACCTACCACTGGTCCCACGGCACCTGGGAGTACGGCGCAGCCGGCGGCGCGGGCGGGTCCATCTACCTGATCGCCCACGACCTGACCCTGGCCGCGGACGCCATCGACGCCACCGGCGGATTCGGCGAGGACACCCACGAGCGTATCGGCGGCGACGGCGGCGTGGGCCGCATCCGCATCGACTACGACGTGGTCAACGGCTACGCCTACGGCGAGGCCGACGCCCTGCTCGACCTGCAAACCGCCTCCGACCCGGACCCGGGCTACGTGGGTCCGCCGGTGTAGACCGGGCCATGACGGCCGCGCCACCTCGCCTGCTGCTGCTCGCCCTCGTTGTCCTCCTCACCGGCTGCCCGGCCGCGGACGACGACGAGTTCGCGGACGACGACACCGCAGGTGACGACGACACGGCCGAGGTCACGGACCTGCTGGACGTGCAGCCCGCCGAGCTGCACTTCGGCTACGTGGAGCTGGGCACCACGGCCACGGGCACGCTCGCGCTGACCAACGTGGCCGAGGACACGGCCTACCTCGAGGACATCTTCGTGGAGGGGGACGCCAGCTTCGTGGTCCTCGACACGGACATCGAGCGGATCCTCGTCCCCGAGGCCTACACCGACCTGCCCGTGGAATTCACGGCCATCGCCACGGTGGAGAAGACCGCCACCCTCTGGATCCTGGGCGCGGCCGGGGGGAACATCGAGGTCACGGTGCCCATGACCGGCACGGGCATCGTGCTGGCGAGGTGAGCGCTCTCCCTCGCCTCACTCGCACCACAGCCCGGTGGGTACGTGCGAGTATCCGCCGGGAGAGACGTCGAAGAACATGTCGTGGTCGAGCAGGCCCGTGCTCGCGTCGAACACCGCGATCCGCTGGCCCTGGTCGGCATGGGCGCCGCGGCCGTCGTCCAGCACGTACAGCAGGTCGTGCACCTGGCTGATCCCCCGCACCCAGGTGTCGTAGTCCTCCAGCTGCAAGGTGTGCTGGTATGTGGCCGTGATCACGTCGTACACGTCGATCTCGGCCGTGGAGTGCCACGCCGTGTACAGCGTGTCCCCGTGGATCCCGAGCCTCGAGGCGTAGTACTCGACCGGGCTGATGTCCACCGGGACCCCTGCGTCCAGGGCGGCGAAGTCGTCGTACAGGCACAGGCCCTCGTTGCAGAGCGTGGCGATGTTCTTGCCGTGCATGGCCGTCGAGACCGTGTCCGTACCGCTCCCCGCCGTGAACACGTCCGCAGCCATGTCCAGCTCGGCCCACTGGAAGTTGTTTCCGAGGTAGGCCGCCATCACCAGGGTGTCGTCCTTGCGCGCGAGTCCCGATGTATGGAACGACTCGTTGACCCCCTGGCCGTAGCGTCCGTACTCGAACCAGGTGCCCGCCGCCGCGTCCATCTGGAGTACGGCCAGCTGACCGCCGGCGGGCGCCACGGTCCAGCACCAGGGGTCCTCGGACACGTCGTCGTCGCCCGTGTCGTCGTCGCCCACGTCGTCGTCGCCCACGTCGTCGTCACCGAAGTCCTCGTCCGCATCCATCGGCGGACACCCTGAAAGGGCGATGAGCAAGCACGACAAGCACGCGGCCAGGAGATGCCAGTTCTTCATGAAGCGTCCCTCCCTACCTGCAGACTAGCGGATCATGCGAGCTCGAGGAATGAAAAGGGCTCTACATGCCGTACCCCAGCACCCCCTCCAGCCCTCCGTACTTCTCCTGCACCTGCCGGTGGATCTCCTCGGCCATCACCCGCGACCCGACCGGGGTCAGGTGGAGGAACATGTGGAAGTGGTCTTCGGAGACGGGATGGTCGCGCACGGCCGCGCGGGGATCGACCCAGGGGATCCCGTTGCGCTCGGCCACCTCCGCCATCACCTCGCACAGCTCGGCGTGCCGGTCGGCGTTGCGGCGGAACTCCGCGATGATGACGTCGAGGTCGTCGACCTGCTGTGCACGCGCTCGTATCGCGTCGAGCTGGATCCGTCCGGGATCGGCCAGCGGCTGCAGGACGAACAGCAGCTGCATGTCGCCCCTCCGCGCCACCGGGATCATGCGCTCGAGATCGCTGCGGTAGCGATCCGCCAGCGTCTCCCAGGGTCTGGCCCGCGACTGGCGCGCCCGCAACCCGTTGAACATCACCGTGTAC
Source organism: uncultured Rickettsiales bacterium (assembly GCA_964639985.1). Classification (GTDB taxonomy): domain Bacteria; phylum Myxococcota_A; class UBA796; order UBA9615; family CAYRNR01; genus CAZXHG01. Next base: position 4,044 of record CAZXHG010000164.1, read on the forward strand.
AGCAGGCTGCGGCCCCACAGCACGCGGCGGTGCCACGGCGCGATGCCCGGACGCAGATCGAGCACGCCCAGGCCCTGCAGGTTGTTGTAGGCCACGCAGACCGTGACCAGGTCCACGTCCCGCCCCACGAGCCTGTCGCGGATCAGCGGGCCGATCTCCGCGGTGGTGCAGCCGATGATGCCCATGTTGAGCACCTCCACCGCCCCCTCGCCGAGCTGCTCGTCGAGCAGCTGCCCCCAGACCTCGGGGTAGGACTCGCCCATCGGGCACTCCCCCGAGAACGTGGAGGATCCCCCGAGGCTGACGATGCGCTTGTCAGCCTCCCGGGGCGACTCGATGTCCTTGCCGCGGAATCCGCTCTCGTTGATCGGCAGGGTGTACTGGATCTCCTGGTCGACGATGTAGGGGTGGTCGCCCGGCGGAAGCGGGGCCGGACTGTTGCGGTTGCGGGCCTCGAGCCTCACCGCGATGGCGTCCGGCGCCACGGGCACGTGGCTCGGGTAGCGGAGGAAGTCGATGTCGTCGTACTCGAACACGTAGATCAACCGCGCGGCGCCCTCGGCCAGCAGCGGCACCACGACGCACATCACCGCCACCCAGGTGATGGCCTGCCGCGTGTTCCAGGACGGTCGCCGGATGCGCAGGACGGCCGAACGCCACCGCACGCGCCGCCTGCCACGGGATCGTCGTCGGCCGCTCACGGCCCTCTCCTAACGACATGGATTGAGACGACTGACAGTCTACAGGTTCCTCCCCCGGAACTTATGAACTTATGAGCGTCCCTTTTTCCTCCGCGGTAGACTGGGCCTCCGAGGAGGCCCACCGTGACCATGGGCGCGCTGGAGAGGCGGGTGGTGAGCCCGCTGGTGGATCCCGAGGTCCGGGAGCGGATTGCGCGGCTGGAGTTGCCGTTCAACCGGTACGGGATCGATCCGTACGGGATCTCGCGGGAGCACCTCGAGGTGTTCTTCTCCGGGCTGGCGTGGTTCTATCGCAACTACTTCAAGGTGGAGGTCAGCGGGATCGAGCACGTGCCCACGCGCGGGCGGGCGATGCTGATCTGCAACCACGCGGGCGGGGTGGCCATCGACGGGGCCATGCTGCTGGCGTCGACCATCCTGGAGATGGAGCCGCCGCGGCTGTCCCTGGGTATGGCCGAGAAGTTCCTGGGCTCGTGGCCGGTGGCGTCGGCGTGGCTGTCCCGGGTGGGCCAGCTGACCGGGCTGCCCGAGCACGCCGCGCGCCTGCTCGAGGACGACCGCATGCTGATGGTGTTCCCCGAGGGCGCGCGGGGTACGGCCAAGCTGTTCAAGCACCGCTACTCGCTGGTGCGCTTCGGCACCGGGTTCATGCGCCTGGCCATGCAGACGAAGAGCCCGATCGTGCCGGTGGGGTTCGTGGGCGGCGGCGACGTGCTGCCCACCGTGGCCAACGTGCGCTCCCTGGGCCGGCTGGTGGGCGCGCCGTACATGCCGGTCACCGCCTACCTGCTGCCGGTGCCCCGGCCCATCCCGTGTCGCATCCACTTCGGCGAGCCCATGGTGTTCGAGGGCACGGGCGACGAGGCGGACGAGGACATCGCCCCGTACATCGAGCAGGTCAAGGACCGCATCGCCGGGCTGATCGCCGAGGGCCGCGCCATCCGGCGCACGGCCCGAGGCCCGCTCAGCCGGGTGGTGGCCCGCCGGAGGGGCCCATGAAGGTCCTGATCACCGGGATCGCGGGTCGCCTCGGCCGCATGGTCGCGGTCAAGCTGCACGACGAGGGGCACGACGTGTTCGGCGTGGATGCCCGGCCGTGGCCGGACGCCCCCGCCGGCATCGAGTCGGTGCGCGCCGACATCCGCAAGCGGCCGGCCCAGGACGTGTTCCGCCGCCGTCGCCCCGAGGCCGTGATCCACATGGCCACGGTCACCCACTTCGTGGCCCGCACCGAGGAGCGCTACCGCATCAACCTCGGCGGGACCCGTGCCGTGTTCGCGCACTGCGCGAAGTACGGGGTGCGCCAGGCGATCTTCGTGGGCCGCCACACCTACTACGGCGCCGCCCCGGACGCGCCCCTGTACCACGACGAGCACGCGCCGCCGCTGGCGGTGTCGACCTTCCCCGAGCTCGCGGACATGGTGGCCGCGGACCTGTACGCGGGCACGGCCCTGTGGCGCTACCCCGAGATGCACACGTCGGTCCTGCGCATCTGCTACACGCTGGGGCCGTCCATGCACGGCACCCTGGCCACCTACCTGCGCCGCAAGCGCGTGCCCACCGTGCTGGGGTTCGATCCGCTGTTCCAGTTCCTGCACGACGCGGACGCCACCGAGGCGATCGCCGTGGCCCTTCGCAGCAGCCTCAAGGGCGTGTACAACGTGGCCGGTCCGCAGCCCGTGCCGCTGTCGGTGCTGATCCGCGAGACCGGCCGGCGGGCGGTGCCGCTGATCGAGCCGCTGTTCCGGCGCGCGGTGGGGCGCTTCGGGCTGCCGTGGCTGCCCCGCGGGGCGATCAGCCACATCAAGTACCCGGTGGTGATCGACGACCGCCGCTTCCGCGAGGCCACCGGGTTCGTGCCCGCGTACGACGAGGCCCGGACCATGGAGGCGTTCCGCTGGGCCGCGCGCTGATAGCGCTCCCCGATCGTTGATTTCCCTTGATCCGGCTCCCTTGATCCTGTACTAGTCCACTACTGGACTACTGCATGGGAGGAATACATGATCGTCGACGTACTGATCTGGGGTCTCGTGGCAGGGCTGATCCACGTGGTGGTGACCGGGGCGCTGTACGGCAACCCGCCGGTGGACAGGCTCTACCAGCAGGCGATGAAGGAGGAACCCGGGGTCAAGGACTGGCCGTCGCGGCCCAGGTACCTGATCACCCAGATCCTGGGGACCCAGGTGGAGATCTGGATCCTGGCGCTGGCCTGGTTCTGGCTGCGGCCGCTGATCGGCATGGAGGGACTGGCCGGGTCGGCGCTGTTCGCGCTGCTGCTGGCCGGGATCCGGGTGTACCCGCGGTTCTGGAACATGTGGATCCAGTCCACGTACCCCAACCGCCTGCTCGCCGTGGAGTTCGTCAACGGCGTGCTCAGCACGTTCACGGTGGTGGCCGTGCTGCACTTCCTCGGGTGACCATGGTGACTGTCGAGCAGATCGGGCTTTCGCTGCCCTCCCCTCCCCGCTGGGGTGATCCCTCCCTGGCGACCGCGACCGGCGTGCACGCGGTGACCGCCCGCGCCGCGCTGTCGCGGTCGCGGGTGCCGGACACGGACTACACGCTCAATCCCTACGGCGGGTGCGCGCACGGGTGCCGCTACTGCTACGCGACCTTCGTGGGCCGGCACCTGGGCCGGTCCGTAGAGGAGTGGGGCTCGTACGTGCTGGCCAAGGTGAATGCGCCGGACCTGCTGGCCCGGGAGCTGAAGCGGCCGAGCGTGCAGGGCGCGCGGGTGTTCGTGTCGTCGGTGACCGATCCGTACCAGCCGGCCGAGGAGGAGCTGCAGCTGACGCGGCGCTGTCTCGAGGCGCTGGTGCGGGCGCGGCACACGGGCCGGGTGATGGTGTTGACGCGATCGCCGCTGGTGCTGCGGGACATGGACCTGCTGACGCAGCTGCACAGCGACGTGGGCCTGACCATCACGCCGACCTTCGATCCGGTGGGCCGGTTCTTCGAGCCGCAGGCGCCCGAGGTGGAGCAGCGGTTCGCTGCGCTGCGCGAGCTGAACGGGCGAGGACTGCGCACGTTCGCGTTCGTGGGGCCGCTGCTGCCGCATCGTGTCGATGCGATCGACGGGATGCTGGGGGAGCTGGCAGCCGTGGGTACGCGGCGCGTGTTCCTGGCGCACTTCAACCTGCGCGGGTACATGCGTGCTTCGCTGCTCGACGAGGTGGAGGCGGAGTTCGGGTCCGAGGTGAGCCGTTGGTATGGAGGCGACGTGAGGGCGACCAAGGGCAGGATCGCCGAGGCGGCGTTCGCAGCGGCACAGCGCCATGGGCTGGAGCTGCTGCACCGCGGTATCATCAACCACTACTGAGCCCGGAGACCCGATGACGGACCCGCCCAAGCCGCTGCCCAACGCCGCCTTCCTGGTGCTGTGCCTGCTCGGCGAGGACGAGGCCCACGGCTACCACCTGGAGCAGCACGCGTGGAACCGGGGCTTCCGCTACTGGACGGACGCCAAGCGGTCCGCCATCTACGGCGCGCTCAAGCGGCTGGAGACGGAGGGGCTGGTCACGTCCCGGCTGGTGGAGGGCGATGGGCCGGCGCGCAAGGTGTACTCCATCACCGACGCGGGGCAGCAGCGGCTGGCGGCCGAGGCCCTGGAGCACCTGACCTGCCCGGACCACCCGCGCAACGAGCTCGACCTGGGGCTGTACGCGCTGCCTTACATCCCTGCGGACGAGGTGGCGTCGGCGCTGGCGCGGGCACGCGAGTTCCTGTCGCAGCGGCTGGCCTTCATCGAGGAACGGCTGGCCTGGTGCGGGGCCAACGACCTGCCCCTGGTGGCGCTGAACTTCGAGCGCCCGGCGCTGACCGTCCGCGCGGAGCTGGCCTGGCTGGAGAAGGTGGAGCAGGCCGTGGCCACCGGGGAGCTGGACACCACGGTGTTCGACTGGCAGCGCTACGAGTACCGGCAGCCGCCGGAGCCGAGGGTGCCGAAGGATCCGCCACCGGGGCGGGGGCGCTGAGCTACCCTCCCCGGCTCAGCCGCACCACAGGCCCTGCACGCGCTCGCTGAACTCCGGGATCTCGAATTCGAAGGTCTCCAGGCGGGCCCCGGTGGACAGGTCGAACCGGCCGATCAGCACCGGGTCCACCACGCTGTTCAGCAGGTACAGGGAGTCACCGACCACGACCATGCCCTGGACCCAGTCGTCCCAGTCCTCCAGGAGGAGCGTGTCGAGGATGGCGCCATCCGCACCGTCGAGCACGGTGACCTCGTCGGTCGCGTGCCAGGCCGTGAAGATCCGGTCCTCGTTCGCCGCCAGGCGGCTGCCGTGGGCTTCGAAGGGGATGTGCCCGATGGCGGTCCGCGCCACCAGATCGTCGAAGCTGGCGTACCGGCACACGTCCTCCCGCTGGTTGCAGAACGCTACCAGGTGGGTGCCGTCGGTGGTGATGGTGGAGTCGATGGTGTCCCCGCCGGTCCGCGAGGTCCCGGCGACCAGGTCGACCTCCATCCAGGTGTGCACGTAGTCGGCCTGCAGGGGTGCGACCAGCGTGTCGCCGAATCGGGCGAAGCCCACCTGGGAGCTGCTGGCCGCGATCGCCTCGTCCAGACGCAGGATCTCGGTGAAGGTCTTCGCGACCAGGTCCATCTCGACCACGATGATCGCGCCGTCGTCCGAGGCCATGGTGAGACAGGAGGTCACCGGATCCGTGTCGTCGTCCCCGGCCGTGTCGTCGTCGGTCCCCTCCTCGGGTTCCTCGTCGAAGATCTCCTCGTCGGGGCAGCCGAGCAAGCAGCAGGCAAGGAGACCGATGGACAGGAGAAGCGGGAGTCGAATGCGCATCATCACTCCTCCGTCCAGGTCGCGTGGTTGTTGCCCTCGTCGCACTCGGGGATCGCGCCGCCCTCGTCCACGATCAGCTCGAGGGTGTCGACGGCGTCGGCCGCGGCGATCTCGATCCCGACAGCCCTGCCCGTGGCCGTGGGTAGACCTGCGGGCAGCGTGGCCTGGCCCAGGTCCACGCCGTCGGACGACCGCAGCACGACCACCACGTCGGCGTCCGTGTCGTCCGGACCGTGGTTGTTCACGTACGCGGTGACCGTGGCCGTGCCCTCGTGCTCGCACACGTCGACGATCTCGCCGGACAGGTCGGCCCAGACGTCGATCTCGGCCGAGGCCGCGGGCAGCCCCTGCCAGACGTTGGTCGACGGATCGGTCCAGGGCTCGTCCGCCGGACCGGTGACCTGTCCGTCCAGCGTGCGGTCGCCGGGGAACTTGTCGATGTTGGCCCAGGGTTCGTCCGCGCCGGCCACGTCCCACCCGCCGAGGGGGTTCTCGACCACGGCCACGTCCGGCCAGGCCGGCACCACGATCTCGGCCAGGCCGTCCGCGTCCACGTCCACCACGGCCGGTGCCCCGATCCAGTAGCTGCAGTTGCACTCGGCGTTGGACAGCCGCGCGAGCTCCACGCCGTCGCCGTCGAGCACCGCCAGGGTCTCCCACACGCGAACGATCACCTCGTGCCGTCCGTCCCCGTCGAGGTCGGCCAGGGTCATCGGGGAGTGGCCCATGCCGTGCTGGTCCGACAGCACGCTCGTCTGCCACAGCAGCGAGAAGTCGTCGTCCACGGCAGTGATGCCGTTGTAGTCGGCCACCACGAACTCGACGGCCGGGTCCTGGTCCAGCTGGCCCACCCCCACCAGCCCCGGTTGCCCCGCGTCGATGGACACCTCGGCGAGCACGGTCCCGTCCGTATCGCAGACCACCAGGTACCCGGTGGTCGCGGCCACGACCTCCAGCTCGGGATCGTCGTCCACGTCCGCCACCGCGAACGCCGTCACCGCCCAGTTCCACTCGCCGTGCCAGCAGGTGGACCGCAGGGCGCCCTCCGAATCGTAGTACCGGATCTCCTGCTGGCCGTTGGTGGTGGCCGAGATGATCTCGCGCCGCCCGTCCAGGTCCAGGTCCGCGGCGATGGGCCACGACATGCGGCCCCCGGGTGCGTCCTCGACCTCGAACACGATCTGCCCGGTCACCGCGTCCAGCACGTAGGGCAGGGCGATCACCTCGGCAGCGCCGTCGCCCTCCAGGTCCGTGATCCAGGGAGGCGCCGCGGCCTCCTGGGGCAGGGCCAGCTGCCAGATCCGGTCCTCACCCGAGTACAGTGCGATCTCGTCCACGTCCGCGCCCTCGGGCGAGTACGACACCACGTACTCCATGCCCGGTAGGTCCGGCTCCACGTCCGCGATCGTGCCGTAGGACCCGCGCGCCTCGTGCTCGACCGTGGCGTGCACGGTACCCCCGAGATCCACGAGGGCCTCGTACAGATCCATGCCGTCCGGCCCCTTGCTCTGCATCCAGACCTGCATGGGCTGGTCCGTGTCCCCGGCGCCGTCACCGTCCACGTCCAGGATCGGACCGGCGTGCACGGTGGAACAGGCGTACTCCTGGCCCCAGGACCACGTTTGCACCAAGTCCCACTGCTCCGGGACGTCCGCAGCGGCACAGCCGTCGTGGAGGTCGACCTCGACGTCGTCCCACGCCTGACTGCACGGATCGTCCGCAGGTGGATCCTCACCCGGGTCGATCACGCCACCGTCACAACCGACGGCAAGCAGGACGAGCAGGGGCAGTCCTCCCCGATACAGCGCCGGCATCATGCGTCGTGTCGACATCGCTCCCCCTATTCGCACCACAGGCCACCGACCATGTCGCTGTAGACCAGCTCATCGAAGGCGACGTCGTCGGTCATGATCCCGGTGGCCAGGTCGAAGCTCGCGACCCGGGCAGTGGACTCGCCGTGATCCAGCAACAGCAAGGTGTCGTCCCGCACGGCCATGCCGTGGATCCACGTGCCCCAGGTGTCCAGCTCCAGTGTCTCCAGCAGCGCTCCGCCCTGCAGGTCGTACACGTCGACCACGTTGGTCGAGTGCCAGGCTGCGTACAGCCGGTCGGTGGTGGCCGCGAGCCGCGTGGCATACAGGTCGTGGGGCAGCACCTCGGAGGGCTCGTCCGCCACCAGTTCGTCGAAGCTGGCAAAGCGGCAAGCGATGTAGGTCGACTCGCAGAACGCGATCAGATCCTTGCCGTCGGTGGTGACCACGTCCTGCCGGGGGGTACCGCCAGTGCGTACCACGCCGGTGGAGAGGTCCACCTCGATCCAGGTTCGCACGATGCCGGCAGCCGGGATGACCAGCGTGTCGCCGAAGCGGGCGAATCCCTGCTGGGAGTTGTTCAGATCGAGCCACTCACCGTACTGCCCCAGCTCGATCCAGGTGCCGTGGTCCAGGTCGAGTTCGACAACGGCGACCTGGCCATGGGCAGGAGCCACGGTCCAGCAGAGGCTGGACGACACGCTGTCGTCGTCGGAGACGTCGTCGTCGGCCGTGTCGTCGTCGGCCGCGGTGTCGTCATCTGCGGCGTCGTCGTCCGTCTCCGGGTCGGGGAGTTCGTCGACCTCCCCCGGCAGGCACGAGGAGAACACGAGGAGCCCCGCCCCCAGGATCCCACCGACGCAGCGCAGAACAGACATGGTCCACCCCCTGTCTGTTGCCAGCATATCCCAGCGCAAGGCCAGGGCGGTGGGTCAAATGGAGAGCGATGAGGTCGCCCATGCAGAGCATGGGCGCAGGCGGATCATTGCAGCAGGTCGATCAGGTCCAGCAGGGGCACGCCGTCGAAGTCGCCGCTCTGGCCGTCGTAGCCGTCCTCGCCCGCGGCGAGCAGGGCGTCCTCCACCTCGGTGGGGGTGGCGTCCGGGTACAGGGCCAGGTAGGCCGCGGCCGCGCCAGCCACGTGCGGGGTGGCCATGGAGGTGCCGGACAGGGCCGCGTGGTCGCTGGACGGGTACGTGGAGGTGATGTTCACGCCCGGGGCCGCGATGTCCACCTCGTCGCCGTAGTTGGAGAAGCTGGCGAAGCCGTTGTACGTGCCGCCGTCCGCGTCGTACGCGGCCACGACCACGCCGCGGTCGTACCCGGCCGGGATGTAGCCGGCCGTGTCCGCGCCGTCGTTGCCCGCGGCGATGCACACCACCACGCCCATGTCCTCCAGCGCCTCGATGGCGTCGGACAGGGGCGCGGGCGGGCTGGGGTCGGACGCGCCGCCCAGGCTCAGGTTGACCACCCGGATGCCGGGCTGGGTGGCCACGTACTCCAGGCCGGCGATGATGTCGCCGATGGTGCCCGCGCCGTCCGAGTCCAGCACCCGCACCGCGTGCAGGGGCACGCCCGGGGCCACGCCCACCACACCGGAGCCGTCGGCCAGGCCGCCGATGGTGCCGGCCACGTGGGTGCCGTGGCCGTTGCCGTCGTCGCCGCCGAGGTCCTCGCCGCCGGCCTCGCCCACCGCGTCGTACGTGCCGACCACGTTGAGCTCGGAGTGGCCCAGGTCGATGCCCGTGTCCACCACGGCCACCTCGATGTCGCCGAGGTCGTGGGCTGCCGGGCCGCCGATGAACTCGATGCCCGTGGGGATCTCACCGTCGCCGAACTCGGGTGCGTCCACGCCCGGGTCGGGGCTGTAGTTGTCGGGCGGGTCGATGAACACCCACTCCACCTCGTCGAGGGACTCCATGGTCTCGCGCAGCCCGATGGGCAGCTCCACGGAGAACCCCTGGTTGACCTCGGAGAAGATGTGCAGGGGCTCGAACTCGAAGATCTCGGCGAAGTCCTCCTGGATCTCCACGACCGCACCGTTCACGGCCGCGGGCTCCGCGCCCAGGCCGATGATGTACGTCTCCATGAAGATATCTTGCAGGTCTTCGTTCTCGCAGCCGCCCAAGGCCAGACCGAGCAGCACCAGGGCCAGGACCCCACGGATGTTCATCGCGTCACCTCCTAGCCCGCGCCGCGCGCAGCAGCGGGCTCGCTTGTAAGCCTAACGCCGGATATCGCGGCAGCAACCGGTCCGGTCGTCGATGCACTGGCCGTCAGGGCACTTGCAGCCCTCGGTCATGGCCTGGGTGCACATCATCATCTCTTCCATGGCCCGGCACTTGCCCACGCACCCGTTGGGGAAGGTGTGCAGCACCGCGCCAGCCATCTCGCAGCGATCGGCCAGGGGCAGCTCCCGGGGGACCTCGGTACAGGCCGAGCCGGTGTCCGCGGCCTCGACCTCGCCATCCGGCTCGATCGCCTCCTCGGTGGCCTCCTCGGTGGCCTCCTCGGTGGCCTCCTCGGTGGCCTCCTCGATCGCCTCGTCGGTGGGCGCCTCGACCGCCTCCTCGGTGGGCTGCTCGTCGGCCGGGGGTTGCTCGTCCACCACATCGGCGTCCGCGGGATCGGCCACGGAGCGGCCCGCCCCGCAGGCCACCAGGAACAGGCCGGCGATCGCCACGCACAGCAGTCGGATCGAGAACATGGACGCGCTCCCTTCGCCGCCATCGTACACCGGGGGGCGCACCTCGGCGAATGGCAGGGAAGACGGATCGCGGCGGGATTCCATTCGATGACCACCCGAAACGCTGGAATCCCGCCGGAGCCGACGGCATCCCGGCGCCTCGCCGGGGGAAAACCGTCGCAATTTCTACTTTGTCGATAGAAATTACCGGCGGCACACCTCTTGCAGCCCTGCCCGCCGTTTCGCGGAGGTCTTCCCATGCTGTTCTTCCTGAGGTTCGCGTTCGGCAGCCTCAAGATCGTGACCCGCGGCGGCGCGGCCTACTGGGCCTGGGTCGGCCTGTTGCTGGCGCTGATGGCGGTGGGTGGGGCCACCTACCTGCGACAGCTGCACACGGGCCTGATCACCACGAACATGTCCGACCACGTCTCGTGGGCGTTCTACATCGGCAACTTCACGTTCCTGGTGGGCGTGGCCGCGGCCGCGGTGGTGCTGGTGATCCCCGCCTACATCTACCACTGGAAGCCGATCAAGGAGATCGTGGTCATCGGCGAACTGCTCGCCGTGTCCGCCATCGTGATGTGCATCGGGTTCGTGGTGGTGGACATCGGCCACCCGGAGCGAGCCTGGCACTTCATCCCCGTCCTGGGCCACCTCAACCTGCCGGTCTCCCTGCTGGGCTGGGACGTGATCGTGCTCAACCTGTACCTGGTGCTCAACCTGGTGATCGCCACCCACGTGGTCTACCGCAAGTACACCGGCCGCCCCCTCAGCCGCTGGGTGATCCCGCTGATCCTGGCCTCGATCCCGGCCGCGGTCTCGATCCACACGGTCACGGCGTTCCTGTACGCCGGCCTGGCCGCCAAGCCCTACTGGAACTCGGCGATCCTGGCGCCGCGGTTCATCGCGTCGGCGTTCTGCTCGGGTCCGGCCATCATCCTGATCTTGCTGCAGGTCCTGCGCCGCTACGCCGGCCTGGCGATCAAGAACGAGGCCCTGTGGAAGATCGCCGAGTTGATGGCCTACGCCATGGCGATCAACCTGTTCCTGCTCGGCGCGGAGGTGTTCCGCGAGTACTACTCGGGCACCCACCACATGGTGCACCACGTGTACCTGTACTCCGGGATCGACGGCAACACCGCGGCCGTGCCGTTTGCCTGGGCATCGCTGGTGCTCAGCGTGGCCGCGTTCCTCCTGTTCCTGGTCCCGCGCACACGCCGTAACCCAATCACGCTCAACATCGGCGCGGTGATGATCTACGCCGGTGTGTACGTGGAGAAGGGCATCGCCCTGGTCATCCCGGGCTTCACCCCCGGAGCCCTGGGCCAGGTGGTGGAGTACCGGCCGGGCTGGTCCGAGCTGCTGATCACCATGGCCGTGTTCAGCCTGGGCTTCCTGCTGTTCACCGCCATGGTCAAGGTCGCGATCGCGGTGCTCAACGGCAGCTTCACCTGGCAGACCGACGTGCGCGGTCGGATCGACATCACGCCCCCGCGAGATGCCACCGGAGAGACGACATGAGCCACAGCGATCGATCGGGCCGCCCGGACGGACCGACGCGCCGTCAGGGCCTGCTCACGCGCCGGCGCCTGCTGCTGGACCTGGTCAAGGGAGCCGCCGCCGGCGCTGCGGGCTGCGCCGTGGCCGGCTGTGGCGTGACCGAGGACCTGCTGCTGCCCCTGATGCAGCGCCACTACCTGGACATGAACGACGACGAGCTCGAGGTGGCCATCCACCGCATCGAGGAGCAGGTCTTCGCCGCATACGGGAAACGACCGGCCGTGCAGACACAGCCCGCCGAGCCGGACACCCGCTGGGTCCAGACCCTCGACCTGTCGACCTGCCTGGGTTGTGGTCGCTGCCGCGAGGCGTGCTTCCAGGAGAACAACAACAACCGCGAGCCGGCGATCAAGTGGATCACCATGCTGCGCTCGCACCACGTCAAGATCTGGCAGCTGCACGAGACCGAGACGTACGACACGCCGCCCCTGTCCGGGGACGACCACCAGGTGATGATGCCCGTGGGCTGTCAGCAGTGCGACGATCCCGCCTGCGTGCGCTGCTGCCCGATCAAGGCCACCTGGAAGGAGCCGGACGGCGTCACCGTGGTGGACTACAACTGGTGCATCGGCTGCCGCTACTGCATGGCGGCCTGCCCCTACGGGGCGCGGAAGTTCAACTGGGCCCACCCCGAGATCCCGTCCACGGACCTGAACACGGTCATGCACTACCTGGGCAACCGGCCGCGCATGTACGGCGTGGTCGAGAAGTGCACCTTCTGCGTCCAGCGGGTGCGCGCGGGTCACGAGCCGGCCTGCGTCACCGCCTGCCCGGTGAAGGCGCGGCGGTTCGGCAACCTCGTGGACCACGACTCCGAGGTCGCCTACATCGTGCGACGGGTGCGCACGATACAGCTCAAGGAGGAGCTGGGGACCGAGCCGCGCTTCTACTACTACTTCTCCGCGGGGCCGGGCTAGGCGATGCGCGCACAGGACCTGCTGGAGGAACGCCGCTACTTCGTGCTGCTGTTTCGGCTCGCGGGCGTGGCCCTGGTCGTGCTGGTGGTCACCGGGATCGCGCTGCGCTACGTGGCCCTGCGCCAGCAGGCGCTGCTGCCCCTGCCGGAGGAACCGGACATCTGCGACCTGCTCAACGAGAACACCTGCGCCTCTACGCGCTGCCACCCCGCCCTGCTCCAGGCGCCGATCACGTCGCGCCACGCGGGGATCGCCTGCGTGACCTGCCACGGCCAGCGCCGCAGCCACGCCGCCGAGTGCCTGGCCTGCCACGACCAGGTGCGTCACCACTCGACCGTGGGCGCGTCCGAGACCATGGACGCCAGCCGCATGGACGAGGTGCGCGCGGAGATGGAAGCCCGCCACCGCGCCGCCCTGGACGGCACGGATCCGGGGGCGGCCGCGGCCTTCCCCGCGCCCGTGCCGTGCCTCACGTGCCACAACCGGATGGCGGCCCGGCCCCTGACCTTCCCCCAGGTGAACCCTGGCGAGCACCTGCCCGCGGACAAGGGGCCGGAGGACTGCGCGGACTGCCACCGCGCCCACGATCCCAAGCCGCTGCTGGCGCACCCGCTGCCGGCCCAGTCCTGCCAGGTGGGCCGGGAGTGCTGCCAGTCGTGTCACGACCGCACCACGCACGCCGAGCAGGCCGACGGCGACCTGGCCTGGGTGGACGAGTCGTTCCAGCAGTGGGCCCACGACACCTTCGGCGACGACCTGTTGCAGCCGCCCGAGGTGGACCACGAGCACGGCCACCGCACCGTGGAGTGCATCGCCTGCCACGGTGAGCCGCCGACCTTCGAGACCCTGGCACGCCGCGTACACGGCTTCGAGCTCGACACGGTCCGGTGTGGCCGGTGCCACACCGGCGCGACGATCATCGACCAGCAGGTCATGCATCAGCGCATGGCCGCCGAGGCCTCCCATGGATCGCCTGTCCATCCCTGAGCCGGCCGCCCCCGAGCGCGGACCGCGAAGCCCATCGTGGAAGGTGTGGGCGTGGCGGGCGGTGCTGTTCGCCCTGTCGTTCGGGCTGGGCGCCTGGCTGGTGTTCACGGCCCTGTGGCTGAGGGACTACCTGCCCCACGGAGGTGTGGGTTGAGGCGCGTCAGCCGCACCACCCTGGCCGTGATCGCGGCGGGGCTGCTCGTGGGTGGCCTCGCCGGCCGCCAGCGGTTCGAGCAGGTGTACACGCCCCGCTCCCTGTGCCCCACGTGCCACCACGACATGGCCGGGATCCACGCGCCCGACGCGCGCGCCCCCCACTCCCCCGAACTCGACGGCATGTGCCACACCTGCCACGTGCTGGGTGTCGAGCCCTACCTGGCCGCGGCCTTCGGCACGGTGGGCCTGCAGCCGCCGTCCTGGGCCACCGGGATCGAGGATCCCGTGATCGCCGGGCAGACCTGCCTGGGCTGCCACATGGCCCTGGGCCGCCGGGACCTGCCCTGCGAGCTGTGCCACGACCAGGGCCAGGGGGAGGTGCAGCGGGTGACCCGCTGCACGTCGTGCCACCATGAGCAGGTCCCGGTGATGCCCCACGACGTGGCCTCCTGCGACGCCTGTCACCTCGACGCGATCGCCAACCCCCGCGGCAGGGCCAAGATGCTGCTGATGGACGATCTGCGCCGCAAGCGGGGCTACCGCTACGGCGACTACGACGTGGCGCGCACCAACATGCGCAACGAGGACCGGGGGGACGACTCCGACCTCCCTGGAGGTCCGCCATGAGCGCCACGCGGTCCCGGCGATGGGGATCGGCGATCCTGGCCACGGCCGCGGCCATGGCCGCGATCTGGCTGTGGGCCCGGGCCGAGGGTCCGGCCGGCGAGGTGGTGGTCGCGGGCCTGCGCGAACCAGTGGCCGTGGCCGCGCTGCCCGGGGACCAGGTGGCCGTGGCCGACCAGGCCGCCGCGTCGGTCACGGTCTACGACGCCACCGGAGCCCCCCTGTGGAGCGTGCACGAGGGCCTGGACCGGCCGTCGGGTCTGTGCGCGGATCGCGCGGGTGTCTGGGTGGCGGACACGGGCAACCACCGTGTGCTGCTGCTGGACCTGCACGATGGTCACGAGCTGGAGACGATCCTGCTCGGCGCCGACCTGCGGCCGACCGACGTGGCCGTCACCGCCACGGGGAACCTGTGGATCAGCGCCTCCCCGGACGGTCGGCTGCTGCTGCTCGATGGCGACCGCGGGCCGCTGCTGGAGCTCGGCGAGGTGGACGGCGTGCCCCTGCGCGCGCCCCGCGGCCTGGCCGCGGACGACCACGGCGGCGTGTTCGTGGCCGAGGCCCTGGCCGGCCGCGTCCTGCACCTGGACGCGCAGGGGAGGCTCGTGGCCGCGCTGGGCCGCTACGGGGTCGGCCCGGGCGAGTTCGGCAAGCCCAAGGACGTGGCCCGGCTCCCCGGGGGTGTGCTGGCCGTGGCCGACTCCCAGCTGGGGGTCCTGCAGCTGCTCGGCGAGGACGGCACCTGGAGGGGCCTGATCGGCGACGCCACCGGCCCGTTCGCCGCCGGGCACACCGTGGGCGTGGCCGCGGACGGCGGGCGCCTGCTCGTGGCCGACGCCGCCTCGTCGGTGGTGCGAGCCGTGGACTCGACGCACGCCCTGACCGATCCGGCGAGCTTCCCCGAGGCGCACACCCTGCTGCAGACCGCGTCCATCCGCAGCGCCGATCCCTCGCCCCTGTGCCGCCAGTGCCACGACGGCACGGCCGTGCTCTCCGCGGGCAACTGGGATCCCGGCGCATCCAACCACCCTTGGCGGGTACAGGGGGAGCACGCAATGCCCGCGGACGTGTCGCTCACGGCCGACGGCGACCTGCGCTGCACCTCCTGTCACGTGATCCACCACCGCGGCGACGAGGGCGAGGACCCGGAGCTCACCGCCTACAGCATGGGGCGCTGCGGTCGCTGCCACGATCCGATCGCCGCCAGCGCCACCGAGCAGGACCACCGCAGCCACGTGACCATGGGGCCGTTGCCGGCCGGGGCGGACGACGAGCTGCTCCGGGGGCCACGGGACGAGGTGCCCACCGCGGTGGACTGCCACGCCTGTCACGCGCCCCACGGCGCCGAGCACGACCGGCTGCTCGTGGCCCCGGTGGACGGCGGACAGCTGTGCTCGGCCTGTCACGCCGCCTTCCCGCGCGCCGCCCACCCCCTGGACGGCGACCTGTCCGAGGCGGCCATCCGCACGATCCGCGAGGTCGGGGGAGCTGCCGGCCCGACCGGAAACCTGACCTGCACCAGCTGCCACGACGTGCACCTGGCGCCGGCCAGCTCGCTGCTGCGGTTCGGCAAGGGAACGGACGCGGCCTGCGAGTCGTGCCACCCCGTCCGGGTGGCCTTCCACGACCAGGGAGAGCACGGTGACGAGGCCTGCAGCACCTGCCACTCGATGCACGCGGACATCCGTCCGGGCAACGACCATTGTGGCGAGTGCCACGAGGACCAGGGTGCGGCCGCGCGCCGCGGCGGCCACGGCAGCGCGCGCTGCCTGGACTGCCACCCGTCCGACGGTGAGGTACCGCGGCCGCCGGCGCTGGCCGAGCCGGTCAATCCCTACTCGGCGCGCTGCCTGGGGTGCCACGCGCCGGGCGCGGGCGGCGACGCCCCGCAGTTGGCCAGCTTCACCCACCCCGAGAGCCAGATCATCCCCAAGGGCACGTCATGGCCCGCCGCGGGCCGGATCCCCCTGTACGACACGTCCGGCTCGCCGGTGGGGTCAGGGGCCACGGGCGAGTTCACCTGCGGCACCTGCCACGCCACCCACGGCCCGCTGGCCGACGGCACGGCGGCCAAGCAGCTGCGGCGGGCGGACTGGAAGGGCGTGTGCACGACGTGCCACGGTTCGGACGGGCTGGTGCGCTACCTGTACTTCCACAGGCCCCGCTGACCGCGGCGATCAGGAGGCCTTGGTCTGGAAGTCCTTGCCCACCCAGCCCTTGGCCAGCACCAGCAGCACGGTCGACATCATGGCGATACAGGCGTAGATGAGCCACATGGTCTGGGTGTTGATCTCACCCTCGGCCGGGCAGTAGCGGTCCATCATCCAGCCGGTGAGCAGCAGCGGCGCCAGCACCTTGGTCAGGAACCACGGCAGCTGGGCCACGCCCATGTACTCGCCGGTGCGGCCCTCGGGCGCGATCTCGGCTGCGTACTGCAGGAAGCGGGGCTGCCACATGGCCTCGCCGATGGTCATGATGATGATGTAGGGGAACAGGGTCCACCAGTAGGGGCCGAGGACCAGCAGGAACGCGGGCGCGGCCATGATCAGCGTGCCCCAGATCATCATGTTGTACACGTTGGCCTTGCGGGTGGCCGCCGCGATGATCGGCACCATGATGAAGATCAGGATCGGATTGAAGTTGGCCGCGATCTCGAACTTCTCGCCGATCCAGCCGGTGTAGGAGCGGTTGATGTACTGGGGCAGCACCATCCAGTTGTAGACGAACAGGGTCTGCACCGGGATCAGCGCGAAGATGAAGAAGAAGAACTTGCCGTCCGCCAGCGGATGGCGGGCGATCCAGGCCTTGACCTGGGGCACGGCGAACATCAGCACGATGATGATTGCGACCACGGCCAGGCCGATGTGCGCCCAGGGCATGGGCAGCCGCCAGTACGACGCGGCCACGATGCCGGCAAACACGAGGTAGATCTGCGGGGGGATGGTGACCGGCTTCGAGGCCAGCTCGGCCGCCGCCTTGATCCTGGCCGCCTTCTCCTCGGCCTTCTGCTCCTCGCTCTTGCCGGCCTCGGCCTCGGCCTCGATCTTCGCGGTCTCCTCCTTGGCCGTCCGGATCGCCTTCTCCACGGTCTTGCGGGTCAGGATCAACAGGGTCACGCCCAGGGCGACGCCGGTGATGGCGGTGTAGACCAGGTAGGTGCCGGAGATGCCGAGGCCGAGGTAGTCGTCGTCGCGCAGCAGGAAGGCGAACGTGGGCAGGTAGCCGCCCAGGTTCATCAGCGCGTACAGCATGGCGAAGCCCATGGCCGCGGTCTTGGGCGTGGTGAACTGCTTGACCGCGGCGTACGCTGACGGCTGGTACATGCCGTACCCGACCACCACGAACAGGATCCCACCCATGGTGACGAGGTGTAGCGGCGACCACGGCGCGCCCGTGGGGTCGAGGCCCATCCAGGTGGGCGCCCCCGAGATCAGCACGCGGCCGGTGAGCAGCAGGATGAACGCCAGGGTCAGGGCCCGGCGGATGCCCCACTTGTCGCAGACCCAGCCCAGGCCGACCATGGACAGGGTGATGCCCGCGGTCAGCACGGTGACCATGCCGTGGGACCACTCGTCGGGGTGGGCCACGCCCTTGAAGATGTAGTCCGAGAAGTGCATGGCCAGGTAGCCGAGCATCCCGAAGTACACGAATCCCTCGAGCACGTACGCCAGGTTGATGCCCCACAGCGCGCGGGGCGCGTTCACCAGGTCGATGAACGGCTGAGTGATTTCCTTCAGCGGACTGGTGGGCTCTTCTGAATTCGCGGGTCCGGCCATGTGTGCTTCCCTCGGCTTCTGCAAGAACGGCGTGCCCGTCCAGGCGGCGGGCGCGCGGAGCATACACTCGCGCCCGCACGCGAGTCGAGCGTCAATCGCGCGCGGTCGTGAACGCGGAGATCGTGGTTCGAGACGTCGGATTCCCGCCGTGGGCGACGGAGCGTCGGCGCCCCCGCACCGCGACGATCACCTGCTGGAGGCTCCCCCGACCGGGGGCATGGATCACATTCACCCGGTGGGCTTGGGCAGACCTGCGATGCGACACATGCAGTCCCGACAGCGGGTCAGGAACAGCTCGGCCAGCTCGTCGGTGGCCAGGCCGGTACGCTTGGAGACCAGGCGCACCATGGGGGGCGCGTCGTAGGACTCGAAGTACTCGCGGATGCAGCGGATGACGTCCCAGTGTTCGTCGGTGAAGGGATCCACGCCCTCCATCCTGCCCAAGGCGACGGCGATGCCCTCGTTCCAGTCGCGGGGTTCGACCAGGAACCCACCCTCGTCCAGCTGGACCTCACGGTCTCCGACCAGCAGCTGATGCATGACACCTCCCGTGCGCGGCCCGGGCCGCGCCTCGGCCTCTGCCCTAGCAAGATGCTTGCCAGGGGAGAGGTGGAGAGGTGCCGGTTATTAAGCTTTAAGCTTTTCGTAAAGCTTAAAGCTTAATAACCGGCACCTACGATTCCTACGATCGCGCAGACCTGATTAGTTAGCCCCCGCTATCGGGCACTTTCTCCCGCTTGGCAGCTCG
>CAZXHG010000165.1:0-22806 GCA_964639985.1 uncultured Rickettsiales bacterium
GGAGGAGCGGTCGCGCGAGGCGCCGCAGGCGCCAATGCGCGACGCGCTCCTAGTCGGGAATGGAGGGACGACCCACGATGGGCGACGGAAGAATCCTGCTGGTCGAGGACAACCCGGACGACGAGGCGCTCACCCTGCGGGCGCTGCGCAAGCGCAACATCGCCAACGAGGTCGTGGTCGCCCGCAACGGGGCCGAGGCGCTGGACTGGCTGTTCTGCACCGGCGCGCACGAGGATCGGGACATCCGCGAACTGCCAGCCGTGGTCATCCTGGACCTCAACCTGCCCAAGATCGGGGGGCTGGAGGTGCTCGAGCGCATCCGCGCCCACGAGCGCACCCGGTTGCTGCCCGTGGTGATCCTGACCTCGTCCAGCGAGGAGCAGGACTACCTGCAGGGCTACGAGCTGGGAGCCAACGCCTTCGTCCGCAAGCCGGTGGATTTCGACCAGTTCTCCGAGGCGGTCAGCCATCTCGGCCTGTTCTGGCTGATCCTCAACGAGCCGCCGCCGACCGGCACGGGGGAATGACATGGGGACCAAGCTCCGCGCGCTGCTCGTCGAGGACTCGGAAGACGACGCCCTGCTGCTGACCCGTGAACTGACCCGGCAGGGCTTCGACCTCGAGTGGGAGCGGGTGGACACCGCAGAGCAGATGAGCTCGATCCTGGACCAGTCCTGGGACGTGGTGCTGTCCGACTACTCGATGCCCGCCTTCAGCGCGCCCGCCGCGCTGCGCCTGCTGCAGGAGTCCGGCCTCGACCGCCCCTTCATCGTGGTCTCGGGCACCATCGGGGAAGACCTGGCCGTGGAGGCGATGCGGGCGGGCGCCCACGACTACCTGATGAAGGAAAGCCTGGCCCGGCTCGGGTCCGCCATCCGGCGGGAGCTCAAGGAGGCGGCGAACCGCGAATCGCACAGGCAGGCCGAGCAGGAGCAGGAGAAGCTCCAGGCCCAGCTGCGCCAGGCACAGAAGATGGAGTCCATCGGCCGGCTGGCCGGGGGGGTGGCCCACGACTTCAACAACATCCTGACCGTGATCCTGTCCCACTGCGAGATGGCAGCGTTGGATATCGCCGCGGGAACGCGCGCGCACGGCTCCATCACCGCGATCCGAGAGGCCGGCGAGCGGGCAGCCGTACTGACCCGTCAGCTGCTGGCGTTCAGTCGTCAGCAGGCGCTCGATCCCCGGATCATCGATCTCGGCGAGGCGATCCAGTCGATACAGAGCATGCTGAAAACGCTGCTCGGCGAGGACGTCGACCTGCAGGTGGAGACCGCACCGGGGTTGGGGCGGGTCGAAGTGGACGTCGGCCAGTTCGAACAGGTCCTGATGAACCTGGCGGTCAACGCCCGGGACGCCATGCCGACCGGTGGCAGGCTGCTCGTCGAGGCGGAGAACGCGGACGTGGATCGGAGCTTCGCCCAGACCCACCAGCCCCTGGAGGAGGGTCGGTACGTGATGCTGGCGGTGACGGACACCGGCGAGGGCATGGACGAGGCCACGCGCTCTCGGGTGTTCGAACCGTTCTTCACCACCAAGGAAGAGGGAGAGGGTACCGGGCTCGGCCTGTCCATGGTGCACGGCATCGTCAGGCAGAGCCGCGGTTTCATCTGGCTGTACAGCGAACCGGGAGCCGGCACGACCTTCAAGATCTACCTGCCCCGGGTGGACGAGGCCGCCACCTCCGTCGAACCCTCGAGGCGGGAACCCACGTCCCTCCGCGGGACCGAGACCATCCTCGTCGTCGAGGACGACCGCATGATCCGGGTGGCCGTCTCCAGGGTCCTGCGCGGTTCCGGCTACCAGGTGCTCGAAGCCGCCACAGGCCGCGAGGCCCTGGACATCGCGAGCACACACGAGGACACGATCCACCTGCTGCTGACCGACGTGGTGATGCCCAGGATGAGCGGGCGCGCACTCGCCGAGCAGCTGTTGCTGTCCCGGCCAGGCATCGAGGTGCTGTACATCACGGGCTACACGGCCAACGCGATCGTGCGCCACGGCATACTCGAACGCGGCGTCGACCTGCTCCACAAGCCGTTCACACCGCAACAGCTGCTGGCCGTGGTCCGGCAGATCCTGGGCCTGGAGGGCGATTGAATCGGGTGTCGTCGAGGACGACGACCAACCGCGGACAACCCTCGCCCATCTTCACCTCGATCCGATCGGCCAGGTCCGGCCCCAGGGCGATCTCGATGCCCTCGATGACGTCACCGCCCTGGTAGTCGACCGGATCGGCGAACAGGTCGGCCGGGGCATCGTCGTCGACCGTGGCCTCGCGCCCCACCGCGAGCAGGACCAGGACAATCCAACCGGATTTCGCGCGGCGCGCCATCTCCTCACCCGCCTCTCCCGCGCACAGCCTACCAGCCGCGGCTCACGGCCAACGTGATGGCTGGATCGGTGGGTCTAGTCTCCTTGGACCTCTGCAAGGTCGGGATGCGCCTGTCGGACGGCGTCGAGGATGTGGCCGGCCATGTCGAGCGCCGACCGCGCATCCTCGACCGCTACTCTCTCCAGCACACCGTAGTCGCCGGTATGTCTGAGAGCCTGTAGCTCGGAGTAGCTGACACCGAGTTCGACCGGCCAGATCCCTGGTTTGACCAGGTCCCTGTGGACCGCCGCCTCGACCGCGGAGTGTTTCCTGAAGGAACGGCCCTGGAGCGTGAACAGTGCCGACACTGCGAAGAACGCAGCGTAGTACGCCGTGGCAGCAGCGCGGTCGGGGCTGACGTCGATGAGCACGGCCGCGGACTGCTCGGCTTCGACGGCGCGTTCCCACAGCGCCCAGGCTTCGGCGTTCACGCAGAGATCCCCTCGTCACGAGCCACCCGGTACAGCGCGATCGCGCCGGCTTCGTAGTTGAGCACGTCCGTCGGGACCGGATGAATGGGCCGCTCCAGCTCCAGCACGAGCGGGTACAGAGCCTTGATCGACGCGTGCAGGTCCTTGCCGAGGTCGATCGGGCCGCCCAGCAGCACGAGCACATCGATGTCGCTGTCAGGGCGGGCGTCACCGCGAGCCTCGGAACCGTACAGGACCACTCCCTTGAGTCGCGCCCCGTGGACGAGCTCGAGGCGGGAGCGGATTTCCTCGGCTAGTTCACGCCGGCTCATCTGCTGACTCCACACTCATCATACCGTGAAGGTGAGGCGACCGAGGTGGGGACAGGACGGTAGGAACATCCTCCGTTTGTGTGCCCGGCGCCCATGGCCGTCGCCTCCCCTCAGCTCGAAGGATAGCACTCCGGACAGGGCGAACGGGGACCTTCGGTAGCGTTCCGGCACCCTCGGCGCCATCGAGGCGAGGGGAATAACCACAGCCGGGAGGACCGGATCGCGCCGGCGTCCACCGGGTGACCTGCGCCACGCGTGCTACCCTCAATCCAGGAGGGGTGGCTGTGATCACGGCGCCTCGAATTCATGTCGACACACCCCCAGGGCTCACCATCGCCCTGGTGTGGTCGGCCTGGGTGTCCGGGTGTGGTCCTGATGGGGAGAGAACACCAACTGCACGCCGGGTGACTCCCTCACGAGCCCAGGGGATCTCGATGGCGACGGTTGCGACGATCTCCTGATCGGGACACCGGGCTGTGACCTGGGCATCTACGGCTACGACCACGGGGCGGCCTACGTGGTCCTCGACAAGCCGCTGAACGCGGGGTGACGCCAGGCTTGCTGTCGAGAACGGGGATCAGGCACTCTCTAGCGCACCACCCAGCCCGGCTCCACGACGAACGTGTAGCGGAAGTACACCACCGGGTCGATCTCGCCCTCGTACTGGTTGGCCGGGGACCAGATCCACACCGCGTCCGTGTCGTCACCGCCCACGCCGTGGATCCGGTCACCCCAGATCCCCAGGGGGTACTGGCCATAGACCTGGGCCTGACGCCACGACGAATCGTCGAACTCCACCGCAGACCACCCCTCGGCCCCCTCCAGCGCCCACAGCCAGCGTTGGTCGGTGGTCAGCGTCTGCACGCCCAGGTCGATGTCGGCCAGCAGCCCGGCGATCACGCCCTGGTCGATGGCCTTGACCGCGATCACGTTGCGGCCCGGCACCACCGCGAAGCCCACGGAGCTCATCTTGGTCCAGTCGTGCGCCGTGAAATCCGGCAGCTCGATCCGCATCCCGTTGATCCACAGCTCGGCCAGCACGTTGTCCGCGGTGATGTGCATGTGGCCGCAGGGCAGCGGCGGGGGCTCGGCCACGGCCGCGCGGGTGTGGGCGCAACCGGCGAGCGTCGAGACGAGCAACAGCAGGGCGAAGGTCGTGGTCCGCATCGGTCTCCCTCCAGGTGCTGGATGGGACAGCGCCCGCCCGGGATCGGTTCCCTGCAGGGGCGACCGGATCCCCGACCCGAGCTACGATGCGCGGCCGAGGTGCACGCCATGACCGAGGAACGACCTGGACGACTGGTGACGGCGCTGGGCTGCGAGCGCAGGGTGCGCGCGCTGGTGGCCGTGATCGACGGCCCGGCGCGTGAGATGTGCCGCCGCCACCAGCTGGGGCCAGCCGCAGCGCGCATCGCGACCGAGGGTCTGGTCGCCTCCGTGCTGCTGGCCTCCCAGGTCAAGGGCCGCGAGCAGCTGGCCGTCAACGTCTACGGTGAGCGCCCCGACTTCCGGTTCAACGCGGACGTACGTGAAGCCGGCTCCATCCGGGCCCGGTTCGAGCCGGCCGATCTCGCAGCCGCAGACGACGACCGCTTCGACGGCCTGATGGCGATGATCAAGTTCCTCGGCGACGAGGAGCTGTACCGCGGCGTGGCCGACGTGCAGCGCGACACCGTGGAAGGCGCGCTGCAGGGCTTCCTCGACCGCTCGCTGCAGGTGGACGGCCGGGCGCGGTTGCAGGTGGAGATCGACGACGACGGCGGAATGAGGACCGCCAGCGGCGTGGTCGTGGAGCGACTGCCGGACATGGATCCCGAGGATTTCGCCGCCACCATCGACGCACCCCTGGCCGACGACGTGCAGGCGGTCATGACGGCCTTCGCCTTCGGCCAGCTCGCGGGCCAGCCCGTGGAGGTGATGGAGAGCCAGGAGGTGGTCTTCCGCTGCCACTGCTCGGCCGAGCGCGTGCGCGGGATGCTGCTGGGCCTGGGCCCGGACGAGCTGCGCAACATGCTCGCCGAGCAGGGAGGCGCCGAGGTCACCTGCCACTTCTGCAACGACACCTACCGGCTCGACGCCGCCGACCTCGAGGCCCTGCTCGCGGAAATCAGCGAGTCACACGACAGCTGAGTGGTACCCTCGACTCCAGGAGGGAACAGCCATGGCCCGTCGTCCCACCCGACTCCTCGTGTCCACCATCATCGCCGCCGTACTGGCATGGCCCCTGGCCTGTCAGGAGAACGAATACGAGGAACACGTCTGCGAACCGGGCGAGACGCAGATCTGCACCTGTGACGGCACCGACGTGGGCGTGCAGATCTGCGCCGAGGACGGCGCGTCCTGGGGAACCTGCGAGTGCACGGCCGGGGACGACGACGACGTGACCGACGACGACGACGTGACCGACGACGACGACGTGACCGACGACGACGACACCGGGGACGACGACACCACGACCGAGCCCTCGTGCGCGGACGCGGCCGTACTGTTCGACTTCGAGGGCGGCGAGCAGGGCTTCGCCCACGACCAGGTCGACGGCGGCTACACCGACCCGTGGGAGTACGGCACGCCCGCGGAGCAGGCCTGCGCCTCGGGCGACTCCTGCTGGGCCACCTGGCTGGACGCGGAGTACGGCAACTGCGAGGCCGGCGAGGTCACCTCGCCGGTGCTGGACCTGTCCGCCTGCGCGGGCAGCGGCGACACCGTGACCCTCACCTTCCAGCACCTGTACCGCTTCGAGGCCGGCACCGAGGCCCACTACGACGGCGGCGCCGTGCAGCTGTCCGCCGATGGCGGTGCCACCTGGGAAGACGTCGCGCCCTCCCCTGAGTACACCGGCGTCATCGCGGGCGTGTACACCGAGTGCGTGGGCATCGCCGAGATCGACGGGCACGAGGCGTGGTCCGGGTTGATCGACGGTGACGACTGGACCGCCGTCACGGTCACCCTCGACGAGATGTTCTTCACCGACTCGTTCCAGCTGCGCTTCCTGTTCGGCTCCGACCGCGGCGTGGTCGACGACGGCTGGTTCGTCGACGACGTCGCCCTCGTGGTGGACTGACAGCCCCTCGCTCGACGACTTCATGCGCCCCGTGACACCCCCGTGACAGGGAGTGATCATGGTGTTTGGCGGAGGATCTGGTGCGGATCAACAAGGACCCCATGAGCGCCTACACCCACTTCGCGGGGTTCCTGGCCGGGATCGCCGGCCTGGTCGTGCTGCTGTACCTCAGCCACGGCGACGGCCCCAAGACCGTGGGCATGGCCCTGTTCGGCTCGACCCTGATCGCCATGTTCGGCGCCTCGTCCGCCTACCACTTCTTCGACCTCGGTGAGCGGGGCAACCGCCTGATGCGGCGCGTGGACCACAGCGCCATCTTCCTGTTCATCGCCGGCAGCTACATCGCGCCGCTGATCCACACCCTGGACGGCGCCTGGCGCATCAGCATGCTGTCGGTGATCGGCGGCATCGCCGCGGCCGGCGTGCTGTTCAAGATGGTGTGGATCAGCGCGCCCCGGTGGCTGACCGCGGGCATCTACGTGGCCATGGGCTGGGTGGTGGTGATCCCGGGCCCCCTGATCCTGCCGCGCCTGCCGCTGGCCGGCCTGATCTGGGTCACCCTCGGGGGGCTCGCCTACACCCTCGGCGCGGTCATCTACGCGCGCAAGCGGCCCGACCCCATGCCGGGCTGGTTCGGCTTCCACGAGGTGTTCCACGTCTTCGTGATGATCGGCGCGGCCGCGCACTTCGCCTTCATGCTGACCCTGATCGACCAGCCGTACCCGCCGTTCGGCGGTTGACGCCCGCCCGCGGCCGCCGATGGGGTATACAGGGCCCCGGAGGCCCACCATGAAGGCAGTCCAGTTCAACGCCACCGTCTCCCGCTACCTCACCGGCAAGGCCCTGGGCGGCCTGTCCCGCGAGCTACACTGGCGCGGGCCCGGCTGCACGAAGTTCGTGGACGTGCCGCGGCCGGTGCTGCCCGGTCCGGACTGGGTGCTGGTGGGCACGCGCTTCGGCGGCATCTGCGGGTCGGACCTGGGCACCATCGGGCTGCACACCAGCCCCTACTTCGAGCCCTTCTCGTCCTCGCCGTTCACCTTCGGCCACGAGAACGTGGGCCGCATCGCCGAGGTGGGCGCGGACCCGGGCGAACTGCAGGTGGGCGAGCGGGTCGTGGTCGAGCCCCTGCTCGGCTGCAAGACCCGCGGCATCGACCCCGTGTGCCCCCACTGCGCGCGCGGTGAGATCAACCTGTGCCTCAACATCACCGAGGGCCGGCTGGCCTCGGGCCAGTTCACCGGTTTCTGCGCGTCCACGGGCGGGTCGTGGAGTTCCCACTTCCTGGCCCACCGCTCCCAGGTGGTGCGGCTGCCCGACGAGGTGTCGGACCTCAACGGCGTGCTCACCGACCCGCTGGCCGTGGGCCTGCACGCGGTCCTGCTCGCCCCGCCGGACGACGCCGAGACCGTGCTGATCAGCGGCGCGGGCACCATCGGCCTGACCGTGCTGGCCGCCCTGCGAGGCCTCGACATCGGGGCCCGGACCATCGTGTCGGCCCGCCACCCCCACCAGGCCGAGGCCGCCCGCCGGCTGGGCGCCGACGAGGTGCTGCTGCCCCGGGACGGCGACCTGTACGAGCGGGTGGCCGAGCTGACCGGCGGGCGCATCTTCAAGCCCATGCTGGGCAAGCGGGTGGTCAAGGGCGGCGCCCACCACACCTACGAGTGCGTGGGCTCGGACGACGCCATCGACGACGCGCTGCGGCTGACCGCGGCCGGCGGCACCGTGATCCTGGCGGGCGTACCTGGCATGGTCAGCGGGGTGGACTGGTCGTCGATCTTCGACGACGAGCTCACCGTGCAGGCGTCGTCGGTCTACAACCACTGCGAGCCGTGGGACGGCCGCGAGTGGCGCGCCTTCGACCTGGCCCTGCAGCTGTTCGCCAGCGGCAAGGTCGACCTGTCGTGGATGGTGACCCACCGCTTCGCGCTTCGCGACTGGAAGCGCGCCCTGCACCGGCACCAGGACAAGGGCGGTGAGCGGCTGCTCAAGGGCGTGTTCGAGTTCTAGAACCGCCCCTGGATCCCGATCCCGCCAGGGGAGATCATCGGTCTCACGCGCGGTCCTTCGTCCCTCACCCGCAGCGCGAACCGCCCCGGTCCCTCGCGGATCCCGGCCGCGAACAGCATGCAGTACCCCACGGTCTGCACCCCGGACAGCAGGCACATGAACAGCCCGCACACCACGGTCAGCGGGTGCTCCTCCATCAGCGAGATGCCGGCGATGGCCAGCCCCACCATGGGGATGCACAGCGCCCCCATGAACCGGCGGTCCTCCCGGCTCTCCGGCATGCCCCCGCCCGCGAGCTGGGCGAGCATGAAGGTGTGGGGCAGGACCGTGGTCGCGCCGACCAGGATCACGCCGGTGAGGGCCAGCTCCTCGCTGTCCGGACCGTGGGCCTGGGCACCGGGGGCGGCCCCCAGCACCGCGGTCAGCAGGGTCGCGGTGCAGCAGAGAATGCGCAGATCGTACAAGTCGAACCCGTCTCTCTCCCTCGGACGCGCGTCTGGGCTCGATCCACGAACCGTGCCAGAGCGTCGGGCATGGCGTGGAAGAAAGGTGCTTGACCGTTCGACGATCATGGTTAAACTGACTGACAGTCAGTCATTGCCAGGAGGGACCATGGTCCGCACCGCCAAGGACCCGGAGATCCGACGCCAGGAGCTGCTGGAGGCCGCGCTGGAGCTGTTCCTCGACCAGGGTATGGACCGGACCGCCGTATCCCACATCGTCAAGAAGGTGGGTGTGGCCCAGGGCACGTTCTACTACCACTTCGACTCCAAGGACGCGGTGCTCGACGCGCTGGCCGAGCACATCACCGAGCCGCTGGCCGGCGTGATCGCGGCCATCGCCGCGGACGACCGGGGTGACGCGGCAGACCGGTTCCGCCGCGCGGTGACCACCGTGCTCGACGCCATCGACGCCAGCGCGGCCCACCTGCAGGGCCTGGTCAAGCCGGGCAACGAGATCCTGCACGACCGGGTCGGCGATGCGCTCCGAACGCGCCTGCACGCCAACCTGCTGACCATCGCCGAGGCGGGCAACGCCGACGGCACCCTGCACGCGGATCCCGCGGACGAGACCGTGGAGCTTGTCCTGGCCGCGATCATCCACCTCACCCGGACCCGGGCGCACGGCGGCGACGCCGAGCGCATGGCCCGGCTGCGCACGGCGCTGCTGCAGCTGGTCGACCGGGGCCTGGCCATCACCGAAACCCCCTAGATCCGAGGAGGAGTCCATGTCCATCCACCACGCCCAGAAACTGACTGACAGTCAGTCGAAAATCCACGCCGCGCACCGGCACGTCCGCTCCCGGCACGGGGCACTGGCCACCGGGCTGATGTTGCTGGTGACCAACGCCCTCGCCGCGGATGCCTCGGCAAGCGAGCGAGAGGCCGACGGCTCCTGCCCCTGGGGTGCGCCGGTCACGCCCGACGGCGCGCGCCGCGTCTTCACCTTTACGGGCACGGTGCCGGCCACTCCGGACGAGGTCTTCCCCCTGCTGTGCCCGGTGCTGGAGTACGAATGGCTCGACGACTGGACCTGCACCATGCGCTGGTCCGGGTCGGGCGTGGCCGAGAAGGGCTGCGCCTTCGACACCCGCATCCAGCTGGGCGAGAGCTGGATCTGCAGCCGCTACGAGCCGCCCACGGCCATCCAGTACGTGGTGTGGATCAAGGTCGGTTGGATGGTGCTGGATCTCGACTTGACCGACCTGGGCGACGGCTCCACCGAGCTGCACTGGCAACGAACCTTCACGGCTACCCGGCCCATGGGCCGCAAGGTGCTGGGCAAGATGAAGGACGAGCAGATCGTGGGGCAGATGCAGGCGATCAACGACCAGCTGGTGGCGTATCTCCAGAGCCGCTGATCACGACCTCACGATCCGGGATCACCGGTGTGGCGCTTGAACCGTGCCATCCACACGCTCAGCGTCCGCGCCAGCACGAGTCCGAAGACGTACAGCGCGAGGAAGGCCGGCCCCTTCCACGCGATCTCGATCCCGATCTCCCCCAGGATCCCGGCGAGCACGGCCGAGAAGCACAGCGCCGTGAACAGGTACCCCAGCCAGCCGAACACCCCCTTGGGCCACAGCACGGGGGGCTCGGCCTTCCAGGTCGCGACCACGAACACCACGAAACCCGCACCGACGGCCAGCACCAGCGCCTTGGCCACCCACGGCGGCGCCGGCACGATCCCGAACGCCAGCGGCAAGGCAATGGCGAGCACCAGCATCACCGGCCCGAGGAACATCAGGTACCGGCCCGAGCGGTCGTACCAGCGCCGGTAGCTGAACGGATCCGGCCGGTCCACGAGGATCAACCGGAACCCGATCAACGTGCAGACCCCTCCCCCGAACACCATGGCGAACTCCATCAACGCCAGCAGCGGCCAGGGCACCTGCTCGACCCATCCTCTCGGCTGTCGGTTCAAGGGGTGTGCGCAGTTGGACAACTTACCCGACGAGCGCCTCGACTGCCCGCGCCAGTCCGGTCTCCGTGGCGGGAACGAGGGCCCGGCGAGAACTCATGAACTCATGAGCGTCCCTTTTTCCGCCTGAGCGTCCCTTTTTCCGCCAACCCACCCAGGGGAGTCTGCCGCACCCCCGCAGCCACCAACTCTCCGGGGTGACAAGCGAAGGACGAGTCCGTGACGGACGAAGGCCGCGAGCGCCTCAGGGACGAGGTCCTGGAAGGACCGAGGACCGTGCCCCGGAGAGTTGGGGGCAAGGGGGGATCAGGCAGACGGGCTACTCCCCTTCTCTCCTGGCTGGCTACCCGGCCTCGGCGGATCTTCGCCCGTACAGCTTGCGGCCGAACCAGAACGCCACGTAGACCAGGCCGAGCATCACTGGGACCTCGACCAGGGGGCCGATGACCGCGGCGAAGGCGCCGCCGTGATGCAGCCCGAACGTGGCGATGGCCACGGCGATGGCCAGCTCGAAGTTGTTGGAGGCGGCGGTGAACGACAGGGTGGTGGCCTGGCCGTAGGTGGCGCCCACGACCTTGCTCATCAGGAAGCTGATGACGAACATCAGCACGAAGTAGATCAGCAGCGGGACCGCGATCAGCAGCACGTCGAGGGGCACGCTCACGATCTGCTCGCCCTTGAGCGAGAACATCACGACGATGGTGAACAGCAGCGCGATCAGCGTCAGCGGGCTGATCCGGGGGATGAAGCGGGTGTGGTACCACTCCTTGTCCTTGAGCGAGATCAGCGTGAACCGCGTGATGATGCCTGCGAGGAACGGCACGCCCAGGTACAGGAACACGCTGCGGGCGATCTGGCCGATGGTCACGGCCACCTCCGCACCCTCCAGCCCCAGCAGGGGCGGCAGCACGGTGATGAACACGAACGCGTAGACCGAGAAGAACAGCACCTGGAACACGGAGTTGAACGCCACCAGGCCGGCGCAGTACTCGGGATCCCCCTCGGCGAGGTCGTTCCACACGATCACCATGGCGATGCAGCGGGCCAGGCCGATCAGGATCAGGCCGACCATGTACTCGGGGTGACCGCGCAGGAAGATCACGGCCAGCACGAACATCAGCACCGGGCCGATCACCCAGTTCTGGATGAGGGACAGGCCCAGCACCTTCCAGGCGCGGAAGACGCGGCCCATCTCCTCGTAGCGGACCTTGGCCAGGGGCGGGTACATCATCACGATCAGCCCCACGGCGATCGGGATCGACGTGGTGCCCACGCTCATCTTCCCCAGCAGGTCGGTGACCCCGGGCCACACGTACCCCAGACCCACGCCCGCGGCCATGGCCGCGAAGATCCACACGGTGAGGTAGCGGTCCAGCAGGGAGAGCTTCCCGACCACGCCGGTCTGTGTCGTCATCCGAACCTCCTCGCATCGCACGCGCGTGACATGGGTAGAATACCCACCCAGGGCACGTCCGCACGAGCGGTCGCAGCCCGAGCACGACCGGGAGGCCATCTTGATCGAACGACGGAGCCCACGGCTGGCAACAGCGGCCGCTCTTCTCGCGCTGCCCGCAGCCCTCGCGCTTTCCTGCGGAAACGCTGCACAGGGCTTGCGGGCGACCACGCCCGGGGACGGACCCATGGTGCTGGTCGACTGGGACGCCGAGCCGCTGCCAGAGCTGCCGTTCCCCAACGACCTGGCCGCGCGGCCCGATCCCGACTCGCCGACCGGGCTGCGGCTCAACTTCAGTGAGGACGCGCCCACGCTGATGGAGCGGGAGACGCGGCAGAAGGTCAACACGCTGACCGGGTTCGGCATCTACTCGCCGATCTCGGTGCGCTTCACCGAGCTGCTGGACCTGGACAACATCGCCAGCCGCCACGCCAGCGACCTGGACCTGTCCGACGACGCGGTCTACCTGATCGACGTCACACCCGGTTCGCCCACCTACCTGCAGGCCGCCGAACTGGACGTGGGCCACGGCCGCTTCCCCGCCGACGTGGTGCAGACCGACCGCTACTTCCCCAACGACGCGCGCGCGGAGTCGCCCTCGGCCCTGTTCGAGACCTACGACGAGGACCTGGACGGCGACGGCGAGCTGGACTGGGGCGAGGACACGGACAACGACGGCGTGCTGGACAAGCCCAACGTGTACCCCGTGGGCGGTGACCCCCGCGAGGACCTGCTGACGTGGTACGAGCGGGAGACCGACACGCTGATCGTGCGGCCGGTGGTGCCCCTGCGCGAGGAGACGACGTACGCGGTGGTGCTCACCTCGCGGCTGGTGGGCGCGGACGGCAACCGGGTGGTGTCGCCCTGGCCCTGGGTCAACCACACCCGCCAGACCGACGCGCTGGAGCCGCTGGTGGACGCGCTGCCCACCTGGGGACTGACCCTGGACGACGTGGACTTCGCCTGGACCTACACCACGGCCCGGGTGACCGGCGACCTGGTGGATATCCGCCGCGGCCTGTACGGCGAGGGGCCGTTCGCGTTCCTGGACGAGGAGTACCCCGCGGGGATCAACACCGCGCACGTGATGCACGACATCGACGACGTGGACAACCCCTACGCCCTGCCCGTGGAGAACATCCTGGGCATCCTCGAGGCAGCCGGCCTGCTGCCCGAGTCCGCGGCCGAGGTGTTCGGACCGGGCTTCAGCCTGTCGTCCCACCTGGTCGGCGGCACGTTCACCACCACCGACCTGCTGGTGGACCGCGACGACGACGGCCGCGACACCTCGGACGAGTCGTGGGAGGTGGACTCGGTGGCGGGCACGGTGGTGGCCGAGCCCCTGGACGTGACCTTCACCTGCGGCG
The DNA here is from genome assembly GCA_964639985.1 of uncultured Rickettsiales bacterium. GTDB lineage: Bacteria > Myxococcota_A > UBA796 > UBA9615 > CAYRNR01 > CAZXHG01. The sequence goes on from CAZXHG010000165.1 coordinate 13,432, forward strand.
TGCCCGTGGCGGACGCCGACTTCCCCCAGCCGTTCCCGGTGGTGTTCTATGGCCACGGCTACGGATCGTCCCGGCTGGAGTTCCTGATGATGACCTGGGCCGCGGCGCGGGTCGGCATCGCCACCTGCGGCATGGACTACCCGGCCCACGGCATCGACATCGGCGACGGCGAGATCGAGGAGTACGCCGACCTGCTCGAGGCCGCCGGGCTGCTGCCGCTGGTGGAACACCTGGCACAGGGCCGGGCTCGCGACCTGGACAACGACGGCAAGGTCGACTCCGGCGGCGACCAGTGGACGTCGAACTCGTTCCACACCCGCGACCAGGTGCGCCAGGCCGCGGTCGACCACATGCAGTTCGTGCGCGCGCTGCGCACGTGCGGCACCGGCACCATGGACGTGGACGTGGACGGCGACGGCCGCGACGAGGTGGCCTGTGACTGGGACGGGGACGGCACGCCGGACATCGGCGGGCCGGACGTGGACTACTTCCTCGCCGGCGGCTCCCTGGGCGGGATCGTGACCGCGGTCACCGCGCCGGTGGAGCCCCACTACACGGCCTCGATCCCGATCGTGGCCGGCGGCGGGCTGATGGACATCGGCACCCGCTCCAACCTCGGCGGCGCGGTCGAGGCGGTGATGGGCCGGCTGACCTCGCCGTACCTGCTGGGCTTCCCCCAGAAGGACGGCAGCCTGCAGGTCGTGCAGTACGTCAACACCGGGTTCACGGACATGGAGTCCGTGCCGATCGCCACGCTGGCCGAGGTGCCCGCCGACGGCCTGGTGCGGATCGAGAACCTGACCAACGGCGAGGTGCGCGAGGGCTGGATCCCCCCGGACGGGGCCTTCCGCGTGTCCTTCCCGGCCGACGCGCTGGACGCGGCCGAGAAGCGGTTCGCCGCGGGCATTCCGGAGACCGGCCCGGTGGAGGGGGAGATCTACGAGATCCCGGACAACGAGGGTCTGGGCGACGAGCTGGTGATCACCATCCTGGACGCGGGCGGCAACGAGGTGGCCGAGATCGACGCCTTCGAGGCCGAAGCGACCTTCGAGGCGGTGACCGTACGCGCCGGCTCGCCCCTGGTGGCCATGTCCTCGGGCCTGGGCCACATCCGCGGCACCCCCAGCCTGCGGCGGCTGGTGGCCAGCCTGTCGCTGGTCACCGAGCCGGGTGACCCGATCGCGTACGCCCCGCGCGTGCTGCACGAGCCGTTCCCCGAGCTGTTCGACGGGCCGCTGAACATGCTGCAGGTGAACAACATCGGCGACGACGTGGTGATGATCAACTCCGGCATCTCCCTGGCCCGCTCCATCGGCTTCCTGGAGCGCCACGAGGTGGACCCGGCCTACGGCATGACCGTGGACAACTGGCTGATCGATCGCCGGGTCGTGCAGGGGCTGGAGGAGCACGGACCGTACACGGACGTCGACGGCAACCCCTGCCTGTTCGACCCCGACGACCTCGACGACGGCACGGACGGCACGGATGCGCCGTCGGACACGCCCCTGCGGGCCACCATCGAGACCTCGTCCGGGGTGACCGCCCTGCGGCTGGAGTACCCGGACCCGACCGGGTCCCACGGGGTGCCCGACCCCGACCCGGAGGCGGACTTCGACTGGACCACGTTCATCTTCAACCAGGCGGTGCACTACCTGTACACGCGAGGCCAGGAGGTGAGCGACGACCACTGCCTGGCGCGCAACGACTGCGACCACCTGCGGCCGGTACCGGAGGGCTGAGCGATGAGATTCACGACGCTGCTGCTCTCCTTCGTCCTGTTCGTGCCTGCGACCGCGGGCGCCACCCAGCGCCTGGTCTTCGGCGGCGACATCCCGCTGGGGCTGGAGTTCGCCGGCGAGTACCGGCTGCAGGGCACCCTGCTGTCGGACTTCCCCATCGACGCCGAGGGCAGCGTGATGGGCCAGCCCGCCGTGGCCGACCAGCGCCTGCGGGCGGGCTTCGGCCTGACCTACGGCCGCTTCCGGGTGAGCACCGAGTGGGACCTGTTCACCGGCCAGCTGTTCGGCGACATGTGGCAGGTGCCGTGCACCCTCGACGAGCGGGACCGGCACACCCACACCGTGCTGAGCCCGCGGGGGTTCGTGCCGCGGGAGGCGGCGCTGGGCTTCACCTGGCCCGCGCTGATCCTGGAGGCCGGGCTGGTCACCTCCCACTGGGGACTGGGCCTGATGGCCAACGACGGCGCCCACGATCCGATGTTCGGCCGCAACGACTTCGGCGACCGGGTGGTGCGGCTGCGGGTCACGGGCAAGCCCCTGTACGCCAACAACCACGTCAAGAAGGACCTGCTGTACCTGACCGCGGCCTTCGACTGGGTGATCGCCGACGACATCGCGCGCATCGACCGCCAGCAGCTGGCGCTGCAGGGGATCCTGTCGCTGCTGTACGCCGACCCGGCCGACCGCCGGCTGGGTGTGTACGCGGTGTACCGCGGTCAGCGCGAGGCCGAGGACGACCGCTTCACCCGCGCATTCGCCCTCGACCTCTTCGGCCAGCTGCCGCTGGCGCTGGGCACGAAGGGCTGGAGCCTGTCCATGGCCGGCGAGGGCGCGATGATCGCGGGCATGACCGACCGCGCCACCACCTATGACCGGCCGGACGCCGTGTCCGTGGTGTCCGGCGGTGCCGCGGCCGTGTTCACGGTGCACGCGCCCCAGGACCGGCTCCAGGTGCACCTGCGCGGCGGCGTGGCGTCGGGCGACCCCGAGCCGGATGACGGCGTCAGCCGGGACTTCACCTTCGACCGGGACTTCGACGCGGGCATGGTGCTGTTCGACCAGCTGATGGGCGGCATCGACGGCGCCACCTGGGCGCTGCTCAACGATCCGGAGTCGAGCCCGGCTCCGGACGGGGTGGACGCCATGATCAACGAGGGCGCGTTCCGCCGCGCGTCCTTCCTGCAGCCCGTGCTGCAAGGCGCACCCCTGGCGTGGCTGGACCTCAAGCTCGGCGTGATGTTCGCCAGCGGCACGGTGCCCTTCGCCCAGCCGTACTACACCTTCCGCGCTGGCGGCGCGCCGACCAACCACCACGACGTGGCCACCGAGGGCCGCTACCTGGGCACGGAGGTCGACTGGGCGGTCAAGGTGCACGGCTCGATGCGTCCGGCCGTGGAGGGCGCCCCCAGGGCGGAGTTCCTCGTGCAGGGCGGTCACCTGGCCCTAGGACCCGCACTGCAGGGGGCGGAGCCCGGCACGGTCCACCAGCTGATGCTGACCGGACGCTTCCGGTGGTAGGTCCTCCGTAACGAGCGCGCCCGCAGGATAGACTGCTCTCCGAGGAGAGACGAACGATCGGATCCATGAGGCCCCACCCCCTGCTCCTGCTGTTCGTCGTCATCGGTCCGATGGCCGGGACGTCACCCGCCCACGCCCAGTGTTCCCTGGAGCAGGGCCCGGACGTGAACCTGGGCACGGGCACGGGTGTACGCATCGCCGTCGATCCCAGCTGGGAGGCCCCGGTGGTCCTGCTCAACGACGAGCAGGGCAACCTGGTGTACCGCCGCTTCCTCGGACCGGACTGGGGGCGACCCGTGCAGGTGGACACCGGCGGGGTGCACGCTCACCGGGCGGCCTTCGACCTGGTGCTGGACGAATACGGTCGCCCGACGGTGGCGTTCTGGGACGGCACGGGCGGATGGCTCACCCGCTACACCGACGGCTGGTCGGCACCCGAACAGCTCCTGGAGCGGGACGCAGAGGAACCCAACTGGAAGCAGGCGGACGCCCGCCTCGAGCGCGACGGCCAGGGTCGGATCCACGTCCTGTACTGGACCAACGTGGACGGTAAGCGCACCTATCACGCGGTCGACGACGGCTCCGGCTTCCCAAGCACCGTGGAGCTGGAACACGGTGGCCGCAGCGCCCGCATGGTCGCGGACGGTGACGGCAACCTGCACCTGACCATGGTCGGGGCGTTCGACGACCCCGACAGCGACCTGGACGAGTACCAAGTCTACTACCGCGTGTGGACCCCGGCCACCGGCTGGCTCCCGAACCCGGAGGTGATCACGGACGAGCCCAACCCGCCCACCGGCGCGGGCGCCGGCCCGGTCGGCCTGTCCCCGGAGATCGCCCTGGACAGCGCGGGCGCGGTGCACGTGGTGTACCCCATGCACGACACCGAGGAGCACCAGGTGTCGGGTGAGATCCACCACGTCACCAACAACGGCGGCAGCTGGTCGGCCCCCGCGTACCTGTTCGACGCGTGGGGCCACGGCGGCTATCCCGCGTTCGCCATCGACGCCCGCGATATGAAGGTGGCGCTGGGCATGGTCGTGTACAAGATGGTCTGCGTGGACTCCGGTGACGGCTTCGGCGAGCCGTTCGAGTGGAGCGACAGCATCGACAACACCTGGGGGATCCACGACATCGCACAGACCCGAGGCCTGTTCTGGCACCCCTACCTGGCCGCGGACGCCGAGGGCGAGACCGGCGGCAGCCTGGCCATCCACACCCTGACCAAGACCGGCACCTGCCCCGGCGTGCCGGGCGACGACCTCGACGACGACGGCGTGGTCGACGTCGAGGACCTGTGTCCCGGCTTCCCCGATCCCGTGCAGGGGGATCACGACGGCGACGGCCTGGGTGACGCGTGCGACCCGGACGACGACGGCGACGGCGTGGACGACGCCACCGACGTTTGCCCATGGCTGGCCGACCCGGGCCAGGAGGACGCCGACGGCGACGGACTGGGCGACGCGTGCGCGGCCATGGTCGACGACGACGGCGACGGTGTGCTGCAGCCGTGGGACTGCGACGACGGCGATCCGGCGAGTGCCCCGGACCTGACCGAGGATTGCGAGGACCCGGCGGACAACGACTGCGACGGGCTGGCCGACGAGGAGGATCCCGACTGCGGATCGACGGGCGACGACGACGACTCCGCCTGCGAGGGAGACGACGACTCGGCCCACGAGGAGTGCCCGCTGGACGACGACGACACGGGCGGCTGCGACTGCGACGGCGCGAATCGTGGCGCGGCGGGCGCGCCCCTGGCGCTGTGCATGCTCGCGCTGGGTGCGTGGGCGCGGCAGCGACGCCGCAGCGGGTGCCGCAGGGCGTGAACGTGGCTACCATGGAGGCAAGGGAGGACAGCGTGCTCGATCGACAGCCGGTCCAGTGGTCGCACCCGGGCGGCGTGTTCGCCGTCCTGCTCGGGTCGATCGTGCTGTTCGCCGGCTGCGAGCCGGAGACCATCATCGACGACGACGACACCACCGACGTCACCGACGACGACACCGACGACGACGACGACACCACCGAGCCACCGCCCACGCGGATCTACGCGACGTTCTTCTCCCACAACGAGCAGGCGCATAGCGACGAGGACTGCTCGATCCTGCTCAACGGCGGCGCGACCGAGGAGGAGTGGGACCAGACCCTGGCACGCGAGAACTACCTGGCCAACCGCGAGGCCACCCTCGATCTCGCCCAGCGATTCATCGACCACGACGTGGCCTGGCACCTGCAGTCCGACTGGGAGTACGCCCGGGCCGTGGAGCACTGGGACCAGGCCCCGGAGCTGCTCGACGTCACGGACGGCAAGAACCTGCTGCAGTACATCCACGAGCTGTCCCCGGACCACCTGCAGGTCGACGCCCACGCCCACGAGAGCTCGCACAACTACGCGGACGTGTCGTACGTGCTCGACCAGCTCGGCGTGCCCTCCACCGGCGTGATCGGCGGCTACCTCGCCAACCCGCCCGAGGAGGAGAACTGGACCCGCTTCCAGGACGGCCCGCTGATGGCGACCCCGACCACGGATACCAGCTACGCCTTCGACGTGGGGTTCCTCACCGGCGGCGGATCGGTGAGCCACGATCAGGACATCATCGTGTCGGGCGTGTGGCGGCCGATGGACGCAGACCACTACACGGACGACGACCCCACCCAGCAGCTGATCGCCATCGGCGGCCACCACGACTACCTGCCCGAGGGCAACTCGGTCCTCGACCTGGTGACCCGGCTGGACGCCGGTGAGCTCGAGGACGGCGTGATGTACACGGCCACCGTGATGTTCAAGCACTGCGACCTGGCCTCGGACGAGGACCTCGTCGACAGCCTGGAGCAGGTGATCATCGACCACCAGGCCGACGTGGAGGCCGGCAAGCTGGTGTGGGCCACCGTGCCCCAGCTCGTACAGGCCTGGCAGGACGAGTACGGCAGCCGCGTGGAGCTGCTCGTCGAGGATTCGCTGCTGGAGGACTAAGGCGTTCGGGGCCGCCCCACCGGCACCACGCCGACAGGCAGCGTATCCGTGTCCACGAATGCCTGCACGGCCGCGTCGTCGAATCCCCCGATGAACACCGCGCCCAGGCCGAGGGCGGTGGCCTGTAGCTGCAGGTGCTGCAGCGCAGCGCCCCCCTCGAGCACCACGTACAGGTCGGCCCGCTCCCAGCCGTACTTGCTGGCCACGCGCTCCACCACGCCCACCGCGATCACGCTCAGTCCGCAGGTCTCGAAGGCGCGGTTGCCGTAGGTGGCGCGGTTGAGCTGCAGGCCGGTGGCGTCGGTCCGCACCGGGGCCAGGGCGTGTTCACCGACGACGTAGTGGTACAGGCCCGGATCGAGCCCCTCCACCCGGTCGACCACCACGTACAGCTCCAGGGGGTAGCGCGCGCCCGCGGACGGCACGGTCCGCCGCCCCTGCTCGTCGGTCACACCCTGCGTCGCCCACAGCAGCTGGGAGACCTCGGCCAGGGTCAGCGGTTCGCCAGTGAACTCGCGCGTCGATCGACGTGTCGCCATCACGTCGCTCATGGCCGGGCCACCGGCCGTGAGCGGCGCGGGAAGCGAGACCACGGGCTCGCCGTCCGCTGGCAGGCGGACACCCAAGGGGCTGGAGGGCTGGGCCATCGCGGCGACGGACCAGCCCACGGCCATGGCGACAGCCGCGTACAGCATGCAGCGCACGACTACATCGCCTCCATGGCCGCGCAGGCCGTGCTCTCGTCAGGGCTGACGGTGCCCGTGACCCCGATGGACTCCAGGTACCGCAGCAACACCCACCCGGCCGCGCCCCCGCCGCCGCCGGACTCGGTCTGGCCGCCTCCCCCTTCGGGCGATGTGTCAGCGCCGCCATAGCCACCGGTCGTGCCGGTCGGGGTCCACGACAGGTTGCCGTGCCCACCGCGACCGCCCTCGGCGGCCAGGTCCCCGGTCAGGTCCACGTCCACGGCCTCCAGCAGGATCGCGCCGCCGCTTCCGCCACCGCCGCCGCCTCCCCAGGCGTCACCGCCGAGGCCGCCCGAGGTGTCGATCGTACCGCTGATGGCGAGGGCGCCCTGCACCGAGATCTGCACGCCCCCGCCCCCGGCACCGCCGCCGCCGCCCCCGCCGCTGGGGTTGTTGTCGGTGTCCGACACGCCGCCCGCGCCACCCGATCCCCCCTCGAGCGGACTCAGGGAGGCCGCGCCGTAGGGGTCGCCGCCGTCGCCGCCCATGCCACCATCGCCACCGTTGTAGCCGCCCGCGCCCCCAGCCAGCTCCGTGCCCGGCGAGCCGGCCACGCTGGGACGGTCGCCCATGCCACCACCGCCGCCGTAGCAGAAGGCAGCGCCGCCGCCGCCGTTGCCGTAGTGGATCCCCTCGGAGGCGATGAACCCGCCTCCGGTACCGAGGCCGTCCGTGTCGCCGGCGTAGGCGTTGCTCGAGCCGTCGCCACCGGCCGCTCCACCAGCCACGCCCACTCCGCCCGCGTTCGGGCCGCTGGCGGCGAGCGCATCCGTGCCGTCTTCACCCACGGCCGCGATCTCGCCGTCGATGGCCGCGTCCGCGGACGACACCAGCGCCAGCGGGTTGTCGCCAACCACCTCGAGCACGCCCGCCGCGGTCACGTCGATGCCGACCGCGGAGAACACGCCCAGGTCCGGCCCGTTCGCCTGGGTCAACACGTCGAACCAGATGCCGTCGACCAGGCCAGTGCCGGCTCCGCGAATCCCGGTGATCTCGCCGGTCTCGGTGTCGATGGTGACCGCGCTGTCCACCAGCAGCGGGTCCGTACCCTCCCACAGGGTGTCCAGGGGCACGTTGGAGATGTCGATACAGACGTCGTTGTCGGCCACGCCGTCGCAGTCGTTGTCCGCTCCGTCACAGGTCTCGGCGTTGGCCGGGAAGTTGGCCGCGTCCGCGTCGTCGCAGTCCCCGCCGCAGACCATCACCCCGTCGCCGTCCGCGTCCACCTCGTCCGCACCCGCGGCTCCGTCACAGTCGTTGTCCAGCCCGTCGCACAGCTCGACCGCGCCCGGCCAGGTCTCCACATCGGCGTCGTCGCAATCCCCCTCGCAGACCATGACCGCGTCTCCGTCCGCGTCCACCTCGTCCGCCGGCACCGAGCCGTCGCAGTCGTTGTCCAGGCCGTCGCAGAGCTCCGGGGCGCCGGGGTACACGTCCTCGTCGTCGTCGTCGCAGTCCCCCACGCAGACCATGTAGCTGTCCCCGTCGTCGTCGGCCTCGTCCGCCGGCAGCCCATCGCAGTCGTTGTCCACGCCGTCGCACAGCTCGGCAAAGCCCAGCCCCACGGCCGGATCCGCATCGTCACAGTCCCCCTCGCAGACCCGCTGACCATCGCCGTCGGCGTCGGCCTCGTCCGCGGGAACGGCGCCGTCACAGTCGTCGTCCATCCCGTTGCACGCCTCGGCCTGGCCAGGGAAGCGGTCGGCGTCGGCGTCGTCGCAGTCACCGTCACATTCGGTCACGCCGTCGAGGTCGTCGTCGATTTCGTCGGGACCGAGCAGGCCGTCACAGTCGTTGTCCACGTCGTCGCACACCTCGGGGTTGCCCGGGAAGCGCGCCGCGTCCCCATCGTCGCAGTCGCCGTCGCACTCGGTCACGCCGTCGAGGTCGTCGTCGAGCTCCAGGACGTCGTCCACGCCGTCGCAGTCGTTGTCCGCCACCCCGTCGCAGGCCTCGGGCGCGCCCGGGTGCGCATCGGCGTTGCCGTCGTCGCAGTCGCCGTCGCAGGGGGCGAATCCGTCGGCGTCGAGGTCGTCCTCGTCCGCGGCCACTCCATCACAGTCGTTGTCCAGGCCATCGCACAGCTCGGGAAAGCCGAGCCCGATCTCGGGATTGGCGTCGTCGCAGTCGCCGTCGCAGACCCGCTGACCGTCGGCATCGGCGTCGTCCTCGTCCGCGGGCACCAGGCCGTAGCAGTCGTTGTCCAGGCCGTCGCAGACCTCGGAGGCGCCGGGGTTGACGGTGGCGTCGGCGTCGTCGCAATCCACGTCCTCGGACCAGCCGTCGCCGTCCGCGTCCACCGGCGGCGTGGTGTCGTCGTCGTCCGCCGAGTCGTCGTCGTCCGCCGAGTCGTCGTCGTCCCCGGTGTCGTCGTCCCCCGCCGGCGGGTCGTCCGCGG
>CAZXHG010000166.1:0-22759 GCA_964639985.1 uncultured Rickettsiales bacterium
CGATGCCTGTCGATTCTGCAGCACTACTCAAGGGGCTCAAGCCGATCCTCAAGGGGCTGGATGCCGACCTGCTGAAGCGGGCCGAGGATCCCGGGGTCGAGGCGGCGATGCGCGTGTCGTGGAAGCAGGTGCGCGACGCGAGCCGGACCGGGGATGCGTTTGGGACGTGGCGACGGCGGCGGTGTCACCAGGTGTCCATCGCTTGGATCCTGTCAGTGGTGTTCGCGCGGACGCTGGAGGACCGTGAGCTGATCGCGCACAAGCGGATCGCGGGCGAGGGGGCGGCGGACAGCGAGTCGCAGTTCTTTGCCATGGCGCCGTACTTGACCGCGAGGGACTACCTGCTGTTCGTGTTCCGTGAGCTGGCGTCCCTGCCTGGGGCGGCCGACCTGTTCGACGCGCGGCACAACCCGGTGTGGGTGCTGGCGCCGTCGGATGGCGGGGCCAAGCTGCTGCTGGAGTACTTCCGACGGCCGGACAAGAAGGGGACGCCGCCACCTGAGTTCGACGGCGAGGACACGCGGTTCCTGGGCGACCTGTACCAGAACCTGTCCGAGGACGTGCGCAAGCGGTATGCGCTGTTGCAGACGCCGGAGTTCGTCGAGGAGTTCATCCTCGAGCAGACCCTGGACCCGGCTGTGGAGGAGTTCGGGCTGGAGGAGGTGCGGCTGATCGATCCTACGTGTGGGTCGGGGCACTTCCTGCTGGGGGCGCTTCGGCGGTTGTTGGATGCCTGGCTGGAGCGGGCGCCTGGGGAGGACAGGGGGGTGCTGGCGCAGCGGGCGCTGGGGCAGGTGTATGGGTGTGACTTGAATCCGTATGCCGTGGCGATTGCTCGGTTCCGGCTGACGCTGGAGTTCATGCAGGCGGCTGGTATCGAGCGGCTAGAGAAGGCGCCGCGGATGGGGATAAACCTGTGCGTAGCCGACAGCTTGTTGCATGGCGTGGTCGGTGAGCAGCAACGGCTAGGTGGGGTGGTCGACGGTGACACTCGGGATAACTGGGGTGATCAGCTCTTCGCGCTGGAGGACGAGGAAGAGGCGCTGCGCATCCTGGGGCAGCGTTACCAGGCGGTGGTGGGGAACCCACCATACATCACCGAGAAGGATGCGAAGAAGCGGGGGAAGTACCGGGACTTGTATGAGAGCGCGTTCAATCAGTTCGCACTTGCGGCGCCGTTCACCGAACGCTTCTTTGGATTGGCCGCGCCTGCGGGTTTTGTGGGGCTGATCAACGCCAACTCGTTCACCAAGCGGGACTTCGGCCAGGCGCTGATCACTGAAGTGTTGCCGCGGCTGGACGTAAGCCAGGTCGTGGACACTTCGGGAGCCTACATACCCGGGCACGGCACGCCGACCTTGCTCTTGTTTGGTCGCAATCGGGCGGCGGGGACGGACGACGTGACAGCGGTGCTTGGAAAGCGAGGCGAGGCAGAGGAACCGGCCGATCCCGCGGCAGCGCCGGTATGGTCGGAGATTCTCAAACACCACAGCGAGGTGGGCTTCGATGGGGTCCACATATCGGTGGAGTCCATCCCGCGGGTTCAGATGGCCGAGCATCCCTGGATTCTGGCCGGGGGTGGAGCGCGTTCGCTCAAGACGCTCGTCGAGTCAACGGCGACGAGCACGCTGAAGGACGCAATTTGGGAGTTGGGGCGAACGACGGTATGCGGCGAAGACCCCGTATTCATCATGCCGAGAGACGCAGCTCATCGTAACGGCGCAGATGACTTCGCGGCCGATCTAGTTGAGGGCGATGTAGTTCGAGATTGGACTATTACGCCGCGTCTCGAGGTTCTTTACCCATATCGCTCTCCTGGTGGCGACGTCGTCCACGAGGCGCATCCTGGGCTCCGCCACTTCTGGCCCTTTCGCTCGATTCTCCGGCGCCGCTCAGTCTTCAAGAAGCGAATTGAGGACCGTGGCCAGGCCTGGTACGAGCACCTTGAGCATTATCGTCAGAGGCTGCTGAATCCCCTCGGCATCGCGTTTCCCTTTGTGGCTACACACAACCATTTCTGCTTGAATCGATCCGACCGTCGCTTCAAGCAAACCGCCCCTATCATCAAGCTCAAGGACCAGTACGACGAAGACGACCATCTGGCTTTACTGGGACTGTTGAACAGCTCGACCGTGGGGTTGTGGTGTCGGCTGGTGATGTTCATCAAGGGCGGCGACCAAGTCGGAGATGGTGCCCGGGTATCTCCGGCCCCCTGGGATCGTCACCTCGAGTACGCCGGCAACCTGCTCAAACAGCTTCCTGTAGCTAACCTGGTCGAACTTCGAGAGGAACTGCTACCGCTTGTCCAGCAAGCCGAACGCGTCGTGTACGAGCAGCAGGGTCTGGAGCCCCCAAAGGCACTCAGGCGAGCGCTGGAGAACCACGCCACTTCTGCCGAGGATCTCGTTGCCCACCAACGACGAGTCACGGACGAACTTGAGCGATTACGCGGAGTCCTGGTTTCCATCCAGGAAGAAATCGACTGGAGGGTATACAGGGTCTACGGGCTGCCCACGGCAACGTCCGATAACCTGGACACCGTCCTCGTCCCGGTAGCGCCGGAACATCGTCCTACAGAAGTCGTTCTCGCCCGCGATCTGGACAGCGACCTCTCGGCACGCATTTGGTTCGACCGCCATAAACGCACCCCGCCCGACGATGTCGGCGGCCCCCTCGAAGACCTCTACCGTCGGCGCCTCGGTCTCATCGACAGCCACAAGGAGCTCAAGCTCCTGGAGACCCCAGAAACCAAGCGACGGTGGCCGCCAAGGGACTACGAGGCTGAGTTCAAGGTGGCGTACCGAGCATGGCTTCTCGACCAAATCGAGTCCCTAGTCGAACACCAGCCCCAGCCAACCGCCACCAGCGCCCGCCAACTCGCCGCCGAGCTCAGCCGCGATCCTCGTGCCGCTGCCGTTGCCGAGGTCTATACAGGTGAATCCGCCCCCGACCTCGAACACCTAGTCTCGACCCTACTCAAGGCCGAGTCAGTGCCCTACATGTCCGCTCTCCGCTTCACCGACACCGGCCTCGAAAAGCACGCTGCCTGGCGCGAAACCTGGGATCTACAGCGCCGCGAGGACGCAGGCGAAGACGTCGGCGACATCGCGGTCCCGCCCAAGTACGCCACAAAGGACTACCGCCGCAGCGAGTACTGGTCCCACCGCGGCGCGCTCGACGTACCCAAGGAGCGCTTCATCCTCTACCCTGGCACCGAAACCGAAAACGACACCTCTCCCTGGATCGGTTGGGCTGGCTGGGACCACCTGCAACGCGCCACCGCCCTGTCCGGCCTGTACCAGCAGCGCAAGACCGAGGAAGGCTGGGGCCTGGACAAGCTCGTCCCCCTGCTCGCAGGCCTGAACGAGCTCGTGCCCTGGCTCATCCAGTGGCACAACGATCCCGACCCGAACTTCGGCGGCCAGCGCCTGGGCCACTTCTTCCGCGACTTCGTAGCCAGCGAGGTGCAGAGCCTCGGCCTGCACCTAGGCGCGCTCGAGGACTGGCGCCCCGCGGCCAAGACATCCGCCAAGACAGCCGACCGCAAGGGCGGTGGCCGCAAGCCCAGCCTCTCCCCGGACACCCTGCTCGCCGCCATCGAGCGCCTCCAGGGCGACGGCGACGTCGACCTGGCGCAGCTCACCGCCGACCTCGGCGTGGGCAAGCAGACCGTGAGCAAGCTCGCCAAGGCCTGCGTGCAGGCCGGTGATCTCGAACAAACCAGCGGACGCCCCCTGCGCTTCCGCCGAGCGTGATCGAAGACTAGGAATCCCCCATGCCCCGCATCCACGACCTGCTCGACCTTCCCCAGGCAGTCCGCAAGGGCGACTTCGTCCAGAGCCTCGCGTCCGGTATCGACCAGCCCGAGGCCACGGTACGCACGTACGCGATCACGCCGGACATCGTGGCCACCTTCCGCCACGCCCTGGAGATCGTGGACAGCGCCCTGCGCGACCAACGCAGCCAGGCCGCCTACCTGCACGGCTCGTTCGGATCGGGCAAGTCCCACTTCATGGCCATCCTCAACCTGATGCTGGCCAACCACGAGGCTCCGTGGAAGCGCGGCGAGTTCCACGAGCTGCGCGAGCACTACGACTGGATCGGCGCCAAGAAGATCCTCCAGATCCCCATGCACATGATCGGGTCGACTAGCATCGAGGACCGGGTGTTCGACACCTACGTCCGATGGACGCAGACCCACCACCCCGATGCGCCGTTCCCGCCCCTGTTCGCCGATCTGGAGCTGTTCGAGAACGCATCGCAGCTCCGCCAGGACCTGGGCGACGAGCGGTTCTTCTCGCGCCTCAACGAGGGCGCGGCCGTGGACAGCAAGTGGGGAGCGCTGGCCGAGGAAGCCGTCTGGGACGGGGACCGCTTCGAGGCGACCCTGGCCATCACGGACGACAAGGCCCGCGGCAAGCTGTTCTCGGCCCTGGTCAAGACCCACTTCCCGGCGTTCGCTAGAGAGAAGTCACGCTTCATCGGCCTGGACTCGGGCTTGCAGGTGATCGCCGAGCACGCCCAGCAGCTCGGGTACGACGCGGTGGTGCTGTACCTGGACGAGCTGATCCTCTGGCTGGCGTCCAACGCCAGCGACCTGTCGCTGATCGAGCGCGAGACCCAGAAGCTGGTCAAGCTCAAGGAGGGCCAGCACGACATCCGCGCGATCCCCATCATCAGCCTCATCGCCCGGCAGCGCGACCTGGCCCAGCTGGTGGGCGAGCGCGCCCGCGGTGACGAGCGGGCCGCACTCGAGGACAACCTCAAGCACAACCAGGGGCGGTTCGAGACCGTGATGCTCGCCGACAGCAACCTGCCGGCCATCGTCCAGCACCGGGTGGTCCGCCCCAAGGACGACGCCAGCCGTCAGGTGCTGGAGGATGGGTTTGCCGGGGCCTGGCGCGGCGCAGGCCAGGCCCGGCCCACGCTGATCGGCTCGCTGGGGGGGGAGGAGGCGTTCAAGCAGGTCTTCCCGTTCTCGCCCGCGCTGATCGAGGCGCTGGTGGCCCTGTCGGACTGCCTGCAGCGGGAGCGCACCGCCATCCGCATCCTCATGGAGCTGCTGGTCCAGCACCTGCCCGGGTTGGAGGTCGGCCCCATCGTGCCCGTGGGCGACGCCTTCGACGTGATCGCCGGAGGTGAGGAGCCGTTCGACCAGGTGATGAAGGCCCGCTTCGCCCGCGCGCGCCACCTGTACGAGGACAACTTCCTGCCCATGATCCAGGCCGACCACGGCATGGACTCGCCCGAGAAGTGCCAGCGGTTGCGCAAGGGCCAGCGCATCGGGCAGGGCCACCACGCCAGCCTGGGCTGCAGCGGGTGCCCCCAGACGGGCTGCCGCACGGACAACCGGCTGGCCAAGACGCTGCTGATGGCCGCGCTCGTGCCCGAGACACCGACCTTCAAGGGGCTGACGGTCAAGCGGCTGGTGCACCTCAACCACGGCACCATAGCCACGCCCATCCCGGGCGCCGAGGTGAACGTGGCCGCGGCGAACCTGCGCCGCTGGGCGGCCCAGATCGGCCCCCTGCGCATCGGCGATCAGCAGGACCCCGAGATCACGCTGCACCTCGAGGGGGTGGACCTCAAGCCGATCATGGACAGCGCCCGCGACTTCGACACCATCGGGGCGCGCAAGCAGGCGCTGCGCAAGGTGCTGTTCGAGGACCTGGACCTGCCCACGGACGCTGCGACCGTGGAGCACACCGAGATCTACCTGGGTACCCGGCGCAAGGGCACGGTCCGGTTCGGCAACACCCGGGAGATGTCGGACGGTCAGCTCGGCTGCCCCACCGGGTCGGAGTGGTACGTGCCCGTGGACTACCCATTCGACACGGCGGGGTTCACGCCCGAGGACGACATCCGGCGGATCGAGGACTACCGCAACGCACACGGTGACCAGGCGGATCCCACGGTGGTGTGGCTGGCGACGTTCTTCAGCCACACCATGGAGCAGACCCTGGGGGACTTCGTGGTGCTGGGGCACATCCTCGAGGGCGACACGCAGCGCTACCTGGGCCACCTCCGCGTGGAGGACCAGGCGCAAGCGCGCAGCGACCTGCGCAGCCTGCGTGACCAGAAGCGCGACCAGCTCGGCCGTGCGCTCAAGGTGGTCTACGGGCTGGTCCAGCCGGGCGCCGAAGCCGCGGCCCTGGATTCCTCCCGTGCCGTGGAAGAGCACTTCGTCACCATGGATCCGTCGCTGAGGATCAGCGCGTTGCTGGCTGGCACGCTGGCGCAGGGGCTGACGCAGATCGTCGGCCGCGTGATGGAGCACCGCTACCCCCACCACCCGAAGTTCGGCGCCACGGTCACCGTGGGCAAGCTGGACCGTGTGAGGGTGCTGGTGGAGCGCCTGCTGGAGACGCCGGATCACCGCATGGCGATCACCGCGGCCGACAAGAAGGACCTGCGCAACTTCGGCGATCCCCTGGGCATCACCCAGACGGCCGAGGCGCACGTGCTGCTCAACGACACGCCCCTGAAGAACATCGAGCAGCAGCGGCAGCGCGCGGGTGTGGACACACCGACCGTGGAAGACGTGCAGGGCTATGCAGATCCTTCGGGCAATCTGGGCCTGCAGAGCGACACGGCCGATCTACTGGTGTGGTTGTACGGGCTGTGGTCTGGCCGTTCGATGGTGCACGCGGGCAAGCCGGTCGAGACGTTCAAGCTGGGACAGCTGCCCGGGGATGCGGAACTGATCCGTCCCGAGCTGCCCACCGAGCAGGAGTGGGTCGATGCGCTGCAGCGCGCGGCCAGGCTGCTGGGCATCACCTTTGCCAACCGGCATCTCAGCGCGCGCAACCTGGCCGGGTACTGCTCCAGGGTCCAGGACAAGGTGGACACCCTCAGCGGTGCGGCCGACCTGCCTAGCCAGCTGGAGCGCAGGCTGCGCGACTGGGGTGAGCCGTCCAGTGCGGATCGGCTCGTCACGGCGCGCTCCGCAGCCAGCCTGCTGACGCAGGTCAAGGCCCATGACGGGGCAGCGCTGGTCAGGGAGGTCGCCGCGTTCAAGGCTGCAACGTCCGAGGCGGCGGTCGCGCGAAGCCTCAGCCACGCCTCGCCGGTGACGCGGGCGCTCCAGGCCGAGGCCCGGTGGATCGTGTTTTCGTCGGTGCGCAAGCTCCTGAGCGATCCCACGAAGGCCAACCAGGCCCAGCTGCTGCTGGACGACCTGGCCCGCGCTCTGGCGACCGACGAGATCAACCTGGACTTTGCCAAGACGCTCGAGGAGCTGACCCGACGCGCCGGGGAACTGATCAAGGAGCCCGAGCCCAAGGACTGGAAGCTATGGCACGCCGCCTCGAGCCAGGTGGAAGGAGAAGGCGGCTGGGCCGATGCCATGAAGGCGCTCGGAGAGGAGCTTGAGGGGCGTGTCGGTGACCAGCAGCCGGGCGGGGATCTGCGGCTCGAAGTCACCGCGCGGATTCTCCGGCGCGACGAGGTGGACGAATGAACGGCGCGCCTCCCCTGACCGCCGAAGACATCCGGCTCGAACTGGACCGCATCTTCAGCAAGGAACGCCGGTCCGGCCTGGCCGCGCTGTATGGCACCGGGGACGCAGGCAACCTGTCCGCGCGCGGCCGGGAGTGGGCGGTTGTGCCCACGGAGTGCGAGATGGAGCTGAGGGCGCGCATGCCCGAACAGGGGAGCTTGCCTGCCGGCGAGGGACGGGTGTTCCTGCTGGACTGGACCGAACGGCCGCTGCCGCTGGATCTGGCCGCACGGCTCGCGGGCGGGCGCGTGTTCCGTATCTCGCGCGGGACGCGGCTGGCCGTGCTGCTGGGGGCGCGGCAGACCGAGACCGGGCTGATGGAGACCGGGCTGGCCGCGGTCCTGCTGTCCGGCGAGGTGTCCAGGCTCAAGAAGGTGTCGAGCCCCGTGCTGACCCGTGCCGAGGCCTACCGACGCTTCCTCGAGGCCTGGCTGGGTTTGCCCACGTCGGACGAGCTGTCCGCGGCACGCGTTCTGTCGTGGTGCATGGGTAGCTCGGCGGGACCGGCCCTGGTGCAGAAGACCACGAACAGCGAGCCCTGGTCGCGGTTGCGCGACGAGCTGCGGACGTTCATCCGCGAGCGGGCGGGAGAGATCGCGGAGCTGGTGTGGATCGCCTGGGAGCAGGGGCTGGCCGAGCGGTTCGTGCAGGTCGCCGTGCTGGTGGATGCGCACCGGCGGTGCGGGGATCCTGTGGCCGAAGGGATCCTGCAGGGCCAGCTCGGGCAGCTTGGACCCGGGTTCGGGATGCAGCTGATGCAACTGGCCGAGCCCATGCACCGCTCTGGCCTGCTCGATGCGGTCATGGGTGCGATGGCGCCCGATCCGCGGCGTGCTCTGCTGGACGGGACCGAGGCGCTGATCGACCTGGAGGGGTTTGCCGGCACGAGGCGCGCGAGCCCGTGGTTGCGGGCGGGACACGAAGCGCGAGAGGCCGAGCTGGCAGCGACCATGCACGCGCTGGCGACCACGCCGTCCATCGAGAGCCACAGGGCGATGATGGCGGCGGCAGTGCGGGTGGAGGAGCACGAGCAGGACGACCTGCTTCGCAGCGAGCTCCAGCGTGAGTCCCGCCGCATGGCCCTGCGCCTGGCCAGCTACCTGGTCCACCGCACGACCCGACCAGAGCAAGCCGCCAGCGGGGCGGCCTACCAACAGGCCACCCAGCTGGCGCGCGACTACGCGGCCGAGGGTGGATTCGTGGACTGGTGCCGGCAGCGGCTGCGTGGCCCACTGGCCATGGGTGAGCCGCTCGACGGCGCGATCCACGCGATCCTCAAGGCTGCCGACACGCGCCGGACCGAGGACAACCGCGCGTTCGCCCAGGGGCTCGTCCACTGGCACCATGCGACGCGGCCGCCCAACCAGGTCCTGTCCATCGAGACCGTGATGGACCGGCTCGTCGAGCCCCTGCTGGCCGGCCACCACGACCGCAGGATCCTGGTGGTGGTGATGGACGGCATGAGCTGGGCCAGCGCCGTGCAGCTGCTGGGACGGCTCGAGCAGGAATCGTGGGCGCCCATCGTGTGGCGCCCCAAGGGACACGAGGCCCAGCTCCACGGACCACCGGTGCTGGCCGATCTGCCGACGCGGACAGAGGTCAGCCGCGCGTCGTTGTTCGCGGGCAAGCGGGACAAGCGGTCTGCCGAGCGCGGCGCCGGCGACGACGGCAAGCGGTGGGCAGCGAACCCGGCTGCGCTGCGGATCGTCGACGGTGAGGTGCTGCAGCCCCTGGTGATGCGGGCCAACCTGATGTCCGGGGAGGGACTGAACGCACAGGTGCGCCAGGCACTGGACAGCGAGGCGCGGGTGCTGGCCGTGATCGTCAACGCCATCGACGAGAACCTCAAGGGCAGCGACCAGACCGTGATCGACTACAGCCAGACAACGATCAAGCCCCTGACCGGCCTGCTGACCCAGGCGGCTGGCAAGGAGCGGATCGTGCTGCTGGTCGGCGACCATGGCCATGTGCTGGGCGCGGGCATGTCCACGCATGGTGTCCCAGACCCGGCCCACGCCAGCCGTCCGCGAGGGCGCCGCTGGCGGGCGCTGGACAAGGACGAGCAGCCCCGGGATTTCGAGATCCGCCTCCCTACATCGTGCTGGTGTCCTCGAGGGTGGGACAGCGTGGCCACCATCTGGGACGAGCACGTCTGCAACAGCCACCCCAGGTTCGGTGAACACGGTGGCGTGTCCCTACCTGAGGTGGTGACCCCCGCCTTGCTGGTCGCACCGGACTGGCTGTCCCAGGCCCTGGGAGACGACACCACGGAGCTGGAGACGCGGCCCTTCCCCACGCCGGACTGGTGGCATCTGGAGGTCACGCCGCAGGCCCAGCACGCCAAGCGCGCCATCGATCCACCGCCGCCCGAGAGTCGGCAGATGAGCATCCCGGGATGCCCGACCGAGGAACCGCCGGCTCCCCCGGCGCCGGCTTCACCTGTACCGGACCTGGTCCAGGCGCTCAGGGCCTCGAAGGTGTTCCGCAACCACGCCAAGGACCGTCGGGACGCAGAGGTGGAGCAGGTGCTGGGTTGGCTCGCGGTGCTGGTCCAGGCTGGGGACACCGCGCCCGCGGCCGATTTCGCACGCAAGTGCCAGGAGCGGCCCCACCGGGTCAGCGGCCTGGTGGCCCGGATGGGGCTGATCCTCAACATCGACGGCTATGACGTGGTCAAGCACGACGTGGCCGCCAAGCAGGTGGTGCTCAACCGCAGCCGCCTGGAACAACAGTACGGGCTATCCACGTGACGACCGAACGCAGCCTGCTGCTCAGACGCGACGTGACCGAGGCCTTGCGCCGGGGCACCGTGCCCCGCCGTGGCCTGGACCTGTTTGCCGTGGGGACCGAGCGGTTCGAGGGGGCGCTGGGCGAGGAGCTGGACCGGGTCCAGACAGGTGGCTCGGTGTTCAAGGCGATCCGAGGGGACTTCGGCTGCGGCAAGAGCTTCACCGCGCGCTGGTACCAGCAGCGGGCCCTGGAAGCCGGGTTTGCCGTGGCCGAGGTGCAGATCTCCCAGAACGACACGCCGCTGCACAAGCTGGAGACCGTCTACCGCCGCGCCATGGAAGGGCTGCGGACGAGGGAGTGGGACAGCGGGGCGTTCAGGTCACTGATCTCCGCGTGGCTGATGTCCCTGGAGGACGAGGTCATCGACGGGGGCGTGTCCGCCGACGACACCACCGCCCTGTCACGGGAGGTCGGCCGGCTGATGGAAGGGCGACTGGCCGAGGTCAGCGCCACCCAGCCCCAGTTCGCCGCCGCGCTGCGGGCCTGCCACGAGGCCCAGGTGCGCGAGGACTACGGCGTGTCCGAGGGCCTGATGGCCTGGCTGATGGCCCAGCCCAACGTGGGCGCGAGCGTCAAGCGGGGGGCAGGCATCAAGGGCGACGTGGATCACACCGGGGCCCTGGCCTTCCTGCGCGGGCTGATCACCGTGCTCAAGCAGACCGGCCGGCCAGGGTTGATGCTCGTGCTGGACGAGGTGGAGACGATCCAGCGGGTCCGCGCGGACAGCCGCGAGCGAAGTCTCGACGCCCTGCGCAAGCTGATCGACGACCTCTATGGTGGGCGGTTCGAGGGGCTGTACGTGCTGATCACCGGCACGCCGTCGTTCTTCGAGGGTCCCCACGGCGTGAAGCGCCTGCCGCCCCTGGCCCAGCGACTCCACGTGGACTTCGCGGCCGACCCTCGGTTCGACAACCCGCGGGACGTGCAGATCCGGCTGCAACCGTTCGACCTGGACCGGCTCGTCGAGGTGGGCCGCAAGGTGCGCGACCTGTACCCCAGCGAGGACCCTGACCGGATCCAGGCCAAGGTCGGAGACGAGGTGCTTGTTTCCCTGGCGCGGGGAGTGGCTGGGAAGCTGGGCGGCAAGACAGGTGTGGCGCCGCGCATCTTCCTGCGCAAGCTCGTCGCCGGGCTGCTCGACCGCGTGGACATGTTCCCCGATTTCGAGCCGACCCGAGACTTCGAGCTGGTCGTGTCAGCAGACGAGCTGTCCGACGAGGAACGCGCCGCAGCCGGTGGCGTCGACCGCGCTGACGCCATCGACCTCGACATCGAGACGTGATGGACGCCTTCGACCGCCTCAGTCCTGCGTTGCAGTACCAGATCGTCAACGACCTGGGGTGGACCGACCTGCGGCCGGTCCAGCGCCAAGCCATCGACGCGATCCTGGATGGCGCCAACTGCGTGATCCTGGCGCCCACTGCAGGCGGCAAGACCGAAGCCGCGTTCTTCCCGCTGCTGTCGATGATGGACACCGAGGACCTGGGCGCACCGTCCGTGCTGTACATCGCGCCGATCCGCGCGCTGCTGAACAACCAGGAGGCACGGCTGGCGCGGCTCGCCAACCTCATCGGCCGCCGCGCTTTCAAGTGGCACGGGGACGTCGGCGACTCTGCGCGCCGTCGCTTCATCCGCGAGCCCACGGACATCCTGGCCATCACGCCCGAGTCGCTGGAGGCCATGCTGATCAGCACCCGCGTGCCCGCGTCCGAGCTGCTGCGCAAGGTTCGAGCCGTGGTGGTCGACGAGGTGCACGCCTTTGCGGCCGACGACCGGGGAGGCCACCTGGTGTCCGTGCTCGAGCGGATCCAGCGGTTCACGAGCCACGACATCCAGCGCATCGGCCTGTCCGCCACCGTGGGCAATCCCGGCGACATCTGCCGCTGGCTCTCGGGCAGCTCTGAACGCGAGCAGGCCGTGGTCGATCCCGGCGGCACCTCGGCCGAGCCCGAGCTGCTCCTCGACTACGTGGGCAACCTCGCCAACGCGGCCGTGGTCATCGAACGCCTGTACCCCGGCACCAAGCGCCTGGTGTTCGCGGACAGCCGGCGCAAGGTCGAGGAGCTGGGCCGCGAGCTGGCCCGACGCAACGTGGAGGTCCACGTCACCCACTCCTCACTGGCCGTGAGCGAGCGCCACGCTGCGGAGCGCGCGTTCGAGGAAGGCCAGAACTGCGTCATCGTCGCCACCAGCGCCATGGAGCTGGGCATCGACGTGGGCGACGTGGATCACGTCCTGCAGATCGACGCGCCCTCCACGGTATCGAGCTTCCTGCAGCGCATGGGGCGCACGGGGAGACGCCCGGGTACACGCGCCAACTGCACCTTCCTGGCCACCAAGGACGACGCGCTACTGCTCGCGGCAGCGCTGATCCGCCTGCGTGGCCAGGGCTACATCGAGCCCGTCCGTCCCTCGACCCGTGCGAGCCACCTGCTGGCGCACCAGGTCATGGCGTTGACCCTGCAATACGGTGGCGTGCCCGAGGATCGCTGGTGGCCCAGCGTGCGCGGTGCCGCCTGCTACGCGGACATCAAGGACACCGACCGCGCCGAGCTCCTCGACCACATGCTCGCCCAGGACATCCTTGCCAGCGTGGACGGCCGCCTGATCCTCGGCGACCACGGCCAGAAGCTCTACGGCGGCCGCAACTTCATGGACCTCTTCGTCGTGTTCTCCACGCCGCCCATCTTCCGCGTGATGGCTGGCCGAACCGAGATCGGCACGGTGGACGCCCACTTCGTGCAGCTGCGCAAGAGCGACGACTTCACCTTCGTCCTGGCAGGCCGCGCCTGGCGGGTCACCCACATCGATTGGCGTCGGGGTATCTGCACGGTCGAACCCGCTCCCGAGGCTGGCTACCCATCGTGGATGGGCGATCCGCTCTTCCTCTCCTGGGAGGTCTGCCAGGCCATGCGACAGGTCCTGCTCGACGAGGACCATGAGTCCACCTGGACCCGCAGGGCCTGCGAGGTGGTCGATGCCATGCGCGCCCAACACACCTTCCTCCACGACGAGCCCACACCCCTGGTCGACGAGCAGGACCTCATCCGCTGGTGGACCTTCGCTGGCGGGCGTGCCAACAACCTGCTCGCCCACCTGCTACAAGCCGACCTGGGCGCAAAGGTCACGGCGGGGAACACCGCGGTGACGTTCACCGAGGGTGCGGGCAAGAGCCTGGTGGCTGTGCGGAGGGCTGTCGAGATGCTCAGTGAGCCCGGAACGATCTGCCGGGAGGCTGCTCGAAAGGCGGCGGCCGCAGCGGCGCGAGGGCGGATCTCGAAGTTCCAGCCGTGTCTGCCTGGGAGACTGGAGCTGGATCTGCTGTCCGATGCCCTGGCGGACGAGGGTGGAGCAGCCCAGGCGGTCGCAAAGCCTCGTAGAACTCAGACCGATACCTGAGCCGTTGGCTCCGGGGAGACCCAGATGACCAGATTGGACAAGGCCCTCGAAGAGTTCGCCGACGCCGCCGACCAGTGGTTCGAGGAGAGCCCATTCATCGAGGAGTACTACAGGTTCTTCCAGACGTTCTTCGAACCAGCTCGCCTTCGCAGAGCTGAGTGGGCCGACATCCAGAAGCTCGGCGAGCACATCCATGCCTTTCACAGCAACACGCTGGCCAAGTCGCGGGCGTTCGGAAGGCCCAACTACGACCTGGAGACCTATCGCGCCAGCTTCTACTACATCGCCCACGGCGAAGGCTCCGTGGAAGACCGCATGCGGACGTTCCTGACGGACGACGCGCACGCCAACAAGTTCCTGGGAGCCAGCTCTGTCAGTGAGATCTTCGGGCAGCTCAACGCCGAGCGCTATGTCTTCCACAACCTTCGCGATCGAAAGGCCGCCGAGTATCTCGGCATCGAGATCGACACCGCTCCAGGTGATGACGAGGCCAGACATTTCGTAAAGTTCAACGAAGCGATCCAGCCGGTCTTCGACCGGTACCTGCAGATCGTCGAACCCAGGACCGGGCTGCCCATCGGACTCGAGGTCGATCAGTTTTTCAGCTGGGTCTACTCGAAGAAGCTCATCGAGGCGCCTCCTCCGCCCACGCAGCAGGTCTGGCTGATCGGGGCTGGGCACAATGGGGACGCATGGCCCTTGTTCGAGCAGGAGGGTATCGCCGCCATTGGCTTTGACGATTTCGGGGATCTGAGCGGGTTCTCGAGCCTACAGGAGGTGCTGGACCATGGAACCGCGCTGAATCCAGGAGGTCCCCGCCCGACCCACAATAGCCGCGCCTGCTGGGAGTTCCTTGCCGCCATGCAGCCCGGCGACCTGATCTTCGCCAAGACGGGTGTGAGGACGATCCTCGCCTATGGCACGGTGAAGGGAGAGTACCGGTATGCGAGCGCCGCCTCCCGCTTCCGCAATCGACGGGACGTGGAATGGCTCGGAACGGGGCCCTGGGAGTTGCCGGCCGAACACAAGAATGGCCGACTGGTCACGAAGACTCTGACCAACCTCACGCGATACCCGGAGTACGTCGCCTGGCTGAAGCAGATCGTCGGGATCGAGAGCGTGGAGCCGCCGTCTTCTGCGTACCTCTGGCTGAACTGCAATCCGTCCCTGTGGCGTGTCTCAGATTGCGCCATCGGGACACGGGAGACCTACACGACCCACAACGAGGCCGGGAACAAGCGGCGGATTTACGAGCGATTCCGCGCGGCCCAGCCGGGTGACCTCGTGCTCGGCTACGAGACGAGCCCGGTCCGCAGGGTGACCAGCAAGCTGAAGATCACGCGTGCGGTCCACCAGCGAGAAGAAGGGGAGTCCATCGAGTTCGAGGTCGTCGGCCACTTCGAGCGGCAGCCGGAGTGGGACGATCTACGGGCGCACTCCGATCTGCAGGACTGCGAGCCACTCAAGAACAACCAGGGCAGTCTCTTCAGCCTGACAGAGGGGGAGTACAACGCGATCCTGGACCTGGCAGTCGACGGGCCAGAGCCGCCGCCCCCTGAGCCGTATACCGTCGACGACGCCATGGCTGGCCTTTTCATGAACCGGCGCCGGTTCGTCTCGATGCTGGAGCGCCTGCAGGCCAAGCACAACATCATCCTGCAGGGGCCGCCCGGTACCGGAAAGACGTTCGTTGTCGAGCGTCTGGCCTATGCGTTGATGGAGGAGAAGGAACGCGACCGCGTGCAGATGGTCCAGTTCCACCAGTCGTTCAGCTACGAGGACTTCGTCCGCGGGTACCGCCCCCACCCGGATGGCGGATTCGTGCTCATGGACGGGATCTTCCTCGACTTCTGCCGTCGGGCGGCGGCGGACAGCTCCCGGCCCTACGTGTTCATCATCGACGAGATCAATCGGGGCAACCTCTCCAAGATCCTCGGGGAGCTGATGATGCTCATCGAGGGCGACAAGCGCAGCCCCAGGTACGCCATGCCCCTGGCCTATCGCAGGGAAGGGGAGCGGCCGTTCTACGTCCCGGAGAACCTGTACCTCGTCGGGATGATGAACACCGCAGATCGTTCGCTGGCGCTGGTGGACTACGCGCTCCGGCGCAGATTCTCCTTCATCGATCTCGAGCCAGCATATGGCACCTCGGCGTTTGGGACGTACCTGGCTGAGGCCTGCCTGACCGGCATCGACGCGCACATCACCGAGCGGATGCTCCACCTCAACACGAGGATCGCGGAGGACAGCGCGAGCCTCGGGCCCGGCTTTCGTATCGGCCACAGCTTCTTCTGCCTCGACCGGGATCAGTGGCCCATCGACGAGCAGCGCTACGAGCGAATCATCGACACCGAGATCGCCCCGTTGCTGCGGGAGTACTGGTTCGACAACCCCAAGCGGGCGGAGCAACGCATCCGTGATCTGAGGCTGCCGCTGGACCGATGAGCATCCCTGTCGAGAACGTCTACTACCTGCTGTGCTACGCATGGGATCAGCTCGACCAGAGCGAGATGGTGGACGTGTCCACGATCGGCACCAACCAGGTCCTCGATCTCCTCGGTAGCGTCCTCGCCAGTGGTACTTCCGTCCTCATCCGTCGCGGCCTCGATCGTGGGTACGAGGAGCGCGTGGAGGACCTTCAGACGATTCGAGGGCGGATACGGTTCAACGAGTCCCTCAATCGCTGCCTGTTCCCCCAGGCCAAGGCGAACTGCTCCTACGACGAGCTCCAGTACGACGTCCTGCACAATCAGATCCTGAAGACGACGATCCATCGACTCGTCCGAACAGACGGCCTCGACGCCCGCATTCGCCAGCAGCTCGTCGGCATCCTCGGCCGGATCCCCGAGGTGGGGGAGATCGCGCTCACCAGGCAGGCCTTCCGGAAGCTGCAGCTCCACCGCAACAACGCGTTCTATCGATTCCTGATGAACGTCTGCGAGCTGTTGCTCGACAGCCTCCTGGTGGACGAGGAGGGGGGGACCTTCCGGTTCCGGGACTTCCTCCGTGACGAACGCAAGATGGCGATGCTGTTCCAGCGGTTCGTGCTGAACTTCTACCGGCGGGAGCAGAGCCACTTCAAGCCGACCTCACACAAGATCCGGTGGGACGCCTTGCCCGTCTCGCCGGAACGCGAGTCCGATCTCGACTACCTGCCCGAGATGGAAACCGACATCACCCTGAGGTCCCTGAACGAGACCATCGTCATCGACACCAAGTACTACTCGGAGACACTCGTCCGGAAGTACGACGGTCCAGAACGGGTGCGCGCAGACAACCTCTACCAGCTGAACGCCTACCTGATGAACCTCGAGGCCCGCGAGGGCATAGACGCCCAGGCCAGCGGCATGCTCCTGTACCCGGACACTGGCGGCGATGTCGATGTCCGCTTCCAGATCCGCGGCCACGACGTCTCGGTCCGGACCATCAACCTCGCCCAACCCTGGCCTCGGATCCATCAGGACCTGCTGGGGCTGGTCGCTGGCGGATCAGCTGCGTGTTGAGATCCGAGACCTCCACGGCGGCACGCCACAACACAGATGCGCGAACAACGGTGCACGAAGGAAGGGCACATGGCCATGAATGAACCTGAACGAGATGGAGAGCGCCGGAGCGTCTGCCGAATCCGCTTCCGAGCCCTCGACCGGCTGGACGGTGAGGCGAAGAGCAAGCTGCTCCGCACGGACAGCCGGCTCCACAAGGTGCTGACCGAGCTCAAACGAGCGATCCGTGACCGGCACGCCACCAACTCCGACCGCATGGACCTGCACATCGAGTTGCTGGATGCCAGGGATGACGCCTTGCTGCGAACCCGGGCCGAGATCCTCGAAGGGCAGACGGTCGACTTGCTGGACGAGAGCCGTTGGGGCTACACGGGCCCGGCGTTCGTGTTGCGCGTCCCGGATGTCGACGGCATGACCGGGCGCCACATCACGGTGGTCTACTTCGGCAAGCACTCCCGCCCACCTTTGCCCGTACTTCTGTCGATTGTGCGCGACGTGGTGCAGGCAGCCGGAATTTGAACCGGCGCCTGTCGGGATCCACGCACAACACCGGCGTTCCTCACGGATCATGTAGCTTGTTGTCGCCTGATCAGCTCCTGATAGCGTCCTTTTCGACGAGTTCGACACGCATTCGCAGCCCCACACCCCGCAGAACCCCTGCAAGCACCCCGGCGATCACGTTGAACAAACCCCTGATCGCTGCACAGCAAGCCACTCGATCCCGCACAACACCACTTCACACGCTTGACAAATCCACGTGTCAAGCCATGTCGAGTGAATCCCAGCCGGTTGTTGTTGTCGATCTTTTGTCCAAATGCTAGAAATTGTCGAGTATCCCGCGAGCCCAGGAGCCCAACGTGCCCGAGAGCCCCCAGCGCACCCTCAACCGCCGCCTCGGCGCCCACCTGCGCACCGCGCGCAAGCGCGCGGACCTGACCCTCAAGGACGTGGCCGCGTGCGCGCCCGTGTCCTTCTCCCAGCTGGCCAAGCTCGAGCGCGGCGAGACCGCGCGCAAGGCCGACCTCGAGCTGCTCGAGGCCCTGGTCAGCCTGTACGGAATCGCCCGCGAGGACCTGCTGCGCCGCGCCGGCCACCTGGACCCGTCCAGCCCCCTGGAGCGGCTGCCCGTGACCGAGCAGGACCTGGCCCGCGACGCCCTGGACGACATCTTCGGCCCGGAGGACCTCTACCTCGGCGCCATGCAGGGGCGCTCCCTGCTCGACGTGGCGTTCATCTCCCTGATGGTGACCCGGGCCTTCCGCGCGGGCGCGGACATGGTCCGCACCGACCGCGACATCCCGGACGACGTGCTCGAGGACGCCGTGTCCGAGCGGATCCTGCTCGCCCGCCGCCGCGCCCCCACCTCCGAGGACCGCGAATGAACGACCCGGCCCCGCGCTTCGGCCTCCGCATGGTTCCTCGCTTCCTGAACGACGAGGAACGGCGCGC
Source organism: uncultured Rickettsiales bacterium (assembly GCA_964639985.1). Taxonomy (GTDB): domain Bacteria; phylum Myxococcota_A; class UBA796; order UBA9615; family CAYRNR01; genus CAZXHG01. The sequence continues at coordinate 18,640 of CAZXHG010000166.1, forward strand.
CTGGTACGAGGCCCAGAGCCGCGAACTCGAGGAGGATTCCCGTGCCCGCTGGGCGCCCTACGACCCACCCGAGCACGGGGCCTCCCACGAGCTGATCGTCAAGTCCCTGTGGGAGATCCGCGACCGCCTGGACGTGCTGCTCCGGGAACGAGAAGCAGAACACCTGCCCGTGCGCGGGATCACCCGCGACCAGGTGGCCTCGGCCCTGGGCATCGACGCGCGCTCCCTCGACCACCTCGTGCGCGAGGCCGCGGACGCGGGCATCGCGCCACCGTGCGTGGACGTGGGATCGGGCACGCGTCGCCGCGAGGTGTGGGACGTCAACCAGATCCAGCCCTGGTTCCGGGAGGTGGCCCGATGGCAAGCATCCGCAAGAGGAACAACGGCTACGAGGTCCGCTGGCGAGAACGCCAGGGCGACCGCTGGACCTGGCGGAGCCGCGCGTGCCGGACCCTCGCGGCCGCGCGCCAGCTCAAGCGACGGATCGAGCGCGCCGTCGACCTGCACGGATACTGGGAGCAGCCCGCGCGGCCCGAGCCCGTTGAAGACCGCCCGGACCCTGATCTCGGACAGCTGACCGACGCCTACCTGATCGCGCAGAAGGCCGCGGGCAAGGCGGACAACACCATCCTCCGCTACGGCCAGGCCCTCGAGGTCTTCACCCGCTGGGCCCGTTCGACCCACCGCGGCCAGCTCCTCACCGGCGACGTGTTCAGCGAGTCCACGCTCACCCGCTTCTATGTCTGGCTCGGGAGAGGAACCGGCCGCCACGGCCGCCCCCGCTCGGCCGGGACCAAGCGCAAGTACCTGCAGGTGATCCTCAACGTGTGGTCCTGGCTGTCGGTCAAGGACGAGTGGCACGAGTTCGTCTCCCCCCGCGTCCCCCAGCTCCGCCACATGGACGTGGCTCCCGCGGTCCGCACCCGCACCCTGGCCCCGACCTGGGCCGAGATGGATGCCTGCATCACCTGCGCCTCGGGCCCGCAGCGCCAGCTCTACACCGTACTGCGCCACACCGGCCTGCGTGTGCAGCAGGCCATGGAGCTCTTGTGGTCCGACCTGGACCTGCACAACGCCGTGCTGCACGTGCGCCCCGAGCTCGGCAAGACCGCGCAGGAGAAGCAGGGCCGCTGGATCCCCATCACCCCGCACCTGGTCACCGAGGTCGCGGGCTGGGGCAGGCGCGAGGGGTACCTGATCGAGAGCCACCGACAGCCCGGACTCAAGGGCCGCTCCGCCCGCCTGGCCCGCTCCCGCGACGCCCGCCGCGCCTGGGACCGCGCCATCGAGACCTACGGCGTGCGCCCGGCGGTCACGAAGCAGCCCCACCACTCGTTCCGCAAGGGCTTCAACTCGGGCCTCAAGAAGCTTGGCGCGGACGACGAGGCCGTGGAGGTGCTGCTCGGCCACTCCCTTGGACTGCGCGGGGTCTACACCGATCCCGACTCGCTCCCCCTCCGCGAGGCCGTGGCCCTGATCCCGCCCGTTGGCCGGTCCATGCCTGTCGAACGGGGGCTGGTCAGACTCGGTGGTGGGCGGTCGTCTTGATGGAGCGAGGCGTGGATCACGGAGCGGTGCGAACCAGCCGGAAGCCCAGGTAGTCCTGGCGACTGTCCGGCGCGCTCCTGTACCGATGGGCCACGCGCACGCTGCGAGGATCACCGTTCCAGCAGCCACCACGGTGAGTCTTGTTACCGGCATCCTCGGGGCCAGCGGGATCGGTCACCGGCCCGGTCAGGTTGGCCGCGTAGTAGTCCCACACCCACTCCCAGACATTGCCGCTCATGTCGGAAAGGCCGAATCCGTTGGGGTCCAGGTCGCCGCAGGGGTGGGTTCGCTCCTGTGCGTTGCCGCAGTACCAGGCCACGTCGGCCAGGTACGAGTCGTCGTCCAGCATCAGGTTGCCGCCGCAGTCGTCCGCTTGCCCCTCGGTCAGGCTGCCGCCGTTGGGGAACGACTCGCCGGACAGCCCTCCCCGGGCGGCGAACTCCCACTCGGCCTCGGTGGCCAGACGGAAGCCATCGCAGTCGTACGGCGTGGTGACCCCCGACGTCGTCACCTCGGCCGCGGCGATCCCACCCGCGGTGTCGGACATGCACGCCATGTAATCCGTGTCGACCTCGGCTCCATCCGCGCAGACCACGTCGGCGATCGAGTAGCACATCGGCAGCCCCACGGCCGCCGAGGCCTGGTTCGCGAATGCGGCAGCATCGAACCAGCTGACATTCTGGACCGGGTAGTCCGTGCCACAGCCGACGTCGCAGTCGGCGGGATTCCAGCCCATCAGCGGCTCGAACACACCCTGCGCCGTCTCGGTCGCGCTCACGTAGACGTCGTGTGTCAGCGTGACCTCGTGCTCCTCCTCGTCGTCGTCGTGGCCGACCTCCGATTCCGGGCTGCCCATCATGAACGTCCCCACCTCGACGAGGATCAGCGTGCCCACGACCTGGCAGTCATCGTCGAAGAAGCCGTCCTCGCCGTCGCAGTCGGAGTCGACGCCGTCGCTGCACACCTCCTCGGCTCCCGGGTAGGCAGCTGGATCGAGGTCGTCACAGTCGAGGTCCGCGTGGTCGTCGGGAGCGTTCCCCGGATACCCGTCACCGTCCTCGTCGATGCCATCGACCCCGTCGCAGTTCGTCTCCACGCCATCCCCGTGCAGATCGTCGGCGCCGGGGTGGATCGAGCTCTCGTTGTCGTTGCAGTCCCAGGCAGGATCGGTCGGGTTCACGTTGCTCGGGTACCCGTCTCCGTCGCTGTCGACGCCATCGGCGAGATCGCAGTTCTGATCGATGCCGTCCCCGTATGGGTCGTCGGCACCCGGACTGATCAGGGGGTCCGAGGGAGCGCAATCGACGTCGTCGTCCCAGCCGTCCCCGTCGAAGTCGAAGTCCGGTGACGAACCAGGGCAGCCAAGTACCGCGAGCATCGCGGCGAAACATCCGAACAACTCAATCGAGCGGGAGTCCATGGCCTCGCCCCCTCACTTCGTTGATGCCCCCAGGACGGGGCGGCAGTGCGTCGCCAAGACGATACCATGCCCTGGTATCGCCACCTCCCTCGACATCGAGGCCGGAACCGCCTCCTGACCCCGCGTCTCGATGGGGGGCATGTGGGCTACATCCCCGCCGGGAACCAACGCTCCGGCCAGCCAGTCGAGAACTCGAATGAACCGCTAGAAGGGGAGGAGAATGGCCAACGTACGAGCTCGTCGCCTACACGGATCTCGTCGCGATTGACTGGTGGTAGTCTAGCCAGCGGGAGGTGTGCATGCGGGGCTTCAGGACTCCAGGCGGCAAGGTCGGCGTCTTGGGCGCTGGATTTGCCTTGGTGTTGGTGGTCAGTGGGTGCTGCGGAACCGCCGATCCGTGTAGAGAGAGCGGTCCATGCACTGGCGACTACGAGTACTACAACGAGAGCGACTTCGCCGGTGCTGGCGAGCTCACCACGTGCAGCAGCATCTCGGGCGACCTGGTCTTCTTCGAGCTACCCTGGCTCACGAGCGTTGATCTGCGCTGTCTCGAGTCCGTGGATGGCGACCTGACCATCGATGGAAATGACTCCCTGACCAGGATCAACCTGCCGGCCCTCAGAAGCGTGGGTGAGAACCTGAGGCTCAACAACAATGACGCCCTGACCAGCCTCCACTTGCCTGTTCTCTGGGCGGTCGGTGGACGCATGAACATCGTCGGAAACAACCGTCTCGATAGCCTCGCGGGCCTCCCCAACCTCGAAGCCGTTGGCCAGTACCTTTCGATCTACAACAACTTCTGCTTGAGTCCGTCCGAGGCCAGAACGTTCAGCGCAGGAATCGAGATCACGCCGCCGGTGGACCTCTTCGGCACCGGACGGACTACCGAACAGCTGCACATCGATCGAAACGGCGCCAACTACCCCTGCCTCTGACGTCTGCAAGCCCGCGGCCGGTCCTGCTTGCCCGTCAGGCTGAATCATCGCTTCCGGCGCCCACGCCCCACCCGCGTCATGTGGGCTATATGTGGGCCAAACGCCCCGCCGCGAGCCAACGCTCCAGCTAACTATCCTCAATCTCTACGGAAAACAGAGAAGTGGCGGAGACGCATGGGAATCGAACCCACCGACGGGAGCCTTTCGACACCGCCCA
>CAZXHG010000167.1:0-22641 GCA_964639985.1 uncultured Rickettsiales bacterium
CGTCGAGGGAGAATTCTCCTTCCAGCGGCCCGCGAAGAAGGTACGCCTTGCCCGCGCCTTCGACCTCCCACTGATTGGCTCCGACGAGAACATCGCCGAGGCCGTCATCATCGATGTCGCCCACCGTGGCCAGTGAGCGCCCGGCCTTGTCGTAGTCCTCGGTTCCGATGAGCAGGGCGGTGGCATCGGCGAGTGTCGTGCCCGGATCGACGGCGCCGCTGAAGACGTACACGGCTCCGGCGTTCGGACCGCCCACATCGTGGCCGACAGCGCCGGCCATGAAGTCGTCGAACCCGTCACCGTCGAGGTCGCCGGCGTTTCCCATGGACATGTTCTGGGCGATCCCCAGCCATGACGATGTTCCCACGATCTTCACGTCCGCCTCGGCGAGCGAGATCGTTCCGGCGAGGTTGCACGATATCTCCTCGCCATCACAGTCGTTGTCGATACCGTCTCCGCAGATCTCGAAGGTCATGGGCGAGGCGAGTGGTTCGGCGTCATCGCAGTCGCCGTCACAGGTCGTGATGCCGTCTCCGTCGGTGTCCGTTGCGTTGAGGTCGGGATTGCCGTCGTCGCAATCCGTACCGTCGGTACAGGCGACGTCCACGTCGCCATCACCGTCCAGATCGGTCAGCGCGTCATCTGGATCACCGCTGCAGTCCCCGTCCAACTCGTCGCCACAGACCTCCTCGGCTCCCGGGTGAATGTTGCGATCCTCGTCGTCGCAATCCCCGGGTTGGCTACCGTCCTCGCACCCCAGCACCGACCCGCAGTACCCGTCCCCGTCCCAGTCGTACCGGGGGTCTGAATCGTTGACCTGAACGACGTAGGGTGGGCAACCCACCAGCACCATGGCCAGGGTTGCCAGCAGACCGTTTGCGGGTCGCGCGCTCCGTCCGAACATCACCATCACCAACCCGATCCCAGGACCACGTGTACCGCCCCCGCCCCATCGCCGTTGAGCGGGGACTCGTTGTCCGAGATCAGCAGGTCGTCGAGCCCATCGCCGTTGATGTCCCCACCGGGGTACACACCGCAGCATCGACCCTCGAGATCCTGGCTGACGAAGTGCACGTCGGCTTCGGCCAGCGGTATCGTGCCAGAGACCGGGCCGTACACGACGTACCCCTGCCGGGCATGCTCGACGATGCCCGATGTCCCCGGCGCGCTGACGAGCACGTCGTCGAACCCATCACCGTCGAGGTCCGTGAGTCGCGCGCCACCAGCGTAGTCACTGGCCCCCTCGCCCACGAGCTTTGCATCGGCGTCCGAGAGCGACATCAGTCCCTCGATCGGCCCGTACACCACGTATACCGCCCCGGCGCCGTCGCCGCCCTCGTCCTCGAAGTGAGCGCCGACCAGGATGTCGTCGATCCCGTCGCCGTTGACGTCGCCACCCGAGCCAAGTCCGTATCCGGCCTTGTCTCCCTCGGCCTCGCCCAGCAACTTGGCCGTGGCGTCGGCGAGACTGTGGGTTCCGGTGATCGGGGAACTGACCATGTACACCGCTCCTGCGTACTGGGCTTCGGTGCTCTCGAGATACGCGGCGATCAGCAGGTCATCGTCGCCATCGCCGTCGATGTCGCCGGATGCCACGTTGTTGCCCGCGCGGTCGTTGGCCACCTCGCCGGTGAGGATGGCCGTCGCGTCGGCGAGGCTGGCCACTTCTGCGGATGGATTGGTGACGAGATAGGCCTCTCCTGCGTTCTCGGCCGTGGTATCGGCCAGCCACGCGCCGACCAGCAGATCGGTGATGGCGTCTCCGTCGGTGTGGCCCGCGCTGGACAGGAACAGCCCGGCATTGTCACCCGCACCCACGCCCAGGTACTTGCCATCGGCCTGTGCCAGGGATATGTCCTCCTCGACCGGGCCGAGGACGAGGTAGACCGCGCCCGCGTCCTCGGCCGCCTCGTCGTTGGCCTTGGCACCGACCACGATGTCGTCGTAGCCGTCGCCGTTGACGTCGCCCAGCGAGGCCAATCCCCGGGCCGCCTGGTCACCGGCAGCCTCTCCAGTGATGGTCGCTGCGGCCGCCTCGGGCATCAGGAGGCCTTCGGAACCGAGGATGGGGCCCAGGTGGACATACACCATGCCCGCGTCCTCGCCCGCGGTGTCGCTCCACACCGAACCCAGCATGACGTCGGCGTGGCCGTCGCCGTCTAGGTCTCCGGCCGAGATGGCAGCGCTGGCCCAGCCGAGGTTGTCCCCTGCCTGGCCGACGAAGGATGCGCCGACCGTATCCATGTCGATCGTGCCGGCCAGGCGACAGTCACCCACGTCGTCGTCACACTCGTTGTCCATGCCGTCGTTGCAGATCTCGTCCATGTCCGGGTGGACGAGTGGTTCGTCGTCGTCGCAGTCGCCGTCGCAGGAGGTCACGCCGTCGTTGTCGCCATCGCTGGCATTGAAGAGCGGGTCATTGTCGTCGCAGTCCTCGCCGCCATCGCAGTACCAGGCGATGTCTCCGTCCATGTCCACGTCGATGATGCCGTCGTTGGGCTCGCCACTGCAGTCGAAGTCGACATCGTCGCCGCATGTCTCCCATGCACCGGGGTGGATGCCGGGGTCCTGATCGTTGCAGTCGCCGGGAGCGCTGCCGTCCTCGCACGAGGTGGTTGCGGGACAGTACCCATCGCCGTCGTGGTCGTACCTGGGATCCGTGGGGTTGGTGCTCCAGTTCCGCTCGCTCGGACAGCCGGCAGCGAGCAACGTGAGCGCGAGAGCAGCGAGGGAGCCACGCGAGCATGAAGTCGTGGGAGTCCGCGTGCTCGGTCGTGGCCTCACTGCCCCAGCCCCCTCACGATGTAGACAGCCCCGTCGTCCTCGGAGTCGCCGTCTGTGTAGAAGGCGCCGAACGCGATGTCCGGTATCCCATCTCCGTCCACGTCGCCGGCGGCCGAGACCGTGTAGCCCGCCTGGTCGCCCTCGGCCTCCCCCAGCCACTTCGCGTCTGCGCCTGAGTAGCTCTGGGATCCGTCCAGGGGTCCGTGGAACAGGTACACAGCTCCCGCCTTCTCGCCGGTCTCGCTGTTGCCGAAGGCGGACAACACCAGATCGTCCTGCCCGTCGGCGTCCACGTCACCCGCCGAGATCACGCGGCCGTAGTTCCCGACCGGCCCGTCATCCTCCCCGCTGCTCAGCACGATGTCCGCGTCGTCCAGATAGGTCTCCACCGGCGGCGGACTGAATTCGAGGTAGATTCTGCCCTGGCCTTCGTTGAGGTACTGCGAGGCGTGAATCGCGATGTCGGGGGTTCCGTCGCCGTCTAGATCGCCCGCCTGGGCAACGAAGTTGCCCGCCAGATCTCCCGCTGACTCCCCTTCGAAGAAGGCCGTCATGTCGCTGGTGGTGTAGTTCCCTTCGACCGGTCCGAGCATCAGGTACGCGTGCCCGGTCCTGTGGACCGTGCTGTAGTCGTACTGGAAGGCGCCCATCAGCAGATCGTCCAAGCCGTCGTCGTTCACGTCGCCCGCGCCGGCAACCGCACAGCCGAAGTACTCGTACTCCACCTCGCCATCGATTCGCACGTCGGCATCTGCCAGGTCGACCGAACCGGTGACCTCGCCGAACACCACGTAGACCGTGCCTGCTGCCGAACCGTTGGGATCGGCGAGGCGGGCCCCCACCAGCACGTCGTCCAGTCCGTCGCCGTTCACGTCCCCCGCGTGGTCCAGTGCGCGGCCGGCGAAATCCGTGGTGTTCTCTCCTACCAGCTTGGCGCCCGCATCGGCCGACAGGGTGACGTCCTCCTCGATCGGTCCGTACACGACGTACACGGCCCCTGCATTGCTGCCCCCCTCGCCGTTGTACGCCCCCACCAGCACGTCGTCGTTGCCGTCGCCGTCCAGATCGCCGCCCGAGTCCACGATCACACCGGCCGCGTCCCCCGTGGCCTCGCCCATGAGGAACACGTCGGCCGTCGAGGTGGTGATCTCCCCGTCCAGCGGGCCGTACAGGATGTAAGCGCCTCCGGCGTGTGTACCACCCAGGTCGTTGTAGTAGGCGCCGACCACCACGTCGTTCACGCCGTCGCCGTCGATGTCTCCGGCCGTGTCCATGCCCACGCCGGCACACTCGCCATCCACGCCGCGGATGATGATGTCGGCCTCCGTGGCCTGCATGGTGCCCGAGTGCCTGCAATCGTTGAGGGTGCCGTCGCAGTCGTTGTCCAGGCCGTCGTTGCAGACCTCGGTCAGGGCGGGGGAGATCCGTGGCTCGTCGTCGTCGCAGTCGCCGTCGCAGGTGGACACGCCGTCGCCGTCCGCGTCCGCGGGATTCAGTCCGGGATCGGCGTCATCGCAGTCGTCGCCATCATCGCAGTACCAGGCGATCGCACCGTCACCATCCACATCGATGGTGCCGTCGTTTGGCTCACCGCTGCAGTCGAAATCGACGTCGTCACCACAGGTCTCGTTCGCCCCCGGGTGGATGCCGCTGTCGTCGTCGTTGCAGTCGCCCGGGTCGCTACCGTCCTCGCATGTGGTGGCCGACGCGCAGTAACCGTCCCCATCGTGGTCGTACCGTGGGTCCGTGGGGTTGACCTCGTCGGGCGGACCACTGGAAGGGCATCCGGCGGACAGGGCGAGCGCGACCAGCGCGAGCGCGCCGGTCGTTGCGGCCGCGGCCGTCCGCCGCGTGGTCACGGCGAGATCCGCATGGTGGACGAGCCCAGGATCCTGCGGGACGGATCCTTGGGCGCGAGCAGGTAGATCAGGCCGCTGACGCTCAGCGAGACCCCGCCCACTCCGAGGAAGACGCCTGCGGCCGCGCGCTCGTCGGTCGCCTGCTCGAACCACGCGTAGCGGTCGGAGTCGTACTGGATGTACAGGTCCTCGTCCGCCACCCCGCCGTCGAGCGCGTGGTAGCTGGCGTCGACCGTGATTGCCTCGCCCATGGACCGGATCGAAAGGGCGTAGAGCGCGCCCGATGCGATCAGAGCTGCACCGCCGGCGGCCAGCGGGATGATCGCGCCCCGGTGCATCTTGCGGGCCTTGTAGTACCGGGGGAGGACCTCCGCGTCGTACGTCAGATCGATGCGGGTCTCGGGTTCGGCCAGCACGGTGCGTTCCCAGGCGGGCCGCCAGTTGCTGATCACGGTCAAGGTGTGGTTCCCGGGCCGGGCTCGTGCGATGAACGAGTTGCGCTCCTCGTCCGCGACCAGGTTGGTGGTCTCGCCGTCGTAGAGGACCCGCGATCCCCGGGGGACGTCGGCCAGGGTGATCTCGGATACCCAGGATTCGTCGTGCTCCTCGAGCAGGGAGCCGGACAGCAGGTTCGAGGTGCGGCCGGCGTGCACGCTGATCTGCTGCTCACCGCGGAACACCTCGAACCAGGCGTCGTCCTCGACGGTGTCACCCGGGGCGAGCCGTTCGAGGACGACCTCGTACACGCCGGTGAAGATCTCGCGCGGTTCCCCCGGGGTCAGCGAGAGGGTCTCGCCCTCGTGACCGGGAACCCTGGATGTCAGCGAGGCGCGGAGGTCGATCTCCTCGACGGGGATGGAGACCGGCCCGTGCATGCGGCGGTGGTCGCTCCTGCGTGGTCCGGTGACGTCGAACAGGTGGGTGGTGCCGGGCACCACCTCGATGGCGGTGGTCTCGAGCGGGTCACCGTGGGGTGTGGAGACCTGCAGCGTGTAGGTTCCGGCGGGCACCCACACAGGGGTCTCCTCCAGGGGAAGCTCGCCGCCGGCCTCGAGCCCGAGGTCGGCCGGGTAGTCCGACGTGGCGCAGACCCACTGGCCATCGAGCATATCCCCGGATGCCTCGCGCACGAGGGCGGCCTCGGCGCGAAGCCTTGTGCCGGGTGATGGGTTGTTCACCGGTACGTTGACCACGGTGTGGCCACGGGCCGTCACCTCGATCACGGACGCGCGTCCAGGGGGCACGGACACCGTACAGAGCCCGTCGTTGATGTCCACCAGCGCGTCCTGCACGTCCCGGCCCACCCCCACGAGCGTACAGGACAGCTGACGCGCATCCTCGTAAGTGGGCACGAGCGGCTCGAACTCCGCCTGCGACATGAACGGCTCCGGGAGTGCTTCCTCCCACGTCGTGATCGTGACGTCCACGGTGGCCATGTGTCGGCGGGCCAGCGCGATCTTGTCGGTCAGGTCCTCGTCGCCGCCGTGGGCCTGGTACCGCGTCCATGCAACCAGGGCGTCGTAGTGACGAGACAGGCACATGGCCGCGTCGCCCAGGCCCAGGTAGGCCTCGGCCCGGTCCGGGTCGATCTGCACCAGCCGCTGGGATGCGTCGTGGGCCTGTGCACAGTTGCCCTCGCGTAGCGCCTTGCGCAGCAGCAGCAGGTTCTTGTCGTAGTCGTCCGCGGCTGCGATCTGCGGCGCGGCCATGGACAGCAGCACGGCGAGTGCTGCCAGGACCAGCCTCGTGGCCATCACTCCCCCCGGTACAGCAGGAGGGCGTCGTCCGGGCGCAGCACGCGGATGGACGCGACCCGGTCGAGGATGTCCAGGCTCAGGTAGTCGAAGGTGATCCGGTCGGAGCTCTCCAGGTAGTAGTGGGACTCGGCGTGGGAGAGGAAGCCCTGCAGGTCCTCCAGCAGCTTCTTGCCCTCGGTGCCGGCGTTCATGGTGATGATCTCGCCGAGGTAGCCGATGTCGGGCGGGGCGGCGGCCTTCTGGAACGAGCCCACCCAGGGCGCGCTCGTGAGGTTGAGGTCCTGCACGTACACGTACAGCACCGAGTCGGACCGGCCGAGCACCTCCTGGTTCTCGTCGAGCAGGACGACGCGGCACTGGAACGGCCAGCGGCCGCCGTCGGACAGGGAGTCGAAGATGGGCCGGACCTCGTCGTACAGGTAGATGGTCACCTGGCCGGTGGGCAGGGTGATCGAGACCGGGTGCTCGCCGCCGGTCAGGTCGGGCGAGGCGAGGATCCGGCGCGCCTCCTCGAGCGTGGCGCTGTTGTACCGGACCCGGACCGGGATCGAGTACCGGACCTTGTCCGGCACGGCGAACTGGTTGTAGGTCTGGATGTCGGTGCTGTCGCTGACGTAGACCTCGTACAGGTCGCTCCACAGGACGTCGACGAGCCTGCGGACCGCGTCCTCCTGGGCCTCCTTCTTGGAGCGCAGCCGCACGATGTCGTCCACCTGCTGCGACCCGTCGGCGCGAACCTCCCACTTGCCTTCGCGTGCCTGGGATGACCGAGGTCCAGCCGAAAGGGCCGGCAGGGCGGCAATCGTCAGCATGACGACGGCCGTCCGCATGTGTGTCCTGATCTCGTCGCGCATCGGTGCCCCCTGCATCTACTTCCTTGGCCACCCCGGCGCCTGGACTCGCCCCCGTCGATGGCCCCCTGCCTGCACAGACGATATCAGCACGCGCGAGGGAATCCCAGGGTGGGGCCGGACCGCGGTTTGCTAGGATCGTGCGCATGGACCGGCATTCGCCGGGCCCGGGGAGGAACCCTGACCGACGCGATGACCAGGATTGCCACGGTGCTGCTGGCCCTGACCTGCCTGTTCGCCGCAGGTTCGTCGGCTGCCCAGGGCTGGCCTGATCTGAGGGGCGGGTACCCGGACGTCGGGGGCGGCGGCAACGATGCTGCCCTGATCGTGGCCATCGAGGACTACGCGTTCGTGGAGGACGTACCCGGCGCCCGGGCCAATGGTGAGGACTGGTTCCTGTGGCTGACCAGGGCGCGGGGTGTGCCGGTGGGTTCGATCCGCTTCCTTCGCGACCAGGAGGGGACCAACCACCAGATCCTGGGCGATGCGGAGCGTGTGGCCGGCCAGGTGGGGGACGGCGGTACGTTGTGGGTGGTGTTCATCGGGCACGGTGCGCCGTCGGCCGATGGTTCGGACGGGCTGCTCGTGGGGGTGGACGCGCAGCAGACCGCGATTGGCCTGGCTGCGCGCAGCGTGGCGCGATCCGGGTTGCTCGGGGCGGTGGAGGTGGGCCAGCAGTCGCGAACCGTGGTCGTGCTCGACGCGTGCTTCAGCGGGCGGACCTCGACCGGTGGCGCGCTCGTACCAGGGCTGCAGCCCCTGGTGCCCACGTACGACCTGCCGTCTGGAAGCGCCACCGTGTTGAGTGCGGCTCGTTCCGACCAGTTCGCCGGGCCCTTGCCCGGGCTGGGCCGGCCCGCGTTCAGCTACCTGCTGCTGGGTGCGTTTCGTGGGTGGGGTGACGCGGATGGTGACGGGCTGGTGACGGGCCGCGAGGCCGTGGAGTACGTGCAGGGCGTGCTGTTCGCCGTGCTGTCGGACCGGCAGCAGACGCCGGCGGTGGATGGTCCGGGGCAGGACGAGGTCATCGCCGCCGGGATGGAGGAGGGGCCGGACATCGCGGCGATGGTCGTGGGCGCGAGCGCCGATCGGTCGTCGGAGCGTGTGGTGCAGGCGGACGAGTCGGTCGGGGTCGAGCGTGTCGATGCAGGTGGAGCGGCCGTGGGGATCGAGGCCATGGCGGGCTATCCCACGGTGGCCATCGAGCCCGGCGCCTTCTGGATGGGCAGCCCGGAAGCCGAGGCCGGGAGGGACGCCGACGAGACGCGGCACAAGGTCGCCCTCACGCGGTCCTTCGTGATGGGCGCGACCGAGGTCAGCCAGCACCTCTACGCGGCGGTCATGGGCACCAACCCCAGCCGGTCCAGGGGCGATCGTCTGCCCGTGGAATCCGTGACCTGGCTCGACGCGATCCGGTTTTGCAACGCGCTGTCCGAGCGGGAGGGGCTCGTACCCGCCTACCGCGTCGTGGGCGACGCGGTCACCTGGGACCGTGCAGCCGACGGGTACCGGCTCCCCACCGAGGCGGAGTGGGAGTACGCCGCGCGTGCGGGTACGGGTCGGGCGTTTGCCGGCGGGGACCACGCGTCGGGGGTCGCATGGACCAGGGGGACCTCTGGGGGCACAACGAACGAGGTGGCAACCCTCGCGCCCAATGCCTGGGGTCTGTACGACATGTCCGGCAACGTGTGGGAGTGGACCTGGGACTGGTACGGCCACTACGACGTGGGGCAGTCCATCGACCCGTCCGGCCCGTCGGATGGCTCCATCCGGGTGATCCGGGGCGGGTCGTTCGACTACGACGCCCTCGCCGCCAGGGTCGCTCGCCGGAACGGGAGAGAGACCGATCGCGCCACGGGCTTCCTGGGATTCCGCATCGTGGCCAGCCGGTAGGACACCGGCCGGGCCTGCACGCGATCGATCGATGCGAAAACGTGCTGAATGGGCGATGCGCGGCGGTAGAGCCGAGCTGGAGGTGGTGTCATGCAGGTCGTTCTCGACGCAACACGTACCGAGGTGGACATCGCGATCGACGGGGCTCCAGCGACCGTACTCCAGACCCGGCCGGAGAAGGAGCGGCAGGTCCAGCGGGTTCTGAAGAGCTTCTCTCGCCATCCGGTCGCCGCGGGCAGACTTCCCTTCTCCGGCCTCGTTGTGTCCGAACCCAAGGCACCGAAGGCCGAATTGCCCTACCCGGACAAGAAGAAGACGACCAAGGGACGCAAGCCGGACTTCCTGTGCCTCGACGATGGTGAGATCGCGGTCGTCGAGGTGAAGCTGTCCTACGGCAAGCCCGCGGTCAGGCAGCTCGTCAACGAGCTGGTTCGCGTCGAGCGAGCCTGCAGCGACGTCGCTCCAGGCCGTGAGCAGCTCACCTTCCTGCACAAGCGGATTGCCCGGACCGATCCGTCGATGTACGGCGGTGCTGCGATCAGGGGTGCGGTGGAGCGCAGCCTGGATCCCGGCCTCGCGGAAGCGGCCCTGACGGGCTGGCTCATCACCTGCGATCCCGAACGACCCGGGGACGATCGCGTCCGGATCTGGCTGGACGGCGATGGCTCGGTCCCCCTGTGGGCGGTCGTCAAGCCGGACAGCGACGCGATCGTCGACAAGGCGGAGACGCCGGCGCCCCGGGCCACGTTCGACCTCCTCGCCGCGAGCTTTCTCCGTTGCGTGGACAGCAGCAATGACGTCGTCCTCGACCTGGTCGCCCTGTGGGATCCCCGACAGGTCTGGCGGAGCAAGCGCGACCGCTACATGGACACCGGCTGGCCACGCGGAAGCCTCGACATCGAGATCGACTCGCCAGATTCGCTGCGAGTCAACTCCCCCGTTCCATCAAGTCTCGTCGGACTGGCTGCCCAGTGGTCCGATACCAGCCGGGCGCTGTATTCGGCCACATGGGCGGCGCCCTGAAACGCGTCGATCCCGGTCTCTCGGGCCCCTTGCTGATCGGATCAAGGCTCGTTTGACACGCTCCAGGGTGGGATCTGTGTCATGTCGAACGGTGTCGAACGCGGTTCGAACGCCGGATCCAGCGTTTCTCACGGCACTTGCAAGCCAACACGCCACAGACACCTTGCAAGTGGCTACTGGACCGGTGCGAGTCCGACTGTGATCAGCATGCGTAGAGCTTGTCGTGTCCGTTCAACGGGTTCTCGACAGCTTGACAAGCAGCCGTGTCGAACACCGTGTCGAGCTGTGAGAGCTCCCGGACGAGGCCTCGATCCGCCGGAACGCCTTCGATCAAGCCGAAACCCGCCGGGAACAGTTCCCGATCCGGGCGGGAACAGGCCGGAACAGGCCGGTTTCCGCCCCGCCGCCTTCAGTAATTTCAGCTACTTACAGGCGGGGACGCCTACTCCACGTAGTCGAACACGGTGTTGAACTCGTGGTCGGGCGCGGCCACCACGTAGCCGTGGGACGCCAGCGCGTCGCACCAGAAGTAGGACTGGTAGCGCAGGGCGCGGTGACCGTGACTGAACACCACCACCGGGTAGGGGGCCTCGGCCAGGTCGACGTCCGCGTTCCGTACGCCGATGGAGCCGGGCCACGCCGGCTCGCCGTCCGTGGGCACGGCCGGGTACCAGATCTCCAGGGGGGTGTCGATGCCGAGCTCGGGGTCGTACAGCAGCTCCTCGCGCACCCCCACGGCGAACGGGCCGGGCTGCGTGGGGTCCTTGAAGGTGGGCTCGGCGGGCTCGGCCGTGGTGTCGTCGTCGTCCTGGGCGGCCGAGTCGTCGTCGTCCCCGGACGGGCAGCCGGACAGGACCAGGACGAGGGTGACTGCGAGCAACGCGCGTATCGGCATGGAGACCCTCCCGGGGACGTGAGCCGGATCGTAGCGCAGGTGAGCCCGGAAACGCCGCGAATGTGCAGTTCTGCGCCAGGGTGGCGGAAGTGGGATACGCGCCGGATTCAAACCCCGGTGGGGCTTGCCCCGTGCAGGTTCGAACCCTGCCCCTGGCACCGTCCCCCGCTCACTCCTGGCACACGGGCGCGTCGGCCTTGGGCGAATGCACGAAGGCGAGGGAGTGCCCCGGCATCTCGAAGTCCGGCTCGAAGTAGGTCAACGACAGCCGGCCCACGTCGGGCAGCGAGCCGTCGTCCTCCAGCGCCAGCACCCGGTTGCTCAGCATGAGCTGGCGGTCGGCCAGCGACTCCGCGCTCAGGACATAGGTCTCGATCGGGGTGGGCAGGTCGACGCCCACGTGCACCGGGTCGGCCGACAGGTTGATCACGGCCGCGGTGATCGCGCCGGGGTCGCCCACACCCTCGGGCGCGCAGTGGGCGTACGTGCGCAGCAGGTCCGTGTCGTCGGTCCACGCCTCCAGGGCCTTCGTGCCCATCAGCTGCTTGAACAGCAGCGACACCCAGTAGTCGGGGTTGGGCTCCAGTGTGACGTCGTCGATCAGGCCGTAGTCGGAGCCCGACAGGGTCTGGCGCACCGTGACCTGGTGTCCCCGCTTCGCCAGCAGGCCCAGCTGGTCCAGCCACCAGAAGCTGCCCGCGAACGTGTCGGACACGCCCGGCTCGCCCCCGCACTGGGCGTTGCCGGTCTCGCCCAGCCAGATGGCTGCGTCCGGCGCGTGCGCGCGCTGGTGTGCCTCCACCTCGTCGGCCCACACCAGCACCTCGTCGAGCGCGGCCGGCTCGAGCATCACCTCGGGGCCGGCCGGCACGGTCTGCACCGGGCAGCGCTGGGACTGTTGGGGATAGTAGTGCCAGGTGACCACGTCCAGGTGCTCGCCGCCCAGGGGCATGAAGTCGTCGTAGAACTCGGCCAGCTCCCCGGCCACGGGCCAGTAGGCGCTGGACGGGCCGCCGATCGGGGTATCCGGATCGACCTCGTCCACCAGGTCGCGCAGGGCGGCCATGTCGTCCGCGTACTGTTCGGGGCTCAGGCTGGCGCCGTGGGCCAGCAGGAAGCCGTTGATCTCGTTGCCCAGCTCCCACATCACCACCGGATCGCCGCGTCCGCTGGCGTGCTCCATCAGCGCGCGGGTCTCGCTGTCGTCCCAGCTGCCGTCCTCGTGCCGCGGTCCGGGGCCCACGTTGAGGGTGAAGAACAGGTCCAGGCCCAGTTCGTCGGTGAAGGCGTTGACGCGCGCCCAGTCCTCGGCCGTGCACAGCAGCTGGTAGGGCTCGGGTGGCTCGGCCACCGGGCTCTCGGAGAGATCCACGTGGACGTGGTCCGCGGACGTGCCGCCGACCCTCAGCATGGCCGGGGCCAGGCCCGCGGCCAGGGTGCGGATCCGTTCGCGCTCGAAGTCGTAGGGATCGACCACGACCTCGGGAGCCGACGGATCGGCGGTGGGGTTCCAGAACCGGCCGCCGAACACCTGGGCCGAGTCCACGGCGAACGACAGGTAGCGCTCGTCCACCTCGGCGCGGGCCTGCTCGGTCCACACCTGCACGAACAGCTCGGGCTCGGGCCCGCACGAGCACAGCCACAGACAGGAGCACAGCAGGCACAGGCGCGCCGTCATGGTCCCTCCTCGATCCGCGGCGAGGATAGCACGGGGCCCTGCCCGCTCCGAGGAGGCGGAGGGCTACGGCGCCGTCGTGGCGTCGGCCATGGCCAGGAGCTGCTCGGGCTCGGGCAGCGGTTCGGCGACCGCCGTCGCGCTCGACGCTGCGATCCGGCGGTCCATGGCGTCGAGGCGGACGTGGAGCATGTCGACCTGGTCGCTCTGCTCGATGCGGGCCAGGTCGATGTTGAGCACGATGGTGCTGGTCGACACGAACATCAGGTAGGTGTTCAGCGACAGCAGCCCCAGCGCGATCACCAGCACGGTGACCCGCGCGATCCACGAGCGGCGCTCCTTGATGTCCTTGTAGTAGCGGAGCTGCGCGAGCTCCTCGGCCATCTGGGCTTCTTCGTTCATGACCCCTCCGTACGTCCCCCCGCAGGACGTTTCAGGGCCGTACTCGCGATGTCCCCGGAACGGGGCGGCCCTCCACCCTCGACAAGAAGTTTACATCTTCTTGACAACCCGTGGGGGAGTTTCTCGGCCGCATCAGTCCGCGCGCTTGCGCGCCTCGCGGACCAGGTCGCCGACCGTGTCGGGCAGGGTGGAGGAGGTGGCGAAGGACTGCAGGTTGTCCGGCACGGACCCGCCCGCGTCCGTGCAGATGTGGTAGCGGATCTCGATGCCGTCGTCGACCGGGGTGAACAGCCAGCCGCCCGCGTTGATCGGCGGCTCGATCGCCTTGGGGTTGTCGGCGAGGAACTGCTCGTAGACCGCGGTGTGCGCGCCGCCGTTGTCGAGCTTCTCCCAGGCGAAGGCGATGGTGACACCGCTGAGGATGGTGCGGCCGCGTACGAACCAGAAGCGGTCCTTGGCCATGGTCCAGCCCGGCACGTCCACCACCTGGTAGTACTCCAGGGCCGGCCCGGAGCGGGCCAGGATCTTCGCGTCGCTGACGTCCGCGGTGACCGCCCACTGGGGCGTGCCCTCGATGTCGCGGGCCACTTCGAGCATGAACCGGGGGTCGACGTCCACGTTGGCGATCGCCTGCCAGCACTGCACGCCGTCGACCATGGCCTGGCGCACCTGCACGGTACCGGCCACGTCGTGATCCTTGGTGGCGTGGTCGGCCCAGCCGGTCTCCCCGATGATGTCCGGCCATGTGATGTCGGCGCGGGCCGTGGCGGGCAGCAGGGCGAGGGCGATCAGCAGGCAGGTCGCGGTGCGCATGGTGCTCCTCCGGTCGGTGGTCGCGGTGCACGGACTTCCTTACCCGGACCGCGGGGATCGTGACAAGGTGACGTTCATCGACACGGGGGAATTCGAAAGATCAGGGCAGCCACCAGTCGAGGATCTGGTCGGTGACGGTGGGGTTCCAGCCGTGGCCGTTGCCGCCCACGTCGGTGTCCACGAAGTGCACCTCGTGGCCGCGGGCGAGCAGGTCCTCGGTGAAGTCCTCGCTCAGGAAGTAGGGTGCCACCTGGTCGTCGGGATCGTGGCCCACGAAGAACGGCAGCTTGGGGTCGGGCTCGACCATGGGGTACTCGACCTGGTAGCCGTAGCCCGACGACAGCACGCCCACCTGGGACAGGTGATCCGGCTCCCACAGGCCCCAGTAGGCGGCCATCACGCCGCCGGCGGACGTGCCCGCGAACAGCACGTGGTCCAGGTCGATGTCCACGCCCACGGTGACCTCGTCGATCATCAGCTCCATGGTGAACACGTCCAGCAGGGTCCAGTTGTGGGTGGTCTGGGCCTGGTCCTGCACGAACGGCACCAGCACGACGAAGCCGTGCTGGTCCGCAGCCTCGGGCAGGTCCGTGTGGGCCTGGTCGTTCCACATGCCGTCGTCCAGGGAGCCACCGGCCACGTTGCCGCCGTGGCCGAACAGGAACAGGGGCGCGCAGTCGATCACGGTCTCGGGCACGTACAGCCAGCAGCTGGCGCCGTCGACCTCCATGAACTGGTAGCCCGGGTGGATGCCGGAGCCACCCGAGCAGTTCGCCGGGGCGGTGTCGTCGTCGTCGCTGCCGGTGTCGTCGTCGTCCGTGACGTCGTCATCGTCATCGGTGACGTCGTCGTCGCCGACCGTGTCGTCGTCACTGGTGTCGTCGTCCACCGGGATGGTGCCGCTGTTGTCACAGCCGGTGCCGAGGAGCAGCGCGGCGAGCAGGGCAGGGATGAAGGTTCTCATGGAGCGACCCTATCACCAGGGTCGAGCCCAGTGCAGGCGATCCCACAGCACGACCAGCCACGGGGCCGCGAGCACCGCGGTGCACTGGATCAGGAGGGTCGCCGCGGCGAGCCTGGAGCCCATCTTGATGGTCGGCATGGCGTCCTCCTCCACCTCGCCCAGCCCGATCCGGGGGCGGGTGCGGACCGCGCAGGCCCAGGCCAGAAGGGCCCAGCCGGAGGCCATCGCCCACACTGCGCCGAAGTGCCAGGGATTGTCGGACCACACGAACAAGGGCACGCCGAACAGCAGGAACAGCAGCGACAGCCCGCCGCCGCCCACCGAGGCCAGCGGTAGCACGCTGGGCTGCGCGGCCGGTCCGTGGTGGTGGATGGGCATTTGCTCGATGAGGTCGGGAGGGATGGTCGAGGGGACGCGGCGGTCTCGGTTGCGCGCCCGCCGCCGGACCTGCTCGGCGCGACTCGAGGTGCTCGCGTCCTGCCGGTCCATGCCGGTCGTCCAGATGTGGCTCATCGTCTCGCTCCCTGGCAGATCTACGCCCTCGGGGAGTGAACGATTCCGGCTGCGGTGGATCTACAGCCAGCCGATGAGGGCGAAGCCGCGCATCATGCGCAGGCCACGGGGCACGTAGCGGGGGTCGTGGGTGCGGGGGCCGCCGGTCTCGGGGTAGGGGGAGCCGGCGTTGTGCATGTGGAAGGCGTCGTCGTAGCGCTGCTCGCGCAGCAGGTGGCCGTAGGTCTGGTCCACCCAGCGCACGCCCCAGGCAACGGCGTCCGCGTCCCGCAGGTCGGTCACGTTCACACCGATCTCCACGCAGTGGTAGCCCATGATCTGCATCGGCCCCCACGAGCTGGCCAGGTTGCGCAGCGCCTCGTCGGACGCGCCGTGCAGGTCGGCGGGCGTGAGCAGGCCGTAGCCGGTGCGATCGCCGTCGCGCACGGCGCGGAGCTGGCGATACACGCCGGGCTCGAAGCGGGGCTCGGGCTCGGATACCCCGGAGGACTCCAGGAAGATCAGGGCCTTGAAGTACTCCGCAGGCAGGCCCATCTCGCGGCTCAGCCGATCGATCTCGTCGCCCGGCCCGGCCTCGATGCGCCACGCGGTCTGCCACTCGGCCGGGGTCAGGCCGACCAGCACGGCGTAGGCCACGGCGGCGGCCAGCAACGCCGCCACGGCCAGGCGGCGGGTCCAGCGGGAGCGCAGCAGCGTTCGTGCGAGTCGGTGCATGGGCATTCGGCAGGACACTCCCGGGCGGGGGCAGCTTCCGTCCGGAGATCATCATGACCCCATGCGGAAGCATGGGGCCAGCGATTGTCAGGGGATCGGACCGTCGATGGGGAGGATGTTGGGCGAGAAGCCCGGAGGGATGTTGATCTCCGAGGTGAGGGTGAAGGTCTTGAGGCCGAACAGGTCGGCGCGAAACTCGACCTCCGCGAACCAGACCGTGTCGCTGGCGTCGTGCGCGGTCCCGTCCAGGGTGGGGACCTCGCCCTGCCACACGCCGCCGTTCTCGGTCAGGTCGGTGGAGAAGTAGGTCAGCGAGCCGTCGCTGGAGTGGTGGAAGGTCACCCCGGTCACGTCGTATCCGGTGGCCGCCGACAGGCTGACCTGGGCGGCCGAGCAGTCGTAGGGGAGCAGCTCCCACCAGCAGACCCACGGCACGACCATGTCCACCTGGGGCCGGGGCGCGAACTCGGCGAAGTCGGCGTCCGTACCCAGGCCGTGGCCGAGCCACCAGGCCAGCGCCTCGTCGGTGCGCTCGGTGGCCTCGTCCGCGGTGAACAGGGCGAACCAGCCGTGGTCCCAGTTCTCGATCACCAGCAGACGGGGGTCGTTGCCGGCCGCGTCCAGGTCAGCGTACGTGGCCTGCAGGGAGTCGACGGGGAAGAACTCGTCCTGGGCACCGTCGATCAGCAGCACCTGGCCGTGGGCCGAGGCCAGGTAGTTCATCGGGTCGAGGTAGTCCACGAAGTTGAGCCACTCGAGGTCGGTGGGCTCCCGCGGCGGATCCATGGACTGCAACAGATCCCACTCCCAGCCCGGGACCGGGGTGGCCGCGATGGCCAGGTCCAGGTGGCCCGTGGCGCTGACCGGCGCGGCCGTGGTGATGCGGCTGTCCACGCCGTTGGCGATCAGGGTGGCCAGTCCGCCGCCCGAGTAGCCGACCATGCCCAGCCGGGACGGATCGACCTCGGCCAGGGTCTCCAGTACCGTCAGCGCGCGGATCCCGGCGGCAGCGTGTTCCCAGAACCAGCTGTCGCGGGGGTCGTCCACCGTGTCGAACAGGTGATCCGCCTCGCTGCCCCAGCCCTCGGACTGGCCCTGGCCCGGGCCGGACCAGGCGATGGTGACCACGCCCCAGGCCGCGGCCGGGCCAGACGCGGTCGAGGCCTCGGCCCAGCCGCCGAGGCCGTGGGCCAGGGCCACGCCGGGGGCTGGATCCAGGGAGGTCGCGCCCGGGGGGTAGGCCACGTAGGCCTCCAGCCGGATCCCCGACCGCTCGCAGTCGTCGGACTGGTACGACGTGAACCGGATCTCCTGGACCTCGACCGCGGTCAGCCCCTCCCACACCGTCTCGGTGTCGATCACGTCCACGTCCAGGGTGGAGGGGTCGGTTAGCAGGACCACGTCCCACAGGTCGAGGGGATCCCCGAGCTGCTGGGGTTCGTTGAGGCACTCGCCCGTGCCTGGCTCGCAGCTGTCGGTGGTGCAGCCGTCGCCGTCGTCGCAGTCCAGCGGCTCGCCGGCCATGCAGCCGCCATCCTCGTCGCAGTGGTCGTGCACGGAGCAGGGATCGCCGTCCTCGCACGCGGTACCCCAGCCGGCGTATCCGCAGTGGATCTGGCAGCCGCACACGGTGGAGCCGTTGGCGTCGCCCTCGTCGCAGTCCTCGCCCTCCTCCAGCACGCCGTTGCCGCATTCGGCGAAGTCGTCGAGCGTGTCGTCGTCGTCCGTCCCGGCCGTGGTGTCGTCGTCGTCGGCCGGGCTCGAGTCGTCGTCGTCGCCGGGCTGTGGGCAGCCCACGAGCAGCAACGTCAGCAGCAGCGTGGTGCGGACCATCGGACCTCCCCTCGGCTCGCGTGCCAGGGTGACATGTTACGGCGATCCGTGGACGAGACGTCAGGGCCTGTCGTTGCCCGGCGCTACGGTTGCCCGGTCCGACAACACGTGGCGCCCCCCACGCAGACCGCAGGAGCATGCCATGAGCATGGAGTCCACCGCGGTGTGGGTGCGCCAGCCCCACGAGTCCCTTCCCTTGGATTTCACTGGAGCGCGCCACGCTGGAGCGTGGTCCAACGATGCGATCGCGGCGCTGAGCCCGTTCGAGATCGTGCAGTGGCTGTGTGACGGCGGCCCGGAGGTGCTGTCCGCCCGGCTGGTACAGGCCCACGCCGCGCTGACCACCCTGGACCGCAACGGCGACGAGCGCGCGGCCGCGCTGATCGAGCTGCTGAGCGGCGACGCGCACGCGGCCATGTTCCGGCTGGCCGACAGCCCGCGCAGCGGCTGGGACCACTACCGTCACCCAGCGCCCGTGGTCGTGCCGATGCTCCTCGTGGCGTGTTCCGGCGAGGCCGCGCTGATCGAGCGGACCGCCTTGGAGGCGATGTGGCGTTCGTTCCTCGTGGGGGTGGAGACCGACTTCGTCAGCCCCTGGTGGACCGACCTCGACGGCGGCGAGCACGACATCCCCCGCATGATCGACCCCCCGATCGGCCGGCTGACCCGCTGGCACCTGTTGTTCGCCCGCGCCGTGG
Source organism: uncultured Rickettsiales bacterium (assembly GCA_964639985.1). Lineage (GTDB taxonomy): Bacteria > Myxococcota_A > UBA796 > UBA9615 > CAYRNR01 > CAZXHG01. Next base: position 18,675 of record CAZXHG010000167.1, read on the forward strand.
CCCTGGGCCGCGACGTGTGGCTGCGGCCGCGGCTGCTGCTGGCCGCCCGTGCGGCCACCGAGCGCTGGATCGCGGCCGAGTTGACCCGGTGTCGCCGCGACCTCTACCCGGCCCTGGCCCGCGCGGCCGTGGCCTGCGCCGAGGCCCACGAGCACGCCTGGCAGACCGACGTGGCCCGCCAGATGCTGCGTGACCTCAGCTGCGCCTTCCCCCGCCACAAGGCCTTCCAGCGCCTGCTCGTCGACCAGCAGGAGCGGTCCGCGGTGATCTCGGGGGCGTGGCTGGAGAAGGGCGGGTATAATGGTTGAAAATACCTTGAATGGTGGAATTCGCATGCCCCTGAACATCAAGAACCACGAGGTCGAGGCGCTGGTGGCGGAGGTCGCGGCCATGACCGGAGAATCCAAGACGGAAGCGGTTCGACGCGCGCTGTCCGAGCGGCGCGACCGGCTGGCGTTCCAGGTCGGAGGCCAGGGCCGCGGCGATCGGATCCGGAGATTCCTCGCGAGCGAGGTCTGGCCCACGGTCCCGCCCGAGGAGCTGGGTCGGACGATGAGCCGTGAGGAGGAGGACGCCCTGCTGGGGTACGGACCGGAGGGCGTATGATCCTCGACACCTCGGCCGTCGTCGCCATCTTCCTGAAGGAGCCGGGGCACGAGGCTCTCGTGGAGGCCATGTCGTCCGCGAGCGCCGTGGGCATCGGCGCACCGACCCTCGTGGAGACGGGAATCGTGCTCTCGGCCCGCCTGGGGAGCGACGCGCGGGGGAGCCTGGCGAGGTTCCTCAGCGAAGGTGGCGTCACGGTGGTCCCGTTCGGGGAGGCCCACTACGCGTCAGCCGTGGATGCATGGCTCCGGTACGGTAAGGGACGGCATCCCGCATCCCTGAACCTCGGTGACTGCATGTCCTATGCGACCGCGCTCCTGACCAGTCGTCCATTGCTGTGCGTGGGGGACGACTTCACCAGGACGGATATCCCCATCGTCGAGGTCGAGGCCTGACCCTCCCGCCTGCACTATGATGCTCTCCGAACGGAGGGTGCGATGCGAACGACGATCCCGTGGCTGCTGGCCCTGGTGGCGGCGCTGGTGCTGGGCTGCGACAGCGGCGACGACGATGACGTTGCCGACGACGACGTGGCGGACGACGACGTGTCGGATGACGACGTGTCCGACGACGACGACGTGTCCGACGACGACGTGACCGACGACGACGACGGCGACCCGACCGTGCAGGCCCATGGCATCACCGGGGCGATCACCTGGAGCCTGGACTTCGACAGCGAGGCCCAGTCCGACGGGTTCACCGACTGCCAGTACCACCGCAATTACACCGGCGAGCAGTTCATCGATCAGCCCTACCTGTGTCCGGGCTGCAGCCTGCAGTTCGAGGGCACTGCCGAGATGACCGACGGCTTCGGCACCTGCTACGAGCCCGTGTTCGGCGGCGAGCAGTCCCGCACCGAGTACTGGGGGCTGGCCTGGCCGGACGCCGACGGCGGCGACGCGGCGTTCTTCCGCGGCGCCAGCGAGAACGTGTTCATCCGCGAGCTGACCGTGGCCGAGGGGGTGAGCCTGGACGCGCCGTTCAACCTGTCGTGGTCCAGCGAGTACGCCCTGACCGACCTGGGCGTGCAGGCGGCCGGCTCGGTGGTGCTCAGCGCCATGGGTACGGCCACGGTGAGCGAGCTCGACGGGGTGCTGCTGACCGATCCGTACCAGGTGCGCACCGAGCCGTACGAGTGCGGCTGGCCCCTGGGCAACCCCGGCGACCTGCAGACCGACTTCATGCTGGCCGAGGACGCGGTGTTCCCCACGGCCGCCCTCGAGGACGCCTGTGGTGACCTGGTCAACCTGTGGGACTTCTTCGGCAGCTACGTGGTGCTGGACTCCACCCAGCCGGACTGCGGTTACTGCCTGGTGATGGCGGACGAGGCGCCGGCCTTCCTCGAGGGCATGGCCCAGGAGGGGATCCCGGTGGAGTTCGTCAGCCTGCTCGGCGAGGGCCTGACCAGCGTGGTCGGCGAGCCGTCCCAGACCGCGTTCGAGGACTACATCGACGAGTACGGCCACGGCGGGCCGGTGCTCAAGGACCGGGGCTTCGGCTACGCCATGTTCAAGCCGTGGTGGGACGAGGCCGGCGAGGACCTGGGCTACCCGACCTGGGCCGTGGTGCGGCCGGACATGACCTTGCTGACCGTGGGCAAGGGGTTCGAGAGCTGGGACGAGATCGAGGCGCTGATCCAGGAGGATCGGGGCAGGGGATAGAGATCAGGGGCCGAACACCACTAGCGTGTCCCCGGTCCACGAGGCCGCGGTGACGATCTCCGGCGCGGGCGCGCCGGTGTAGCCGAACACACTCCAGCCCGTGGCAGAGCCCGCGTGGAAGAAGTCTGCGCAGTACTCGATGTCGGCCAGGTGCACGGTCGGGACCGCGGTGAGCAGCGCGGCGTGTCCCTCCACGAAGTGCGTGCCCAGACCGCAGGTGGCCAGGGGGTCGCCCTCGGTGACCCAGTCGTGGGCGTTCTCGGTGTCGATCCAGGCGGCCGTGACCTGCTCCGGGGGTGGCGCGAGCGGCCCGTCCCACAGCTCGTCGTAGGCGTCGGACGACGTCAGCGTGATCGTGTCGGTGATCACGTCGTACGCGTACAGGTACATCGTGCTGGCGGTCATGAGCATGATCGTGGCCTCGTCGGTGCCGGACCACGACGCAGGGGTGGCCTCCCCGGCGACGATGGTCTCGCCGGACAGCTCGGGGAACAGCTCGTCCCGGGCCCCGGAGGTCAACCAGGACTGGGACGCCGCGGACATGGAGTGCCAGCTGTCCGTGGTCAGCGCCCACAGCTTGCCCGTCTCTGCCACGGTGAACGCCGCCTGGATCGGCTGGGTCGGGGCCTGGCCGGTGCCCGCGTCGTCCAGGGCGCGAACGGTCCACTCGGAGTGGCCGCCGTACAGGGCCCACAGGCCGCACACCCCGTCGCCGTCGGCCTCGACCGCGCCGTCGCAGTCGTTGTCCGCCCCGTCGCAGGCCTCGGGGTTGCCCGGGAAGTTGTCGCCGTCGCCGTCGTCGCAGTCGCCGTCGCAGGTGGTGACGCCGTCGCCGTCCGCGTCGTCGAGGTTGAGCGCCGGGTCGCCGTCGTCGCAGTCCACGGACGCGTCCCAGCCGTCGCCGTCCGCGTCCACGGGGGCGCTGGTGTCGTCGTCCCCGGTGTCGTCGTCGGCCGTGTCGTCGTCGCCCGCGTCGTCGTCGGCCGAGTCGTCGTCGTAGGTCGGGTTCCAGGTGCTCGCGCAGCCGTCGGCGCCAAGCAACAGGGCCGCCGGGGTCAGCCCCAGCAGCACGATCAGCAGGCGTACGCCGCGCCGCGGTCCGTCGGTCCTCATTGGAGATCACCCCTTCCGGGGTCATTGTACCCACGCACGCGCCGAATTGACCGGGCGGGGGCCGGTTGCCTAGGATCCGGCATTCCCCCACAACCCGGGACGGGACATGACGGTCCAGCTGAACCTCGTACAGACCTGCGCGCTCGCCCTGGGGGTGCTGCTGCTGGGCAACGTGCTCAACCGCTTCATCCCCTTCCTGCGCAACAACAACATCCCCGAGCCCGTGGTCGGGGGTATCGCGTTCGCCGTGATCAGCACCATCCTGTACTCGCAGTTCGAGTTCGCCTTCGCCTACGACATGGCGTTGAAGACACCGTTGATGCTGGTGTTCTTCACCACGGTCGGCCTCGGCGCGAGCATCAAGCTGCTGATCCGCGGCGGGCCCAAGGTGCTGCTGTTCCTGGGCATCGCCACGGTCTACCTGATCGTGCAGAACGGCACGGGCGTGATCCTGGCCGTGGCCACGGACATGCACCCGCTGATCGGCCTGCTGGCAGGCTCGATCACCCTGTCGGGGGGGCACGGGACGGGCGTGACCTACGCCGAGATCTTCACCGACGTGCACAACATCCGCGGCACCATGGAGC
>CAZXHG010000168.1:0-22566 GCA_964639985.1 uncultured Rickettsiales bacterium
CGTCGAAGGTGAACGAGCCGATCAGCGCGTCGTCGCCGTCGAACGCCTCGCCGAAGATGAAGAACTCCTCCTTGCCGTGGCTGGCCGCGTGGTCGCGGATGCCCGGGGTCCAGTACTGCCAGAACTCGTGCTCCACGTGCTTGAGCGTGTCCACGCGGAAGCCGTCGAAGTCCGCGTTGTCGATCCAGAACTGGAACGCGCGCAGTAGCGCGTCCTGCACCTCGGGTAGCTCGGTCTTGAGGTCCTTGAGGCCGCCGGGGAAGTCGCCGTAGACGACCTGGTCGTCCTCCTCCCAGCTCGTCACGCGGCCGCGCCGGTTGTACCAGGCGGTGTTCGCGAAATCCTCGGGCGTGGGCGGCACGCGGTTGGATTCGGGGTAGTTGACGAAGTAGATCGGCGCGGGGCCGGACTCCCCCAGCGAGGTGTAGGACTGCACGCCCCGCGGGTCGTAGTCCGGGTCCCACTCGGTGAGGTGCTCGATGTTCTCGCCGTCGCTGCCGTAGGTGTTCTCGTCCGGGCTGCCGTTGAGGTTGATGTCGTAGTAGAACAGCTGGCCCACGTGGTTGGTGACCACGTCGAGGATCACCGCGATCTCCCGCTCGTGGGCCGCGTCCACCATCTCCCGCAGCTTGGCCATGTCGCCGAAGTGCGGGTTGACCTCGTCGTAGGCCTGGGTCCAGTAGCCGTGGTACCCGGAGAACCCCGCGTCCTCCTCCACGTTTCGCACCACCGGGCTGATCCAGATCGTGGTCACGCCCAGCTCCTCGAGGTAGTCGAGGCGGTCGATGATCCCCTGCCAGTCGCCGCCCTGCCAGCGGCCGAGGTGGCCGGGATCCACGTTCCAGTCGTTGTTCACGTCGCCGTTGGCGAAGCGGTCGACCATCAGCTGGTAGATCACCTCGTCGCGCCAGTCGTCGACGAGGTTGACGCGCTGGACCTGCTCGATCTCGTCAGTGGAGACGCAGCCCGCGGCCAGGGTCGTCAGGGCGAAGAAGATGAGTGTGTTCTTCATGACGCGTCCTCCTAGTACGACGAGCTGTTGATCCACCACTCGACACCGATGCCGACGTAGTGCTGCAGGGGTTGTTCGCGGCGCGGATCGAGCTCGTCGTAGAGCTTGCGCGCATTCTCGTCGAGCGCGGAGAGCTGGTAGACCACGTGGAACCGCGGCCGCGCGAAGCTCCAGCGCTCGAACGCCACGGACGGGCCGACCGCGAACTTGAAGATCCCGGCCGGCTCCTGCACGTGGGTCTCCGGGGACAGGCCGTTGGGCACCTGGCGCTGGTAGCTCAGCTCGCAGAACGGCTGGAAGTAGCGGCCCACGTACACGTGGGGCCGCACCACCACGATCCCCTCCCACTTGTCGTCGAGGTCGTAGACGTTGGGGTCGGCGTCCTTGAAGTAGCGGACGTAGGCGCCGGCCATGATGCCCACCGGCTGCAGCTCCACGTTGCCGCTGACGCCGACGAGGAACTCCCTCGCGCGCGTGGTCTTCTTCTCGGAATCGAGGCCGAACGGCACGGCGAACTCGCCGTAGGCGCCGAGGCCGCCGGCGCCCCGCACGAACAGGTTCATGTGCGACCCGGGCAGGAAGTCCCACATGCCGAGCTGGCCGCCGACCACCCAGCCGAGGTCCGAGGGCAGGTCCTCCTGGCGCACACCGTCGTCGTACAGCAGCAGGCCGGGCGGCAGGCCGTGGAACTCGGCGTACAGCCGGCCCTTGATGCCGAAATCGCCGGCGGCGGGGTGACCTGTGATCGTGGCGCGGATGCTGGCGATGGTCCGCTGGCGATCCATGTACACCACCGATGCGGTCTCGGGCGTGTCCGTGGTCACCTCCAGCTCCTGGAACTGGAAGTCGTCGCTGAGCCGGTTGGTGCCCACGTGCAGGTCCAGGTCCACCGGATCCAGGTGGAAGGTCGCGCCGCCGCCGTAGGTGTTGAGGTTGTCCAGCGGCCACCAGTCGACCAGGTAGATGTCGTCACCCCGTACCATCCGGCTGCCGGCCCAGATGTCGACGCGGCCGTTGCCCAGCCCCCGCGCCCAGCCGTACAGGTTACGCAGGGCGAGCGACTGCTCGAAGTCGCCGGTGAAGTGGAACAGGTCCTCGAGGAACCCCACGGTGACCACCGCGCCCGTGGTCACGGGCGACTCGTGCGCGGGCGCGAGCGTCTTGCGGTAGTAAAAGTCCACCTCCGCGTACGGGGGCAGCTCGATGCGCGTGCCGTGGCTGACCAGGTTGGCCGGCGAGCCCGAACCGCCGCGCAGGTTCCACGACGGCTGCACGCGCCCGTAGGTGCCCCCGGAGAAGCACCCCCAGCGCTGCTCGTCGCAGGCCCCCTTCTCCTCGGCCGAGGCGGCCGTGGCTGCGAGCGCCAGCAGGTAGACCAGCACGCCCGCGAGCGCCACGATCCACCACCTGTTCACCAGTGAACTATTCATGATCACTACCTTTTTCATGTCACCCGGAGATGAGCACCCACGCTCCTCAGCGGACACGAAGGGATAGTAACTCAGTTTTGAGTTACGTTCGAGGAAGAAATGCGGTAAACAGATCCTGGACGGTCGATGAGAGCCTTCGCACGAGTCCTGCTGATCGCACTCGCCGCGCTGACGGTCGCGGGCTGCAGCCCCCGGCGCGACTGCACGGCCCGCCTCTACCACTACCCCCACCGGGACGTGAACTCCGTGACCGCCCTCGGCGAGTTCTCCGGCTGGCAGCCGCTGGCCATGGAGGAGGTCTGCCCCTGCATCTGGTCCGTGGAGCTGGACCTGGAGCCGGGCGACTACCTGTACGAACTCGAGGTGGACGGCGCGCCCACCCTGGACATCCTCGAGGGCCTGACAGGCTACGACGCCGACGGCGAGACCGAGTACTCGCTGCTGCGGGTCGAGGACTGCTCGACTCCGGCCTGGGAGGTCAACGAGGCAAGTGCGGACGCGGACGGGAGCCTCCAGATCCGACTGACCTTCCTGCGCTCGTCCTCGGGGGCCCCCCTGGATCCCGACTCGCTGGTCACCGAACTGCGGGACGGCACGCCGCTGGACACGGACCTCGTGCTCGGCGGCGGTGAGCTGACCCTGACCCTGGACGGGCTGGCCGAGGGCAAGCACACCGTGCGGGTCGAGGCCGCGGACGACGGCGGCGTGGCAGCCGAGCCGGTGGTGATCCCGCTGTGGGTCGAGCCCGAGACCTTCAGCTGGAACGACGCGCTGATCTACCAGGTGGTGGTCGACCGCTTCGCCAGCGAGCACGGCCCGGTGTACGACCCGGACGCCCCCTCCGAGATGATCGGCCGCCGCATGGGCGGCGATCTCGCCGGCCTGACCCAGGTCCTGCAGGCGGGCTACTTCGAGGACCTCGGCGTCAGCGCGCTGTGGATCTCGCCGATGGTCGACAACCCCGACGGCCTGTGGCCGGGCGTGGACGGCCACGAGTACGAGGGCTACCACGGCTACTGGCCCATCGACCCGTACGAGGTCGAGCCGGACTTCGGCACGGCCGACGACCTCGACGGTCTGGTCGACGCGGCCCACGACCGCGGGATCCGCGTGCTGCTGGACGTGGTGCCCAACCACGTGCACCTGGAGCACCCCTACTACCTCGACAACGCGCACGAGTGGTTCAACGGCGACGGCAGCTGCGTGTGCGGCACGGACGCATGCCCCTGGCACGAGGCCATCGAGACCTGCTGGTTCACCGAGTACCTCGCCGACCTCGACCTGCGGGACAGCGACATCGCCCGCATGCAGGCCCGGGACGTGGCCTGGTGGGTGGAGCGCTTCGACCTCGACGGCGTGCGCGTGGACGCGGTGCCGATGATGCCCCGTTCGGCCGTGCGCGAGCTGGTATGGGAGCTGTCCCGCCGCTTCGAGACCGGCGGCGTGCCCCTGTACGTGGTGGGCGAGACCTTCACCGGCTCCACGGGCTGGACCAGCATCCAGCGCCACCTGGGGCCGTTCGGCCTCGACGGCCAGTTCGACTTCCCGGTGATGTGGGCCCTGCGCAACGCCATCGCCCACGAATCCGCCACCATGGTCGAGCTGCGCGACGCCATCGCCGAGTCCGAGGCCGCGTGGGGCCCGCCCGGCGCGATCATGGCCCCGTTCATCGGCAACCACGACGTGACCCGGTTCCTGTCCGAGGCGGCCGGCGACACGGGCACGGCCTGGACCGACCCGCCGGAGGCGCCCGTGGGCGAGGAGCCCTACCGCCGCCAGGTCATGGCCCAGGCCGTGGCCCTGACCCTGTCGGGCGCGCCCGTGCTGTACTACGGCGACGATTTCGGCATGCCCGGGTCCAGCGACCCGGACAACCGCCGCGCCATGCGCTTCGGCGACCAGCTGAGCGAGCACGAGCAGTGGACCGCCGCCCAGGTGGCCCGCCTCGGCCGCGCGCGGGCCTGCCTGCCCGCCCTGCGCCACGGCGAGCGCCACGACGTCCACGCCGACGACGACGTGCTGGCGTACCTGCGGGACGTGGGCGACGCCCAGCCCGCGCTGGTGGTGCTTAACCGCGCCGCCACCCCGAGCGACAAGGCGTTCACCATGCCGGTGGATGTGCTGCTGAACGAGCCGACCACCTTCACCGACGTGCTCTCCGGCACCGAGGTGGACGTGACCCACGGCGCTACCCACACCCTGACCATCCCGCCGCTGACGGCGATGCTGCTGCTGCCCGCGGGCAGCCGCTGCCTGGAGGAGTGATGACGGCCCTTCGCACCGTGACGATGCTGCTTTCGGCCACGGCCCTGCTGCTGGCAGGCTGCGACGATCTGTGCCCGGACGGCGCCTGTGACGATCTCCCCGACGACCCGTGGATCCCGCCGGACGACGACGACGACGCCACCGGCTACCCGGACGACGACGATGACGACGATGACGACGACGACACCTGGGGCGACGACGACACCGAGCCGGTGATCGAGGACGTGCGCGACTGCACCTCCACCATCACGCACACCCCGTCGGGCTCCCCCTCGACCATCGCCGTGGCCGGTGAGTGGAACGGCTTCGACGCGTCCACCGACCTGATCGCGGACACGGACAACGACGGCACCTGGGAGTTCGACATCGAGCTGTCCGCGGGCGAGTACGCCTACAAGTTCGTGGTCGACGGCGAGTGGGAGGGCGACCCGCCGCCCAACCGCTACACCAAGTGGTACGGCGGCTCGGAGAACCGCAACCTGCGCGTGGGCGACTGCATGGTGCCCCTGCTGCAGACCGAGTCGGCATCGGCCGACGGGCTAGGCAACCTCGACGTGCTGGTCAACGTGGCCCTGGCCGCGGACGAGGTCCCGCTGGACACCGGCTCGGTGATCGTCACCGTGGGCGGTGCGGACTACACCGGCCAGGCGTCCATCGACGCGGGCGGTTCCATCGAGCTGCACGTCAGTGGCCTGCCCGCGGGCAAGCACTCCGTGCGCGTCTGGGCCGCGGACACCGCCGGCCGCCGCGCCGAGAACGAGCCCCTGTTCATCCCGCTGTGGGTCGAGGACGAGGCGTTCGAGTGGTGGGACGCGACCATGTACTTCGCGTTCACCGACCGCTTCCGCAACGGCGACTGGGACGCGGATCCCGCCCTATACGACCCGGTCTCGAACGTGGAGGAGCTGGCCAACTACTGGGGCGGCGACTTCCTCGGCATCACCGACGCCATGCAGATGGACGACTACTTCAGCGAGCTGGGCGTGAACCTGCTGTGGATCTCCCCGGTGTACGAGAACCCCGACGACGGCTACTGGGGCACGGACGGCCACATGTACTCCGGCTTCCACGGGTACTGGCCGATCCTGGCTCGCGCGCCCGAATCCCGCTTCGGCGACGAGGACTCGCCGGCCGAGGACCGGCTCAAGGAGATGATCGACGAGGCCCACTCCCGGGGCATCCGCGTGCTGTTCGACCTGGTGCTCAACCACGTGCACGAGGACCACGAGTACCTGGGCCAGCACCCGGACTGGTTCGACGGCGGCGGCTGCGTGTGCGGCACGGACAACTGCGGCTGGGACGACCACGCCGTGGACTGCTGGTTCATGGAGTACCTGCCCGACCTCGACTACACCAACCACGACATCACCATGCAGCAGCTCGAGGACGTGCTGTGGTGGGCCAAGGAGTACGACGTGGACGCGTTCCGTGTGGACGCGGCCAAGCACATGAACCACGTGATCATGCGCTCACTGTCCATGCGCGTGCGCGACGAGTTCGAGGTGGGCGGCGGCGCACCGTTCTACCTGGTCGGCGAGACCTACACGTTCACCGACGGCCACGGCCTGATCATGGACTACGTGGCCGACTACGAGCTCGACGGCCAGTTCGACTTCCCGCTGGTGTGGACCATCCGCGAGGCCTTCGCCGGCACCGCCTCGTTCACCGACCTGGAGAACCAGGTGGCCACCGGGGAGTCGTGGTACGGCGACGCCATCAACTCACCGTTCCTCGGCAACCACGACATCCTCCGCTACTCCACGTACCTGTCCAACAACTACAACGGCCACGACGACTGGGACCAGCCCGTGGACCTGATGGCCTCGGGCGGCGCCACGGTCGACCAGTGGGACCTGATCAACAAGATGTCCATGGGCTTCTGCTTCGTCATGACCCAGAAGGGCGTGCCCCTCATCTACTACGGCGACGAGATCGGCCTGGCCGGCAACGGCGATCCGGACAACCGCCGCAACATGAGCTTCGACCCCTACCTCAACGCCAACCAGACCGAGCTGCTCGAGCGCATCCAGGCCATCGGCCAGGCCCGCCAGGCCTCCACCGCCCTGCGCCGCGGCGACCGCGTGCAGCTATGGGTCGACGACGACTTCTACATCTACGCCCGCGACGCCGGCAACAGCGACGTGGCCATCATCGCCATGAACAAGTCCGGCTCGTCCCGCACCGAGTCGATCGCCATCCCCGCCGACCTCGACATCGACGGCCAGACCCTCACCAACGCCACCGGCGCCGGCTCCATCACCATCTCCGGCGGAGCCGCCTCCATCTCGCTGGACTCCTGGGGCTACGCCGTCTACCTGCCCTGACCGGGGAAAAAGGGACGCTCACAACTAAACAACTTACCTCCCGCCCACGGTCTCCCCAGGTGGCCACCGTGGCCGCCGAGAAAAGGGGACGCTCACAACTAAACAACTTGTCAACCTGGTTCCCGGTCACCGACCGTCCGGAAATCGAACGGTGCGTTCGATTTCCGGACGGTCGCTCCAATCGGCCCACCTCGATCCGAGTCCCCGAAACGGCAACAGAGTCCCTATTTCCCATCTTGGCCCAGGACTTGCGAAGTCCACGGACCATGCCAAGACAAGCACGAGTCGACTATCCAGGAGCCATCCACCACGTCATGCAGCGCGGAATCGAAGGGAGCCGGATCTTTGCCGATGACATCGACAAGTGGTGCTTCCTCGACCGAGCACACGAGTGCTTCAGCGGAAAGGGGCCGCGATGCCTGTCGTGGTCCCTCATGACGAACCACGACCACCTTGAGACGATCACTCGCGAGCAGAAGCTGTCCGATCCGATGCACGCACTCGGGACCGGCTACGCCACGTACTTCAACAAGCGACACGACCGACAAGGGCACCTGTACCAGAATCGCTACAAGTCCCTCCTCATCGAAGAGGAGGACTACATGTTCCGTGTGCTCCGGTACGTCATGCTCAATCCCATCCGCGCTGGGATGCTTCGCGACCTGCGCGACCTGGAGACATACCCCTTCACCTCCTATGCGGCGCTGATGGGGAACATCCGTCCTCGGGTGGTCGACGTGGATTTCACCCTTCAACTGTTCGACGAGAGACCAGACCGGGCGCGTTGTCTGATGGAGGAGTGGATGCTCCTTGGCCTGGAGCAGGACGATCCCATTGGAGAGATCCTGGAACGTGGGCCTGGGCGACCGTCCAAGGAGACGGCCATCAAGGAGTTGGTTTCACGTATCGCAATCCGAGATTCTTTTGTGGTCGGGAACAAGCCCTTCGTCGCGTGTGTGCTCACCGAGGCACGCCATCCGGCGGCCACCAGGCTCGGTTCCAACCCGCACGAGCTGACCATCGATGACCTGATCGACCTCGTCTGTGCCCAGCTCCATGTGGACCCAGCAGCCATCACAGAGGGGCGGAGACACCGCGAGGTATCCAGAGCCAGGGCAGCGATCGCATGGTTGGGCGTGGAGGCAATCGGATTGACGCAGACCGACCTGGCACTCCGGCTCGGCGTTTCCCAACAGGCCCTGAGTCGAGCGCTCCCGAGGGGCCGAGAGGCGGCCGAGAGGCTCGTCTTGGAGCACCCTCCGGAACGCTAGACAGCCCATCGGTTCAAGGGCGCGGGCGCACCTCCGCGTCCGGAGGAATTAGTTGTTTAGTTGTGAGCGTCCCCTTTTCCGTTTGTCGCGGAACCGCTCGTTCGTGGCCTTCTGAGCCAGCGAACAAGTTGTTTAGTTGTGAGCGTCCCCTTTTCCGTTTGTCGCGGAACCGCTCGTTCGTGGCCTTCTGAGCCAGCGAACAAGTTGTTTAGTTGTGAGCGTCCCCTTTTCCGTCATCCCCTTTTCCGTCAATCGCAGATCCAGACGTCGGCGCATTCCTCGGGGAGGTACTCGGGGTCGGCGTACTCGCAGTCCATGACTCGCATGGCGCCGATGCAGATGTCGGCCTCGGCCGGATCGAAATCGCAGGGGGAACCGGCGAGCTCCCAGCCGCGGAGGAAGTCCTCCTCGAGCTGGGCCTGGCAGTCGAGCTTGCTGTCGAAGTATTCGGTGTTGGGCGAGTCGCACTCGAACATCAGGTCGCAGGTGATGGCCGCGCGCTGGGCGAAGTAACGCTCCTCGGTCATGGCGCAGCCGGCAGCGGTCAGGACGGATGCGAGCAGCACCAGCCAGGTGATGGTCTTCACGGTGTCCCCCTCTCGACTCAGTCGATGACGTTCTGGACGACGACCGGGATCTGGACCAGGGGCAGGTCCGGGTCGTTGCTGATCACGTGGATGGTGTTCTCGGCCGAGCCGGGCGCGGTGGCGTGGAACAGCACCGTCAGGCTGACGGTGCCACCAGGCGCCATCTGCTGGCCGTCGAAGGCCTCCACGTCGAACTGCTCGTAGCCCCCGGCCATGGACACCGATGCCACGAGCAGGTCCTCGTCGCCCACGCTGGAGATGAAGAACGAGCTCGACGCGTCCGTACCGAACTGCACCGTCCCGAAATCGATCTCCTCCGGGAAGACCTCGATGCGCGGCCCCAGCGCAGCGGTGTCGTCGTCACCCGCATCGTCGTCGGCCGTGTCGTCGTCGTTCGACGCGGTCGGGCAGCCGCCGGCGAGCAGCAGCAGCGACAGCGTGGACAGCAGGAAAGCTCGGTGCATCACGCCCACCCCTTTCCGCGCAGCAGACTACCACGGGCTTTCCCCTCACCCACGCACGCCGTACCTTGGTGGCCTGACCTTGGAGGGACCATGCGGTTGAAGGATCAGGTCGTGCTGGTCACGGGCGCGAGCCGCGGTGTGGGGGCGGCTTGTGCCGTGGCCTGTGCGAAGGAGGGTGCGCACGTGGCGCTGGCGGCCAAGAGCGTGGAGTCGCACCCGAAGCTGCCCGGGACGCTGGGGGAGGTGGCCCGGGAGGTGGAGGCGCTGGGGCGCAAGGCGCTGGTGATCCCCTGCGACGTGCGGGACGAGGGCCAGGTGCAGGCCATGGTGGACCAGACCGTAGCCCGGTTCGGGCGGCTGGACGCGCTGATCAACAACGCCGGCGCGATCTTCGTGGCGCCGGTGGCGAGCTTCCCGGCGAAGAGGTTCGACCTGGTGATGGGGATCAACGCGCGGGCGGCGTTCCTGGCCAGCCAGGTGGCGATCCCCCACATGCGAGAGGGCGGTGGGCACATCCTGATGATGTCGCCGCCGGTGGCGACCGGCGGCGCGGTCGGCAAGGCGCCGTACCTGCTGTCCAAGATCTGCATGACCGTGCTGGCCCAGGCGATCGACGTGGAGGAGAAGAACGTTCACGCGTGCGCGCTTTGGCCCGTGACCGGGGTGAACACGGCCGCCGTGACCATGTTCGGCAGCGTGCCGCTGGCGCAGCTGCGCAAGGTGGAGATCCTCAGCGAGGCCACGGTGGAGCTGCTGGCCCGCGATCCCGCGGAGTGCTCGTTCCGCGCTTGGCTGGACGAGGAGGTACAGGCCGAGCTGCGCGGGATCACGGACTTCACGCCGTACCGCTGTGAGCCGGACAGCGAGCCGGACGGCCACTCGATCCTGCTGATCGATCCGACCTGGACGCGCTGACCTCACTCGCAGTTGAGGTACTCCGACTCCGCCATCCACGCCTCGTCGGGGTAGTACCCCACGAGCAGCGTGCCGCCGGCGATGGTGTCGATCACGTCCGAGGCCACGTCCACCGGGAGAGCCGGGCAGCCCCAGGAGCGGCCGATGCGGCCGTGCTCGGCGATGAACGCCTCGCTCACGTAGCTGGCGCCGTGCATCACGATGGCACGACTGCGGGCGTTGTCGTTGAAGCCCGGCTCCAGGCCCTTGAGGCGCAGGGAGTGGCCGTGCTTGCCCTGGTAGGTGCGGGCCGTGCGCATCACGCCGAGGCTGGACTGCAGGCTGCCCGGTTCGTTGGACAGCGAGGTGACCCGGTTGCCGCCGCTGTTCTTGCCGTGGGCCACCAGCTCGTTGAACAGAACCTCGTTCGTCGCCAGGTCCAGCACCCAGAGGCGCTCGTCCGTGGACGGCTGGGAGTAGTCGATCACCGTCAGGATCTCCGCGTCCCGGCCCTTCACGTCGCCGGCAGCCACCGCACAGCGGTGCGCGATCAGGGCGGTCATGAGCACGCTCTCGCGGATGTCACAGCGGTCCATCAGGACGGTCAGCTGATCGCCGTCCACCTCCCCGGCCGGGGCGCGCACCCCCCCGGAGCAGCAGGTGGCGAACAGCACGGCGGGCAGCAGCGGGAGGAATGTCTTGGCGCGCATACCTCCGTCAACCGAACGAACCCGCGATTTGTTCCCACCAGCTGATAGGCTGGAGTCGTCATGCGCCCCCTCCCTCGGTGGATCACCGCCCTGGCGCTGGTGATCCTGGTGACCGCCTGCGGTCGCAAGCCCGACGGCCTCGCCACGCAGGTCCAGGCCGAGGTCTCGCCGACCATGCCCACCGCGGTGCACGTGCAGTGGAAGGCCAGCGCGGACATCGACGGCGCCTACGTGGAGTTCGGTCACGGCACCCTCGACTACCGAGCAACCGCGACGGTCGACCCCGACGGCACCGCCCGCGCCACCCTGCTGGGCCTCAAGCCTTCCCGGGCCGTGCAGTACCGGATCGTGGAGGTCACCGGGGACGACCACCGCACCGGGGAGCAGGCCGAGATCACGACCGGTGCGCGGCCGACCGCACTGCCCACGATCCAGCTGGAGCGCGCTCCCCACAGCGGCCGCCAGCCCGGGTTCCTGGTCACCTCCCTGCTCGCCGGTCCGCCCGCGGCCGTGATCCTGGACGGGGACGGCGACTACGTGTGGTGGCACATCCCGGACGGAACGGACGTGTACGTGTCGCGGGCGTACTACTCCCGCGTCAGCGCCTACGTGCTGTACCTGGTCACGTCCACGGCGGGCGGCATCGGCGACGCGAGCGGTGAGCGCCGGCTGGTCAAGGTCAGCGCGGACGGCTCGGACGTGCAGACGCTCGACGTGCAAGGCGTGCACCACGACTTCTTCGAGCTCGGCGACGGCACGGTCGCGCTGCTGGAGTACGACGTGCGCGAGGTCGACGGCGTGGAGGTCCAGGGCGACCGCATCGTGGAGCTGTCCCCGGGAGGATCGCGCCGCACGGTGTGGTCGGTGTGGGATCACGCCACGTACGACCCGGGATCCCAGCACCTGGCCGGCCAGGGCTGGACCCACGCCAACGCGCTGGACTACGACCGGGGCACGGACACGTACCAGGTGTCGCTTTGCAACTTCGATGCGATCTGGACGATCGACCGGACCACTGGCGTGGTGGTCGAGCGCATCGGCGGGGCGGACAGCGACTATCGGCTGGCCGACGGCAGCACGGCCCTGTTCTCCCGCCAGCATCAATTCGAGCGGCTGGACGGCGGACTGCTGGTGTTCGACAACGGCGATCCGGACCGGGGCCGGTCCCGGGTGCTGGAGTACACGCTGGATCGGCAGGCGGGGCTGGCCGTGCCCGCCTGGGAGTACGAGCTGGACGAGCCCGCGTTCTGCATGAGCCTCGGCGACGTGACCCGGCTGCGCAGCGGCCACACCGTGTCCACCTGGTCCACCCAGGGGCAGGTCGACGTGCTCGCGCCCGACGGCAGCCTGGCGTGGCGGCTGCGCGCGGACCTCGGCGGCGCGCTGGGGTACGCCCGCTGGCGCGACTCGCTGTACGACACGGTGGATGTGTGGACGTCGGGCAAGCTGCCGCTGGAGGGGCAGCCACCGCGCTGACGATCAGTCCTCCCAGCGGGCCAGGATCGGCCGCGGGAACAGCTCCTCACCCCCGGACTCGCGCGTCGCGTCGAGCAGCTTGACCACGGTCTGCCAGCTGTCCGTGGGTCCGGGCTGGATGATCACCTGCTCGCACACGCCGCAGGTGGACTTGAGCTGCTCCATCATGGCCTCGACGCGGTCGAAGTCCGGGGCCGAGCCGAGGTGGGGCAGCGCGTGGTCGACGGGCGCGGGGAGGTCCCCGTCGAGGCTGCGCATCAGCATCGGCCGCGGCGTGACCTGCTGCACCACGACGTGGTCGGCATCGACCCGCACGATGGCCACGTAGGCCTCCCAGTCCTGCACGCCCTTGTCGTCGAAGTGGATGCGCGGCATCTGGCAGTGGATCACGTGCACCGCGGCCTCGCCACCGCCGGTGGGGGTCGGCCCGCTGACCTGGAACCGCAGGTCGCCGAAATCGGCCTGGCCCGCGGTGTACATCACCTCCATCACCGTGGCGTAGGGCACGTCCCGGGCGATGGCGAGCAGTACCCAGCCCTCGAAATCGGTTTCCATCACCTTGGCCAGCAGCTTGGCGTCGTCGGCCTTGCCCAGCAGGATGTCGTACAGCGGGGCGATGAGCGAATCCTTCAGGTCGTCCTCGGCGACCCGGTTCCCCTCCCCCAGGGCCAGCACCGGGGCGCCATCCACGCTGATGCGGCCGTTGCCGACCACCACGCGCACGGCCAGTTCGTCGGGCAACACGCTGTCGCTGGTGGCCAGCTCCACCCCCGGGTGGGCCAGCAGCAGGTCGGATGCGGCCGCCGGGGAGGCTGCCAGCGCAGCGACCAGCAGACAGGAACACAGGGACGCGCGGGACATGGTTCGACCTCCGGACCGGGGGGCCACCCAGCCTACGACAGATCCCTGCCCGGCGTGCGATCACGCCTCGTGCGGTAGGCTGTCGATCGGAGGATCTGCCCATGCGCGCACCCCCGATCGCCCTCGCCGTGACCCTGCTGTGCACCCTGGCCGCGAGGGCCAACGACGGACCCCCACCCGACGGTTTCGGCGTGTTCGTGGACGAACCCGACGTGATCATCAGCATCAACCTGGCCGACGGCGGTGAACCGAACCAGGCAGACATCACGCGCGAGGGCGGCGGCGACACCGTGGAGATCGGTCAGCTGTCGTGGTCCCTGGAGGACGCCAGCGAGACGTGGGTCACGTGCCGTGAGGAGCACGCCAACTGCGAGACCGAGCCCGAGCTGTGCGTGGACTGCGACGGCGACGAGATCCCGGAGTGCAGTGGCTGGTGCATCACCTGGGGCACGTTCTGGCTGACCGACGAGTGCGTGCCGGTCGAGGGCGAGGTGCAGACCTACACCTACCGCGCGGAGAGCTACGGCTCGGAGACCGTGGACGTGGAGCACGTGGACGACTGCCAGGGCAACCTGCCCAGCGCGGCGGACGACGACGACGATGACGACGAACGCCCGGGCATGTGCCAGGCGGGCGGCACCAGCCCGGCGGCGCCCCTGACCGCGCTGATGCTGCTGGTCGGTGGGCTCGGGTGGGTGGTCAGTCGGAGGCGCGGCTGACCTTCGACAGCAGCCAGGCAGTAGTCCCAAAGCACACGGTGAAGACCAGCAACCACTGAACCGCCTCCACCAAGCCGGCCCCCGACCGATCGTAGGCGAACCAGGCGATCACAGCCGGGAGCAGGAGGACCGGGCGCCTCACCAGGCGCAATCTCTGCCGCATGGCCAGATAGACGAACAGCCAGAGGACTCCGGCGGGTATGGCGGTCAGCAGATACGCCGGCCACTGTGGGGGCCAGAACACGGTCGTCACCGCGCACAGCGCCGCCGCCAGCCACGGAGTACCGCGGAACACCGTGGTCGACCAGCGATCTCTCCTTCCCTCTGGGTCCACCGTCATTCGCACGGGGCACCCGTAAGCCAGGAGGCATACACCGCCGCGATTCCGACCAGACCTCCTGCCAGCGCCCCGACATAGGCTTCGGCAACCAATCCCTCAAGGGTTCCGAGTGCCAGGCCGGCTCCGCCCATGTAGCCGGCCGCGAGCCCCGGGAGGACCGTGCCCGCAACACCCCCGAAGACTCCCATGAGAAACACGTTCCGCCAGTGAATCGGCCCCGGTTGGCCTAGTTCCCAGATCAGCGCCGACGTGAAACCGACTCCGAATCCGAGCCCGACCAGGGGTAGCAGCTGCACCACCAACCCACTCGGATCCACGAAGTCCACCGGGTCGCTGTTGACGTAGGCGTACAGGTTGAACTGGCCGCCGCCGTACAGCAGGGGGTCGGGGGCGGTCCAGCGGGCGGTGGTGGGGTCGTAGTCGCGCAGGCCGAAGCGGACCAGGCCGGTGGTCGGGTCGGCGAGGCCGCCAGCGAAGCCGAGGGGGAGGTCGAAGGTCGGGTCCGAGTCGGATTGGAGGGCGCCGAACGGATCGTGCAGCAGGGTCTTGATCACGGTGCCGTCGCCGGCGAAGACCGCCCGGGGGGTGCCCACCTGATCGGTGGCCACGTGCAGGAGCTCGGACGAGGTGGTGCCCGCGCCGCGCTCGATGGCGATCAGCAGGCCCTGGTCGTCGCGGTGGTACACGTCGAGGGAGCCATCGGGCAGGCGGGCGGCGGTCATGCGAAACGGATCGGCCGGGTCGCCGTAGAAGTACTCGTGGGCGCCCTGGCCGTCCTCCCGCCGAATGCGGCGGCCGAACCCGTCGTAGGCGTAGGTGACGGTCTGCCCCCCGACCACGGCCTCGAGCAGCTCGCCCCGCGCGCTGTAGTGGAAGGTGTCGGCGCCTCGTCCCGTGAGGAAGCCGTCGTCGTCATGGGTGTAGGCCGTACCACCGCAGGTCAGCAGCCGGTCGCGGTCGTCGAAGGTGGCCGTCCCACACGCGCCCGAGATGCGGTTTCCGTTGACGTCGTACGTCCAGGCCTGGTGCAGCACGCCGTCCCGGTACAGGGCGGTCAGCTGGCCGTCGAGGTCGTGGCCGTACTCGTAGACGTGGGTCGTGCCGGCCACGGTCTCGGTCCGCTGCACGATGCGGCCGTCCGCGGCGAACTCCAGGTCGAGGTCGTACACCTCGCCCAGGGCCGCGGTGTTGCGCCGTGACGAGGTCCGGCCGAGGTCGTCGTACCCGTACGACAGCATCGCCCCGCCGCCCATGATCACGCTGGGCGCGCCCGCCGGGCCCAGGCGGACCACGCCAAAGGGGCCACGCTCGACCACGAGGCCGTCGTCGTCGTAGGCCAGGTCGGTGACATGGGTGAGGCCGCCGCTGGCGAACAGCACGCTCTGCACCTGCAGGTCGTGGTTGTGGTGGAAGGTGTACTCCCCGTCCGCGGCCCCGGTCGCCGCCAGGCCGGTGAGCAGGAAGCCGTCGTGGTCGAAGGCCAGGGTGTGGGCCGGGCCCGCGTCCGGCGTGGCCGTGATCTCGGACGGCCGTGAAGTGCCATCGGTGTACGACAGGGCCACGCTGCCCTCGTCGTACTCGATGTCGGTCAGCCGCCCGCCCGCGACCTCGCGCACGTGGCTGATCGTGCGCCCCGACGGCAGCAACACCGAGGCCACCTCACCGTCGAGGTCCCACGCCGACGCCGTGGGCGCGGTGGCCGAGGGGGCCGTGTACTGCGTGGGCTGGCCCAGTGCGGAGTAGCCCAGCTGGTGCAGGGCGCCCGACGGCATCACCACGCCCACGAGGTTGCCGTCGGGATCGTGCTGCAGGCCGAACTGGCGGCCGCTGGGTAGCGTCACCTGGTCCACGTGGCCCGCGTCGTCGTACTGCAGCGACGTGGTCCGGCCGAGCGCGTCGGTGACCTCGGTGAGCTGCTGCGCGCCGTCGTAGCCGTACGACCAGTCGAGGTCGCCGTGGGTCAGCCGCTCCAGGCGGCCCTCGGGGGTGTACTCCAGGCTCATCGGCTCCAGCATGGGGTCAGTCGAGAGCTCCACGGGCAGCCCCTGGTCGTACCGCACGATGCGCTCGCGCCCCTCGGGGGTGAGGTGCTGCACCGAGTCGTCCGCCGCCTCCCAGGTGGTGACGAGGTGCTTGCCGTTGACCCAGGTGCTGTCCTGCTGCCACTGCAGGCTGAGCGGATCGTCGGGATCGTCGAGCCCGGCCAGGCGCAGGGACTCCACCGTGGCGACCACGCCCCCCGGGGTGCGCACCTCCACCACCTCGTCCACCGGCACGAACAGCTCCCAGCGGGGATCCGGGCCCCGGTGCACCACCACCTCGGTGCCGTCGTCGCGCAGGGCGAACAGGCTGGCGTCGTCGTGGTGCCATGTCTCCTGCCAGCCGCCTGCGGGTGAGCCGTAGCTGGCCCACCAGCTGTCCGGGCCGTCGGTGTGCACGCCGTACCGGTGGATCCGCCCCTCGCCGCTGTGGAACTCCACGTCTTGGCCGTCGGCCCCCACCACGCGCGCCAGCTCCCGGTGCGCGCCCACCGCGTCGTCCGCCTCCACGAGCAGGCCCAGCGCGTCGTAGCCATACGTCGAGGTACCACCGCCCGGCCGGGTGAACGCGTACAGCAGGCCGTCGGGGTGAGGGTCGGGATCGAACACCCGCCCACCAGGCAGCTCGATGGCGTCGATCCAGCCGTCCTCGTCCAGCTGCAGGACCGTGTCCTGTCCGGAGGCGGCCTCGATGCGCGACGGCTCGCCCCCGCCCTCCCGACCGATGGTCGTGACGTTGCCGAAGCGATCCTCGATCGTCACGAGCAGGCCGGCGTCGTAGCCGAACTCCAGTGCAGTCTCGCCGGTGAGCGCGTCGACCGTGCGGTGGTGCCGACCGGTGAGGCTGTCGAACACGAACACCTGACGGCCATCCAGCGAGGGGATCCCCACCTCGTCGAAGGAACACCACTCGGCGAACGATCCCACCTTGCGCACGCGGCGGTTGTAGGTGTCGGCCACGTACACGTCCCCGGCCGGCGAGGTGGCGACCGCCTCCACGAAGGCCATGGTGGCCTCCCGGGCCGGCCCGTCGTCGCCGGAGAAGCCCGGCTCGCCCTTGCCCGCGAACGTGTCGATCGTGCCGTCGGGACGCACCCACCGGATCGCGTGGTTGTACAGGTCGGCGACGAACACGTCGCCTGTCAGGTTCACGGTCACGTCGACCGGGCCGCGGAACGTGGCGTCCAGCGCCAGCCCGCCGTCGCCGCCGTACCCCCACTCGCCCGTGCCCGCGAACGTGTCGATCAGGCCGTCGGCGGAGATCACGCGTACCCGGTCGTTGGCCTGGTCGGCGACGTACACCGAGCCGTCGTAGGCCACGTCGATGCCCATCGGGGTGTACAGGCAGGCGTCGCGCGCCGCGCCGCCGTCACCGCAGTACCCTGCCGTGCCGTTGCCCGCGTGGGTGGTGATCACGCCGTCGGTGCCCACCTGCCGCACCCGCTCGTTCCAGGTGTCGGCGATGTACACCGTGCCGTCGTCGGCCACGGCCACGCCGCTGGGGTTGTGCAGGGTGGCCTCCGTGGCCGGCATGTGGTCGCCGTTGTAGCCCAGCGACAGGGTGCCCGCGACCGTGTCGATGACCCCGTCGGGCCCGACCCGGCGCACGCGGTTGTTGCCGCGGTCCGCGATGTAGATCGAGCCGTCCGGGCCGACCGCCACGTCCTGCGGGGAGTACAGGGAGGCAGCCGTGGCCTGGCTGCCGTCGCCCGAGAATCCCGGGCTGCCCGAGCCGGCCACGACCTCGGTCGTGCCGTCCGGGTGGATGGCGACCACCTGGTGGGCGTCGGGCACGGCCGCGTAGACCGCGCCGTCCCAGGCCACGTCCATGCCGGCCGGCTCCAGGGGCAACTCGGCCGCGGTGTCGATGCTGAACACGAACACGGACTGCCCACCCTGCCAGGTCCCATCGCCGAAGTACACCGCCTGCCGGACCGGGTCGTAGTGGTGGTGCACGTCCAGGCTCCACCCGCCGAGCCCCTGGACCCGGTGGTCCAGCCCGCCGAGCACGGACTGGAACGTCTGCCACAGGGTCACGGTGCTCCGGGCCGGATCCGCGGTCAGCTGCACGCCCTCACCCGGGCTGCCGAAGCCCTGCTGGGGCTGGGTGTAGGATCCCTGGTACTCGTACCCGATCTCGATCTCGACCGGCTGCGCGCCCTGCACCTCCCGGCCGTAGGCGTCCAGCCCGTCCCAGGTCCACACCACGCTCTGGTCGGGATCCGGTGGGTAGTCGAGGTCCCACACCCGGCCTGCGACCTCCACCTGCAGGTGGATGCCGACGATCTGCGAGGTCTGCGGAGAGTCCGCGCCGATCAGGCCGACGTGGACCGAATTCCCCTGCACGAATCCGGACACACGGCTGCTGCGGTAGACCAGCGAGAACGGTGTCCCGGGCAGCGACACCTCCTCGCCGAGCACCTGGGTCTGGCACTCGATGATCGAGCCGGTCTGCGTGCACGGCTGGCGCAGGTCGCCCTGCTCGAACGGACCGCCGCCGTGCTCGCCCGCCGCGACCGCGCCCACGGGCAGGCCGTAGCCGAAGTTGAGATCCCAGGCGGTGAAGTGCTGCATCGGAACACGCCACAGGGTCTGCCCCGGTGCGTACAGCACGGCCAGCTCGGCGAGCTCGTCCTCGTCCACACCGAGCGCGGCCAGCTGGTCGCTCGTGGCAGCCAGGCCAGTCCCGTCCACGTCCACCTCGGCCTCGCCCCCGGCCACGGTCAGCACCTGCAGCACCCGACCGTCGTCGGACCTCACCCACGCACCCGCCGCTGGATCGAGGTAGCCGGCCGGCACGCTGCTGCCCACGGGCAGGTCCAGGAAGTCCTCCACGTAGAACCCCACCGGCCGATCGAAGGTCACCGAGGCCGCACCCGCGGCCACGGCCTCGTCGAAGCCCAGCTCCACGGCATAGGTGTAGGCACTCGACGGCGGCAGCGACGCGGGCATGCGCGTCTCGCCGTCCGGCCCCACGGTGAACTCCGTGGCACGGAATGCGCCGCTGGTGAGCGGCTCCTCCGAGCCGTCGGTGAACTCCATCCACGCGGTGGTGCCCTGGGGGAACAGCACCGTGGCCCGGCGCGCGCCGTCGTCGTCGCTGCTGAGCGAGCCCCGCGCGACCTGCGCGAGCGGCGAAGCGGCCAGGTCGACGACCGTGACCTCGGCGTCGGGCTGCAGCAGCACCACGTCGTCGGCCCAGGCGTAGTCCCGCCACGGGACGCGCACCGTGCGCATGGCCGGCACGTATCCCTCGCACACGAACGACACGGCCAGCGCGCGGCCGCCGTCGACCGCCAGGTCGAAGCCGCCGTCCGCCCGGGTCATGGTGTAGCCGAATTCGGGGTGGCCCGGGATCGACGTGAGCACGCCGGCCACGCCCTGGCCGCCCTCGTCGAGCACCCTGCCACGGATCACGGCCACGTGGTCGGGATCGATGTCGCCGGGGTCCACGCCCGCCTGCACCGGGGCCGCCCCCTCGTACAGGAAGGCCACGGCTGCGGCGAAGTCCGTGACCTCGCCCTCGGCCAGGCCAGACACGCCCGGCGGCGGCGCGATCACCCTCTCGTGGGGATCCACGTCCCCACCCGCCGGTCCGCCAGCCAGCCAGGGCGTGGTCTCCGGCCAGGTCCCCCCGTCATCCGTATCGTCATCGTCCGCGGTGGATCCGGGCGGCTCGTCGCTGCCGGGCGGCGTCCTCCCGTCCAGGTAGTCCCCGTACTCTCCCGCACAACCCGTCATCGCCCAGGCCAGACAACCGATCACTGCCATCCATTCGCAACGCATCACGACCCTCCTTCCGTGGGTGCGACCGTTGTCACCGGCCGCTCCCCTACACACGTCGCAAGGGCCGTGCCATCTCAGCTTGTTCAGTTATTTCAAACGGTTACGAGAGCGGCGGATCGACGGGCGTTCGATTTCCGTACGGTGCGTACGGATTCCGTACGGGTGGGGCGCAGTACAGCGTCCAGGTGAGCGGACTCAGGCGGGGAGGCTGGCGAGGTACACGGCGAAATCCCGGACCGCCTGCTCCTGCTCCTCGGTCTCGATGGAGCCGGGGCGCAGGCGACGCACCTCCTCGATGGCCTCGTCCGCGGTCATGCCCTTGAACACGAACCACGCGGCCAGGAAGGTGCCGGTTCGGCCCTTGCCTGCGGCGCAGTGCACGCCCACCGGCAAGCTCGCCTCGATGGAGGCGTCCGCCTGCACGACGAAGGTGTGCAGCTGCTCCATGGTGGGCGCGGTGAAGTCGATCACCGGCAGGTGCAGCACGGCGATGTCGTAGCCCGCGGCCGCGTCCGGGGAGGTGGGCGTCTCGGTCAGCGAGACCAGCAGCCGGATGCCGTGGCCCTGCAAGGTGGCCAGGTCCTGGTCCAGCGGGTTGGACGAGCCCGGCTGGGCCATGCCCGCGAGCTTGTCGGGCACCACCCAGGAGAAGTTGGGGACCTCCTCGACCGGGGCGGCCGCGGTCACCTCGTCGTGCACGGTCACCGTGCCGGTGCATCCGGCCAGGACGAGTCCGGCGAGCGCGCACGCCAGCGAGGGGAAGGTCAGCCACCATGGGAGTCGCGGATCCATGCCCGAAGCATAACAACGCGGCGGTACAATGACCGCATCATATCCCTCCCCGACGACGCCCCACGAGCACCCGACCGCTCGACCGGCGCCATCCTGCTGGCCACGGCGGGGCTGGTCGCGGGCGCAGCCGTGCTGCTGCTGTCGCCCGCATGGACCCCAGATGTGGGTATGCGCGGGCTGCTGTGGACCGGGGAGAGCAAGGAGGGACACGAGGCCCTGCGCAGGGTCGCGGCCGAGGTCGAGAGGATCGACGGTTTCTCAACAGCCGGCCCCCTCACCATCGCCGAGGAGCGCAGGTACGCGAGCATTGCCCAGTGCTGGGTGGCGGCGTTCACCACAGAGCACCCGGTGGACCGGGCCATCCAGCTACAGCTCGAGGGGGTGGCGTTCGGCTACCTGATCGCCCGGGGGCTGGAGGATCCCGTGGGCCAGGCGGCGGACCCGCAGTTCGAGGAGCGGTGGGCCGCCCTGGACGGCTACGCCGAGCAGGCGGTCACGGTCCTGCTGGATTACCCGCGAGCCGTGGCGTTCAAGGACGGGCTGCGCGACGTGGCGATCGGCGGATGTCCCTGAGCCCGCTCATTGGCGACCGATGCCGATCGGGTTCTCGGTCACCGAGCTGGTGAAGGGCACCGTGCTGAGCATCCGTCCCGCGGCGTCGAGGGTGGCCTGCTCCGGGCGGCGGAACTCGTAGAGCACCGAGGTGCTCCCGGGAACCCGGCCGAACCTCAACCCCTGCACCTGGTCCGCCTCCCCGGGGATCAGGAAGTAGTGCGCCCGGATCGCGTCGAAGCCCGCGGTCTGGAAGTTGCGGTACACGAAGCGCGCCTCGGCCCCGTGTACGGGCCGCATGTCCTGGAGCACCACGAGCCGCCCACCGGGCCGCAGCGCCCGGTGGACCGCGGAGATGAGCTGCCGGTTGACGGGCAGCATCTCCTCGAAGGCGTAGAAGTCGAGGTTGGCCATCAACACCAGGTCGACGCTTCCCTCGTCCAGCTTCGGGTCCTCGGGCTCGCCGAGCACGGTCCGGATCGGCCCGCAGCCCGGGCATTCCCCGGCCTCGACACGCGCGCGGACGCACGCAAGACCATCCGGGTTGAGCTCCACGGCCACGACCCGCCCCTCGCTGCCGACCTCGCGGGCCATGGGCAGGGTGTAGAAGCCACACCCACAGCCCAGGTCGACCGCGGTCATGCCGGGCTGCAGGGCCAGCAGCTCCATCACCCGCTCGGGCTCCTCGGCGCCGCGCTCCTCGAGCGTGACCTCGACCCCCTTGCTTCCCTGGGCCACCGGTGGATCGTAGGCGACGACCGCCTGGTGCAGCAGGCCCTGACCCAGTCGACGAAGCGCAGCAGCCTCGGGATCCTCGACCAGGGCGGCTGGGCGCACGCACAGCAGCACGAGCATGCCGACGAGGCCCGGGATGGCGAGTCTCTGTGTCACGGCGATCCCTCAGCGACCTTGATCCGAAATCTAGCACGGCTGTGGTGCGCACGCGCACGTTCCGATATCATGCTCGCTGGACGGGCAGACCATTCACGACCGAGGACGACGACCATGACGCACCTGCGCCACCTCATCCCCCTCACCGCCACC
>CAZXHG010000169.1:0-1530 GCA_964639985.1 uncultured Rickettsiales bacterium
CTCGTCGTCGCAGTCCCCGAGGCACTCGCTCTGGCCGTCCTCGTCGAGGTCCTCCTGGTCCTCGTCGACGTCGCCGTCGCAGTCGTTGTCCTCCTCGTCGCACACCTCCAGCGCGTCCGGATTGATGGCCGGATCCTCGTCGTCGCAGTCGTTGTCGCAGACCATGAACTCGTCCTCGTCCACGTCGACCTCGATCATCGTCGCCGTGCCGACCACGTCGTCACAGTCGTTGTCCTCGCCGTCGCAGATCTCGGGCGCGCCGGGGTAGATGGTCGCGTCGTGGTCGTTGCAATCCCCATCCGCCCACGTGAATCCGTCGCCGTCGCCGTCGGTCTCCGTGGGATCGAATTCTCCCTGACCGGTTCCTTCACAGGCCACGAACAGGACGGCGGTCGAGAGCAGCAGGGCGGGCAGCAACAGTCGCATCGGAACCCCCTTGGTGTGCGAGTGTGATCCACAGTCTACCACCCCTCCGGCAGTCGAATCGTGTCCGTGTTCGCCCTACCTTGACGCACTCTTTGCAGCCTCGGCGTCACCGCTGGACGCCGTCGTGGTATCCAGGGTGCCGGAGGTAGACCATGATTCGCACGATCCTCGCACTGCTCACCCTGACGACCCTGTGCCTGGCCGGGTGCAAGACCGAAGCGCCGGCCGCGCCGGTCGTGGATCCCTGCAAGGACTTCTTCGACATCGACAACCCCACCGGCGACTGGATGTGGGCCCGGGGTACGTCGTCGGTGCCGCAGCCGGACGTCAACTACCGGGTGCGGTTCGTGAAGGACGGCGACACGGTCGAGGCGCTGTACGTGCACGACCTCGATCGCTGGCAGATGACGGGCACGCGCCGGGAGACCGACTGGCTGTTCACCAGCGACGTGCTGCTCCCGGCCGACGAGGCCGAGGCGTTCAAGACCGGCAACGAGGACGGCGAGAAGCGCTTCTCCACCCACGCCTACCTGTCCATCGACGACCAGTGCCACGTGGACTGGACCGACGGGTACACGACCTTCGTCGCCGGCGCGGAGTCCGAACGCACCGACGGGCTGGGCCGCAAGCGGCTGGCGCCGGTCTCGGAGAGCACGGTGTTCAGCTACGCCCCGTGCACGGAGAAGCTGCTGGCCGCCGAGGCCAACAACAGCCAGCGCGCGGCCCAGACGATGATCGACGAGGGCGTCGTGCCCCTGCTGACCGGGGACAGCGGCACGCTAGTCGCCTGGACCGACGCGGCCGCGGACGGCGACCCGTCCTGCACCTACACCTTCGACTACTACTGGGACGGCCAGCAGAAGGACCTCGGCCGCACCACGGCCCAGATCAAGGGTGACCACCGCAGGTGGACCCACCGCATCGACCTGACCTTCATCGGCTCCCACCCGGTGACCTTCGAGCGCTACCGCACCTGCGGCGAAGGCGACCGCGAACTCATCGGCACCGCCTGCGGCCTCATCCAGATCCAGTAGCTTCTTGTAGGTCGGCTCGAGGAGGAAAAGGGGACGCTCACAACTAAACAACTAATTCTGCGGTCTCGCG
>CAZXHG010000169.1:1630-22563 GCA_964639985.1 uncultured Rickettsiales bacterium
GATCGGATCCGGTCGGCCCGGCCCGGCCGCTCCCGCAATCCTCGGCCCTGCGCACGGGACCTTCGCTGGCTTCGGGGTGGATCGTCGCCCCGAGGCTTCGACGATGGTTCGGGGTGGATCGGAACCGTGGGGCGGTCAGGCCGCTCTTGACGGTCCCTTTGGCAGGGCCGGTGGTTGCTACGCGGCCTCCCCGGGAGGGGCGTTTGCGATTCCACGGCCCTGCGCACGGGAGAGAAAAGGGGACGCTCACAACTAAACAACTAATTCTGCGGTCTCGCGGATCGGATCCGGTCGGCCCGGCCCGGCCGCTCCCGCAATCCTCGGCCCTGCGCACAGGACCTTCGCTGGCTTCGGGGTGGATCGCGGCCCCGGGGCCTTGTTGTCGCGTCGGGGTGGAGCGTGACTGCGGGGCGGTCAGGTCGCTCTTGACGGTCCCTTTGGCAGGGCCTGTGGATGCTACGCGGCCTCCCCTGGTAGGGGTCTGGCTACGTCTGGCTTGTCATTCCTCCGGCCGCAGGGCGCGGTCGAGGTCGTCGGTGAGGCGTTCAAGGGTCTCGTGGCTGTAGTGCTGGGGGATGCGCTCGCGGCCGGGTTCGCCGGCGTTGTAGCGGTGGCGGGTGACCTCGGCCTCGCGGCCGTCCTTGAGCTCCACCTCGTGGTACTCGCGGCCGCGCATCTCCCGGGGCTCGCTGCGCAGGATGGCGCGACCCTGGCGGGGCTCGACCTCGTGGGGGCGGAGGCGCTCGGGCAGGTAGCCGATGCCCTCGCCGACGGCCTCGGCCTGGCGCGCGACCTCGTCGCCCGCCTCCTCCTTGCCGAGGTCCCGATCGGGGGCGACCACGGTGAGGCGGTCGATGCTGGAGCCGTAGGGGCCGGCGCCGTGCACGTCGGCCTGGGCGGCGCTGCCCTCGTGATCCACCTCGATGGTGCGCTTGCCGCTGCCCGAGGAGGTCCTGAGGGCCTTGACCAGCTTGCGACCCAGGGTCGGGGCGTCGTCGTGTGTGTGGGGGCTGCTGCTCATTCGCTGCTTCCGTCGGCCTCTGTGATCTCGGTGAATTCCTCGCCGTCGTGCGAGTAGATGATCCGCTTCTCGCCGCGCACGGTCTGCAGGTTGACCGGCCGCTTCCAGACCCGCTGCATGTTGCTCAGCGTGCGCACCGCGTAGTTCTTGTCCAGCTCCATGCCGTCGAAGTCGTGCAGCAGCAGCAGCTCGCGGCGGTTGCGGTAGTTGCCGTCCACCACGGTGATGCGGGGATTGCCCGCGTTGGTCAGCATGTACAGCAGCTGCTGCTTGATGTTGTGGAACTCGCGGCTCTCGATCACGTACAGCTTCGTGCTCGGATCGTAGGTGTAGGTGAAGAAGCCCTTGCGTCGGCAGAAGTCCGCGGTGAGGAACTCGTCCACGAAGGTCAGGTCGTTGTAGACCTTGCGGATCTCGAAGATCTTCTCCATGCCCAGCATGTCGCCGGTGTCCCACTCGTCGCGGGCCCGCATGTCGTCGCACTCGTCGAACGCCTTGCCGTGACGGCCGCGGTTCCAGCGGTCGAAGATGTCGTGGAACAGCTCCACGCCGAGCTTGTAGGGGTTGAGCTGTCCCGGCGCCATGAACACCGTGCCGGAGTGGTGGTCGGCGTACTCCACGATCTCCGCGGAGGTGGCCAGCCGCCCGGTCATCAGCCGGCTGTGCCAGAACGTGGCCCAGCCCTCGTTCATGATCTTGGTCTGGGCCTGGGGCGCGAAGTAGTAGGCCTCCTCGCGCACGATGCTCAGCACGTCCGCCTCCCACGCGCGCAGGGGGGCGTTCTCCAGCAGGAACAGCAGCACGTCGCGCTCCGGTTCGGCCGGGAAGGCGGCGGCGCGGCGGTCGGCCCGCTCGTCTTCGTAGGCCTGCCGCTGGGCCTCCTCGATCTGATCGGCGGGGTTGACGAACGGCTCCATGTACGTGCGGTCCGTGTTGAGCCGGAACTCGTCCCCCGGGCGCATCTTGCGCACCGGGATCTCCTGGGAGTCGTCGAGGTCGAGGTCGTCGTCGGTCGGCGCCTCGAAGATCTTGGGATCCTCCCGGCGCTGGATGCCCGGGGCGTTGCGGTCGATCAGGTTCTCCAGCGAGAGACACACGTCGAGGAAGGTCTCGACCTTCTCCACGCCGTAGCGGTCGATGTAGCGGCGGACCCGGGTGGCGTGGTTCGCCATCTCGTCGATCATCCCGCGGTTGGTATGGGCGAACCACAGGTTGTTCTTGAAGAAGTCGGCGTGGCCGCACACGTGGGCCATCACCAGCTTCTGGTCCGTCATCGGGTTGGAGCTCATCAGGTAACCGACCACCGGGTCGGTGTTGATCACCATCTCGTAGATCTTCTGCAGTCCGTAGGCGTAGCCCTTGCTCAGCTGCTCGTACTCCATGCCGAAGCGCCAGTGCGGGTAGCGCACCGGGAAGCCGCCGTAGGCGGCCAGCATCGACATCTCGCGGTAGTCCAGCAGCTCGTAGCGGATATCGGGGAAGTCCAGGCCCACCTCGCGGGCGACACTCTCCACGTCGTCTTGCAGCTTGCGCAGGTCGGGCGGGAGCCCGGCGAGGAACTTGCGCTCGAACTTCTGGCGGCTCCAGGGCATGGTTACTTCCCCTTCCCCAGGAACGCCTTGATCGCGTCGTAGATCCCGTCGCGGTTCTCGATCAGGGTCCAGATGATGTCCTCTTCGCCCTCTTCGAAGTTCTTCTTGAGGTCGCGCAGGAACTGGCCGCTGCCGTAGTCGCTCTTGACCTGCCCGTAGCAGAATACGTTGGAGCGCGGCATGAGCTCCTCACGCAGCAGCTCCACGCACTTGGTGGTGTCGTTGCCCGACCAGTTGTCGCCGTCGCTGAAGTGGAAGGGGTAGATGTTCCACTCGTCGGCCGGGTACTCCGCGTCGATCAGCTCCAGGCACAGCTTGTAGGCCGTGCTGATCAGGGTGCCGCCGCTCTCCTTGGTGTGGAAGAACGTGTCCTTGTCGACGATGCGGGCGGCCGCGTCGTGGATGATGTACTCGGCCTCGAGGCCCTCGTACTGGTGGGCCAGCCAGGTGTCGATCCAGAAGGCCGTGGAGCGAACCACGTCCTTCTGCTCCTGACCCATCGAGCCGGACACGTCCATCATGTAGACCACGACCGCGTTGCGCTCGGGCTTGTTGATCGTCTTCCAGCTGCGGTAGCGCTTGTCCTCGTGGATCGGCACGATCACGGGGTTGCGGGGGTCGTAGGTGCCGGACGCGATCTGCCGCTTGAGCGCCCGCCGGTAGGTCCGCTTGAAGTGGCGCAGGCTCTCCGGGCCCACGCTGCGGATGCCGGTGTACTTGTCCTTGATCGCCTCGAGCTTGGCCTCGCCCTTGGGCTCGATGTTGGGCAGCTCCAGCTCCTCGGCCATGATCTCGGCGAGCTCCTCGATGGTGATGTCCACCTCGAGCACGTGCTCGCCCGGTCGATCGCCGGCCTCGCCCTGGCCGTCACCGTCCTCGCCCTGGCCGATCGGATCGCCCTCCTCGCCCTCGCCTGCGCCGACGCCGCCCTCCTCGTTCTTGCCGTACTTGAAGCGCGGCAGGTCGATCTGGGGCAGCGGGATGCTGACGGTCTCCTTGCCCTTGCGGCCGATCAGCTCGCCCGAGGACATGAACTTCTTGAGATCCTTGCGGACCCGGCCGCGCACGATTCCCTTGAACCGGTTGGCGTCCGACTCGATGTTGAGGGCCATGACGGTCCTCCCCTCTGCCGCGGGTCGTCGGCGAGCGTCGCCCGGCGAGCGTCGCCCGGCTATTCCTTGGCATCACCGCGGGCAAAGATCGACGCCACGTAGCTGAGGATGTCGCCGGCGCACACCTCGCAGTAGCCGTAGTCCTTGACCAGGCGGGTCTTGACCACTTCGATCTTCTCCTGGGTCTGCTTGTCGACCACGTCCGAGACCAGCGAGGTCAGCCGGATCGAGTCCTTCTGGTCCTCGAACAGCTTCAGCTCCAGGGCTCGCCGCAGCCGCTCGTTGCTCTCCCAGTCGAAGGTCTTGCCGTCCAGGGCGCGGGCCGCGATGAAGTTCATGATCTCGCGCCGGAAGTCGTCCTTGCGGCTGTCGGGGATGTCGATCTTCTCTTCGATCGACCGCATCAGCTGCTCGTTGGGCTCCTCGTCCTGGCCGGTGTACTTGTTGCGCACCTTCTCCTTCTGCGTGTACGCCTTGACGTTGTCGATGTAGTTGCCGCACATCCGCTCGATGGCGTCGCGGTCGGCCGAGATCGCCTTCTGCACCTCGTTCTTGGCGATGCTCTCGAACTCCTTCTTCACGTCGTTGAGCAGCTCCTTGTAGCGGGTCTTGAGGTCGTCGCCGGACAGCAGCGAGTGGTGCTTCAGCCCGCTCTCGAGCTCGTTGAGCACCATGAACGGGTTGATGCAGTCCACCTCGTCCTTGACCAGCGCGTTGCTGATCTTGTCCTGCACGTAGCGGGGACTGATGCCCTCCATGCCCTCGCGCTTGCCCTCCTTGCGCAGCTCGCGCACGTTGTCCTCGGTGTAGCCCGGCATGGACTTGCCGTCGTACAGCTTCGCCTTCTGCAGCACGTTCAGCTGCGCCTTCTTCGGCTCCTCGAGCCGTGTCAGGATCGCCCACAGCGCGGCCATCTCGATGGTGTGCGGGGCGATGTGCTTGGGGATGCGGTCGCTGTGGAAGTCCTTGTGGTAGATCTTGACCTCCTCGTGCAGCTTGGTGATGTACGGCACGTCGACCTTGATCGTGCGGTCCCGCAGCGCCTCCATGAACTCGTTGTTCTGCAGCTTCTTGTACTCCGGCTCGTTGGTGTGGCCGATGATCACCTCGTCGATGTCGGTCTGGGCGAACTTCTTCGGCTTGATCTTGTGTTCCTGGCTGGCGGTCAGCAGGTCGTAGAGGAACGCCACGTCGAGCTTGAGCACCTCGATGAACTCGATGATGCCGCGGTTGGCGATGTTGAACTCGCCGTCGAAGTTGAAGGCCCGCGGGTCCGAGTCCGACCCGTAGATCGCGATCTTCCGGTAGTTGATGTCGCCGGTCAGCTCGGTGGAGTCCTGGTTCTTCTCGTCCTTGGGCTGGAAGGTGCCGATGCCGACGCGGTCCTGCTCGCTGAGCAGCATCCGGCGGATCTGCACGTTCTCGATCACCCTGCCCCAGTCTCCGTCCGCGCTCTTCATGTGCTGGCGGAAGTGGAACCGGCACACCGGGCACAGCTCGCCGTCGATGTCGACCTTGAAGCTGCGCTTGCCCTTGTTGAGCTCCTTCTCCACCTGATCGCGGAAGTCCTGAGGGATCAGGTGCAGCGGTTCCTCGTGCATCGGGCAGTCGATCCACTCGGGACCCTCTTCATCGAGGTTCTTCCACGAGTAGGTGTACATCGCGCCTTCGGGAGTCCGCGAGTAATGCTCCATGCCTTTCTTCAGCATCCTCGCGATGGTGGACTTGGCGCTGCCCACCGGGCCGTGCAGCAGCAGCACACGCCGCTCGGTGCCGTATCCCTGGGCCGCGGACTTGAACGCCGACACCAGCTTCATCAGGTGGATGTCGATGCCGAAGATCGCGTCGAGGCCGCCGTCGATCGGGTCGTCGAAGAACCGGTAGCGGACGACCTTCTTGCGGAACTCGGTGTACTCGGTGGTGCCGTACGAGATGACCATGTCGTAGAGGCGCTGATAGGCGGTGCGGGTGACCTTTGGCTGCTTGCGCACCAGGTCGAGATACTGTGGAAAGGTCCCGGTCCAGTTCAGCTGACGGAAGTCCTCGAGATCCTGGTTGTTCTGGATCATCGAGATGATGTTCGACGAGGTCGGCATGATGTCCCCTCTGCGTCTACGGGCGCTGCGCTGCCCGGTGTTGTTCGTCTCATGGAGGACTGACGTGTGACGGGCGAACGTCTTCGATCGTTGCACGCGGTCCCTTGCCATGGATCCTAACCCGTTTCCCCCTGCATGGCATCCAAGGTACCCTCCAAAAACGGACCCTGAAGGCGGTGGAGGAATCATGGTGAGGGCTGGAAATCTACTGCTCGTGGGAGCTGCGCTGTGGTGGGTCGCCGGGTGCTATCCGAACCCCGTGCCGCAGGACGACGACGACGTGTCGGACGACGACGCGACCGACGACGACGACTCCGATACGGACGACGACGACACCACCGGGATCCCCGACGACGACGACGACGATGACGACACCGCCCCGGTGGAGGTCACGCCCGGGGCCGTGCTGTTCTCGGAGGTGATGTACGACCCCGCCGCCGCGGCCGACACGGACGGGGAGTGGTTCGAGCTGCACAACACCACGGGTGACGACCTCGACGTGGGCGGCTGCGTGCTGTCGGATCTGAGCGGAGACGAGCACACGATCGCCGGACCGCTCGTCGTCCCGGCCCTCGGCTACCTCACCCTCGGCATCGCGGCGAGCACGTCGATCAACGGCGGCGTGGACGTGGACTACGAGTACGCGGGGATCAACCTGCGCAACAGCGACAGCGACCAGCTGCTGCTGACCTGCACCGAGGAGGTGGACCGGGTCGAGTGGGCGCTGCCGGGCTGGCCCGGCGACGCGGGGGTGGCCATGAACTTCGACGTCACCTACGCGCCGGACAATGACGACGTATCGCACTGGTGCGACGCCTCCACGCAGATGGCCAACGACGACTGGGGGACCCCGGGTGCGCCCAACGACGCCTGCGGCGGCGGCAGCACCACCATCGAGGCCGACGACCTGGTCATCACCGAGGTCATGGCCAATCCGCAGAACGGCGCAGCAGACGAGGACGGCGAGTGGTTCGAGCTGCTCAACCGTACCGGAGACGCGCTCAACCTCGCCGGGTGCGTGATCAGCGACGACGGCACCGACAGCGTCACCATCTCCGGCGCGGTCATGATTGCCGCCGGCGGCCGGGTGGTCCTGGGCAACAACGCCGACCCCGCGACCAACGGCGGCGTGACCGTGGACTACGACTACGGCACCGGCTTCTCCCTGGGCAACGGCGAGGACGAGCTCGTGGTGGACTGCGACGGCGAGATCGACCGCATCGCCTGGGACGACGGCGCCACCTGGCCCGAGCCGGCCGGCGCCTCCATGAACCTCGACGAGGCCTACCTGCTGGAGAACGAGGACGGTTCGCACTGGTGCGCGGCGACGACCCCGCTGGGGACCGGCGACTTCGGCACCCCCGGAGCCGTCAACGATCCCTGCTGAGCCCGACCCCTACAAGATGTAGATCAACCCCTTCGCGCCATCGAGCGCGACCTCCTGCCCGTCCTCGAGGCGGCCGGTGGCGTTGGCCACGTTGACCACCGCGGGCAGCGCGTACTCCCGCGCCACCACCGCGCCGTGGCTCAGCAGGCTGCCCAGCTCCATGATCAGTCCGCCGGCGGTGAGGAACAGCGGGGTCCAGCCGGGGTCGGTGGCGCGGGTCACGAGGATGTCGCCTCGCTCGAGCTTCCGTGACTCGCGCAGGTCGCGCAGGATGCGGACGCGGCCGCGGATGCGACCGGGGCTGATGCCCATGCCGTGCAGCATGCGCCGATCGTCCATCGCCGAGGCGACCGGCACACCGTCGCCGGTGAGGAACTCCGGGTGCTCCGCGGCCCGGTCGAGCGCGGCCTGGGCGCGTCGCCGCTCCACCACCGCTCGCGCCTCGAACGCGTTCATGCGCCCCTCGGCGAGCCGGTAGACCTCCTCGATCTCCAGCAACTCGATGTCCTCGGCCCGCTCGAGCCGCCCCTCGTCCGCGAGGATTCCGCCGACTCGCAGCAGGATGCGCTTCAAGCGGTACAGCAGGCGGTCGAAGAAGAACCGCTGGTTCTCCCGCAGCCGCATGTAGTTGCACGTCAGCTCCAGCAGGCCGCGGCTCAGCGCCTTGCGCACGGGCAGCACCCGCTGCAGGCGCGACGCGTGCAGCGCCTCGTCCAGGCGTCGGCGGGCAGCCTCGGACGCCTCCCGGTGGCGTTCCTCGTTGACGTAGGGATCGGTGTGGATGCCCCCCTGCAGGTAGCCGGCGATCATCTGCAGCACGATGCGCGGATCCTCGCTCCAGCGGGTGGCGAAGATCTCCCACGAGGCAGCGGACCGGTGGCCATAGTCGTCGAGGAAGCCCTCCACCGCGTCCACGAACAGCCGTCCGTCCGGTAACTCGGCGAGCGTGGCCAGGGTCGGCATCGGACCGTCGGCGGTCAGGGCAGCGTGCACGGCCGGGATCTGCTGGGCGAGGCCGGCCAGCTTCCACAGGGCTTTGTGGCCCTCCACGGTGCGGTTCTCCCCGGGCGCGGCGGTCAGCGCAGCGCACAGCTGGTGGTCGTGGTCACCGACCCAGCGGCGCAGGGACGTGCCCAGCAGCTGGTACGACAGGTTGGCGAACAGCAGGCTGAGCAGGTGGATCTCCACGTACTCCGTGACCAGGTCACGCCCCAGGCGGTATTGCCGGAGCCCCTCGCCCGTGGTGGTGAAGTCGACCCGCAGCGCCTCGATCCGGCGCACCATGTCCGGCTGGAACCGTTCCCACACGCGGTGATTGGTGAGGACGTTGAACTGGTACCGCCGCCAGCGCCGCTCCGTGAACACCTGGGCCATGATGCTGGCCACCAGGCCCATCCGGGGCGGGTAGAAGGTCCGCTGCCGGAGCCGCTCCTGCTCCTCCGGCGGGAAGAACTCCATCATGAACTGGATCGGCTCCATGCCTGGCAGCCGGAAGATGAGGTGGCGGAAGATGGTGATGTTGAAGTAGGGCACCCCGCGAAACAGCATCGTCGGCGGGGCATCCTGCATGTAGCGGCGGCTGGCCACCTTCCACTCGATGAAGTGGTGCAGCACCGGCTGGATCACGGACCAGCCCAGCGGGCTGGCCTCCTCGGTCCATCGCTCCCCCGAGAACCGCTGGGTCCACAGCAGCGCGGAGCGGCGCTGGCGGGTGAGGGTCTGCTCCAGCGAGGTGATCGGCCGCGACTGCAGCAGCCAGGGCTCGCCCGTGGCGTCCACGCTCCACTCGATGTCCTGCGGTCCGCCGAGCAGGGACTCGACGCCCAGCCCGAGCCTCGCGAGCTGCACGACCGCCTCGTCGTCCAGCGGGCGGTCACCGCGACCGGGCGCGGGCGTGTGCTCCTTGATCGGTACGTCGGCGTCCGCGCGGGCGCGCGGTCTGCGCTCCAGGACCCACAGGTCGGGGTGGACCGACCCGGAGACCAGGTCCTCCCCCAGGCCGGGGCTCGCCTCGAGGGTCATCTCCGTGCGCGCCCCGGTGACCGGGTTGGCGGTGAACAGCACACCCGACGCGCGGGCGTCGACCATGCGCTGGACCAGCACGGCCATGCCGCCGCTCCACTGCGGCCGACGTCGGCGCAGGCCTCGGAGCCGCCGCCGGGCCGAGGCCCTCACCGGGTCGAGCCGGCGGGGGGGCGCGGCGTCCAGCGGCTCGGGACCGCCACTGGCCGCCCGATAGGCCGCGGCGCGGGCACCGAACCAGGATGCCCAGATCTCCCGGATCGCGTGCACGACCTGCTGGGTCCCGCGCACCGACAGGATCGACTGGTACTGGCCGGCGAAGGAGCGGTCGTCGGTGTCCTCGTCCAGGGCCGAGGAGCGTACAGCGACCGGCCCGTTGCCCATCCGACGCAGCGCGTCGGCGATCGCGGCCTCGAGGGAGGGGCCGAGGGGCACGGTGTGCAGCGCCTCGACGCACGACTCGTCCGCGGCCGCGGGATCGTCGATGCCGAGCCGCGCCAGCGCTTGCCAGAAGGCCTCCGGGCCGATGCAGAACCCCTCGGGCACCGGCCGGCCCGCTCGCGCCAGCCGGGCCAGGCGGGTGCCCTTGCCGCCCAGCCGGTGGAGGGTGGGCACACCCTGGCCGTGCAGCCACTGGATCGGAGAGTCGTTCATCGCGTCACGAACCGAAGGTGCCGGCGCCCTCGGCCCAGTAGGTGTACCACTGGTAGTCGGAGACGTCGGAGATCCAGGTGAAGGAGTCCCCCTCCAGCACGCCGCTGCCGTACTCCTCCAGCGGGGCGTCGAGGTTGCCGAAGTTGCGCCACAGCACGAACGCGGTGTCGTCCAGCATCTGGATGCCGTAGAGACGCTCGTAGGCGACCGTCTCCCAGTACACCTGCGAGATGCACTGCTCCACCTCGTTGGCGGGCGCCGGCACGTGGGAGACCTGGAAGATGTGCCAGCACAGGGGGCACAGGTCCTGGTGGACGCCGGTGACGTTGGGACCGGCCTGGTCGTACGGCGCCTCGCAGTCCACCTTTCCCCAGTAGTCCTCGGCGTGATCGGAGAAGTCGATGTACACCGTCCGGCTGCCGTCCCAGGTGGCCATCAGCGGTTCGGAGTCGTCGTCGCCGGGGTCGGTGGTGTCGTCGTCACCGGAGTCGTCGTCGTCGGCCGGGGCCGTCGTGTCGTCGTCGCCCGGATCGACCGTGTCGTCGTCCCCGGGCGCCGAGGTGTCGTCGTCCGGCCGGTCGCCCACGACCAGCGAGCCGGGGCAACCCCACGTGGGCAGGACCGCGGTCAGGACGACGATCAGCAGACCAC
Organism: uncultured Rickettsiales bacterium; assembly: GCA_964639985.1. Lineage (GTDB taxonomy): Bacteria > Myxococcota_A > UBA796 > UBA9615 > CAYRNR01 > CAZXHG01. The sequence goes on from CAZXHG010000169.1 coordinate 12,166, forward strand.
GGCGGCTCTCCATCGGCTTGCACTCCCCGCGTCGATCGGTGTTCATTATAGACCGGTGCGGCACGCGGCCCACCGCCGCGAGCGAGGGAGGTGGACGTGCAGGACGGACAGCCGACACGGCAGCTCGTCGAACGGCTCGAGGACGCGGATCGGCGACTCTCGGGCGTCGCGCTCGACGACGCCCTGTACGCGGGGCTGGACCTCGCCGATCTGCACCGTGCCCATGGCGTGGCCGGCCGCCTGCAGGACCGCGTCATCACCGTGCTGTCGCGCCTGGTCGAGGAGATGGCCGCGCGGGAAGACGACTGACCCGGGAGGTGGCGATGCCCAGGACGATCGCGTTCACCATCGGCACGTTGGACAAGGCCCAGCGACTGTACCGGACCGGGCTCAAGCACCGGATCCTGCCGCTCCCCGCCGAACCCGGTGTGGGGACCGGCGATGTCGTGGAGGTGGACCTGCTGCTGAAGTTCACCGGGGATCGGCTGCGGCTGACCGCGCGGGTGATGCACTGCAGCCCCAGCTCCACCATGGTGCAGCTGGACACGTTGCCGGCCGAGCTGCTCGAGGCCCTTGGCGAGGCCACTGCCCCGGAGGCGCCCGCCGCCCCGTCGGCCCCGCCGCCCACGCCGCCCACGCCGCCCCCGGCTCCCGCGGCCGCGTCGCCGCCGGCGCCCGAGCCCCCCCCGGTCCCCGGGCCTCCCCCCGCCGCCGAACCACCCCCGGCGCCCAGCCCGACCCCGCCGGAGCCCAAGGCCGGTCCCGGGGGCAGGCCCGGCCGCGGGTTCAAGCTCAGTGGCCCGCGCAAGAAGGGCGCGGCGCGGCCGAAGCGGCCGATGCCCGGCATGACCACCACCCAGCGGGTGACCATCGGCGGCTCCCACGACCCGGCCGACGAGGGGATCCCGGTCCCGGGCAAGGCCGACCGGGTGCTGCGCGCGGACGCCGCAGTCAAGGGCACGCTGGACGATCGGGCGATGCGCGAGGTCTTCATGGAGCTGCTGCGGGCCGCGGCCACCGGCGTGCTGGTGGTGGACGGGTACCGCGAACGCTACTGGGCGTTCCTCGTGGAGGGACGTCCCATGCGGTTCCACCGCGACCCACCCAGCCGCTCGGACGCGCTGGAGTACCAGGTCTCGCGGGCCCAGCTCGTCGAGGCCACGGATCTCAAGAATGCGCGTCGCATCGCCGAGCTGACCGGCGTCGGCCTGGAGGTGGTGCTGCAGCGGATGGGTGTTGTGGACGACGCCGAGCTGGAGCGGGTGATCGTGCAGGGCCTGCACGCGGTCACGGATCGCCTGCTCGGGGTCAACTATGGCACGTGGGCGTTCTACGAGCTGCCGGGGCTGGACTTCGCGTTGAGCGGCGCCGCGGCCGACGTGATGAAGGTGCTGTGGGACCGCGCTCGCGAGAAGTTCGCGGCGCTGTCGGACAAGCAGGTCGCCCAGCGCATCGATCAGTACCACAAGAGCCACATCCTGCTCACGGACGAGGGTCGTGAACTGACCGCGGCGCTCTCTCTGGGCAAGCGTGAGCTGTACTTCGCACAGCGGTACCTGCGCGGAGGATGGCAGCTGGCCGAGCTGCTCGGCCGCGTGGACCTGACCAACCGGGCGGTGATGGAGATCCTGTTGACCATGCAGGAACTCGGCATCATCGAGCTGTCCGAGCGGGAGGGGCCCAACTGGCGGCTGCAGCGCGCCGAGCGGTTCCTCATCGACCGAATGGACTACCTGGGGAGGGACCACTTCGCGTTCGTCGACGCGCACTGGTCTGCCCTGGACCGGGAGCTGCTGGATGCCTGCGACAAGGTGGCGCGGACCCTGGACGACCCGGTGCTCAACGAGCTGGACCTGGGGCGCGTGGGCGAGATGCGACGACAGATCCGCGAGAAGCTGGAGGAGGTCCGGGTGCTGTTCGCAGACCGCGACCCGCGGCGGGACTACAGGGCGGGGCTGATCGAGAAGAGCAAGCTGAGCATGGCGGCGTCGCTGTTCGCCAAGAAGGGGGAGATGGCGCTGTTCAAGCGGGAGGCGGTCAACGCCAAGGAGTGCTTCGAGCGGGTCCTGGAGGTGGATCCCGTGGGGCCGGGCGCGGAGTACGTGGCGCGCGCGCGCCGGGTGCTCGGCGACATCGGCCGAGGCGTGCTGACCGAGGCCACCGAGACCCGCCTGGAGGAGTACGAGATGCAGGCGCTGGGCGAGATGGACCGCCGGCGAGGCTCCTGAACGCCCCGGTCCGCGGAAAGGGGGGGTGACCGGCTGCGCGCGCACGCGCTAGGCTTGTAGATAAACCGGGGAGGCCCACGTTGGCTCGCAAGATCGTGTTCACCGTCAAGTCCGCCGAGCAGGGCAAGCAGCTCTACGGCCAGGGGCTGAAGCACAAGATCCTCACCCTGCCCGAGCAACCTGGGGTGACCACGGGCGACGCGGTCGAGGTCGCACTGTCGCTGGCCTTCTGCGAGAAGCTGTTCACCATCTCCGGCAGCATCGCCCACAGCGGCGCGATGGCCACGATCGTCCAGCTGGATGCCATCCCGGCCGAAGTGTTCGAGGCGCTCGGGGTGGCGGGCCCGACGCCGGCGGGTGGTGCCTCCAGCGACATCGAGCGCACCCAGGAGGTGCGGCACACCGTCGTCAGCGAGCCGCCCCCGCCCGCGCCCGCCGTGGAGGATCCCACACCCACCATCACCGATCCGGACGCCGACCGCGCCTCGTCCGCGTTCGACGAGCCATCGGACACCTTCGACGAGCCTTCCGCCTACGACGACGAGGACCCGGATTCGATCTTCGACGAGCCCCCGTCCGAGGACTCGTCCCTGTTCGACGACTCGCCATCCGAGGAACTGGACAGTTCGTTCGGAGCGCCGCCGCCGGAGCCCGCTCCGCCGGCGGCCGCCGAACCCGATCCTCCTCCTGCGCCCGCTGGCCGCCCGGCCATGTCCGGCGGCCGGCCGTCGACGTCCGGCGGCCGGCCGTCGATGTCCGGTGGACGCGCCTCCGTGGGCGGCGATGCGAAGGGGACAGGGAAGGAGAAGAAGGGCGGGTACCGCTCGGCCCGGCGCCGTGAGCCCGCGCAGCCCGCCCAGCCGCCGCCGCCGGGCGAGGGCGTGCCCGTACCGGGTCGGCCCAACGAGTACTTCGCGGGCACGGCCGCCCTGCACGGGTCGCTGGCCAAGGTGTCCATGCGCGAGGTGTTCATGGAGCTGCTCAAGGAGAGCCGGACCGGCCTGCTGGTCGTGGACGGTTTCCGCGAGCGCTACTGGGGGTACTTCGTCGGGGGTCGGCCCCTGCGCTACATCCGGGAGCCGGCCAGCCGCTCGGAGTCCATCGAGTACCAGGCCTCCCGGCAGCAGCTGCTCAAGCCGGCCGAGGTCGAGCGGATCCGCTACGCTGCGGGCCTGTGCGGGGTGCAGCTCGACGACGCGCTGGTGAAGATGGGCGTGCTCAACCGCCAGCAGGTGGACGACCTCAACCAGGAGTCGGCCCGCATGATCACCGAGCGGCTGCTGGGTGTGAACTTCGGCCACTTCCGGTTCTTCGAGCTGCCCGAGATCACCAAGCTCTTCTCGGGCACGCCCGTCGAGATCACCATGGTGCTGTGGCGCCGGTCCCGGGAGCGGTATACCGGCCTCAACCAGAAGCAGGTCCGGGAGATCGTCGACCGCTACTACAAGTTCCACCTGGTGTTGACCGAGGCGGGACGTGACCTGGCCGAGCCCCTGATCGACACCCTGGCCGGACAGGAGCAGCGGTTCCTGCGGCGGTACCTTCGCGGCGGCTGGCAGCTGTCCGAGCTGCTGGGGCGGCTGGAGATGCCCACCGCCCAGCTGATCCAGCTGGTGCTGTCGATGCAGGACCTGGGCGTGATCGAGCTGAACGAGCGCGAGGGTGAGCGCTGGCGCGAGGCGCGCGCCGAGCGCTACATCATCGACCGCATGGACTACATGGAGCGGGACCACTTCGCCTTCATCGAGGCCCACTGGTCGTGCCTGGAGCCCGAGCTGATGCGTGCCTGCGACAAGGTGGCGCGAAACATCGAGGATCCGATGATGGACCACCTCGAGCTCGACAAGCTGGCCGAGATGCGGCAGCAGATCCGGACGAAGCTCGCCGAGGTGCGCGCGCTGTTCAGCGACGAGACCCGACGCAAGACCTACCGCAACGACATCGTGGAGCAGGGCAAGCGGCAGATGGCCGGTGAGCTGTTCCACAAGCAGGGCGAGATGGAGCTGTTCAAGCCCGACATCCCCAAGGCCAAGGAGTGCTTCGAGCGTGTGCTGGAGCTGGATCCGGGCGGTTCGGGAGCCCAGGAGCGGCTGGCGCGATCGCGCAAGGTGCTCAAGGACCTGGCTGCCGGGATCGTGACCAAGGCCGACGCCAGCATGTCCAGGCCCGACGAGGACATGAAGGGCTTCGAGGACATCCTCCCCGAGGACCTCGACGAGCTGTGAGAGCGACCACCTCCGCCGCGGCCGCCCTCGCGGTCGCGTTGCTTCTGCCCGGTCTGTCCGGTTGCGGTGGCGGTGACGAGCCCGCCGGCGAGGCCACCCCATCCGAACCCGCCACGCCCGAACCCGCCGCCGACGAGGTGGCCGGGTCCGCGGCCGCTCCCGCCAGGACCACGCCGCACCACTGGCCCCGTCCGCTGACGCCGGAGATCTACGAGGAGCGCGAGGTGGACGACCCGGCCGCGCTGCGGGGCACCATCTCCGCCGCGGTCGAGGGGGTGGCCCGGGCCTTCGACCACCCCCCGGATCCGGCGTGCGAGGGACCTGGCCTGCCTCACACCTACCCAGCCGGCCCGCTGGCCGGCGCGGTGGTGTGGCTCGAGGGGGTGGACGCGGGCCACGCGCTGGCATTCGAGCCCCCGATCGTGGATGCGCGGGGGTGTACCCTCTCCCCTCGCCTGCAGCTCGCCGGCCTCGGTTCGCGGCTCACGGCCACGAGCGGCGACGAGGCGCCGCACACGCTACAGCTCATCGGCTGGCCCGGGCACCGGGATCTCGGCACCCTGGAGACCGGCAGCGGGGAAGACGCGCCGGCCCGCCGGCTGCGCACCGCTGGACTGGTGCTGCTGCGAGACGAGAGCCACCCTGCGTCCCGGGCCTGGATCCTGGTGTCGGACCATCCCTACGCCGCGATCACCGGGCCCGACGGTGCGTTCCGGATCGGGGGCATCCCGCCGGGCAACTACGCCCTCCACGTGTGGCATGAGGCCCACGAGGAGTACGTCGGCGGCGTCATCCTGCACGCCTCCGGGGACGAGCTGTCGGATATCGTCCTCGGCGGTTGACACCCTGCCAGCAGCCGGTCATCCTTCGCCACTTCCGTTCCCACAGCTCTATCTGGAGAGTCGACATGGACTACAAGGTGAAGGACATCGCGCTGGCGGACGCCGGCCGGATGAAGATCGAGTGGGCCGAGTCCCGGATGCCCGTGCTGGCCGCGTTGCGCGAGAAGTACAGCGTGGAGCAGCCCCTCGAGGGCATGAAGGTCGCCGGCTGCCTGCACGTGACCAAGGAGACGGCCGTGCTGGTCGAGACCATCCGCGCGGCGGGCGCCGAGGTCTCCTGGTCGGGCTGCAATCCGCTGTCCACGAGCGACGACATCGCGGCGGCGCTGGCTGCCAACGGCATCTCCGTGTTTGCCTGGCACGGCATGTCCGTGGACGAGTTCTACTGGGCCATCGACCGCACCCTGGACTTCGAGCCGACCCTGTCGCTGGACGACGGCGCCGACCTGATCATGACCATCCACACCCGGTTCCCGGAGCTGGCCGCGAAGATCATCGGCGGCACCGAGGAGACCACGACCGGCGTGCATCGTCTGCGGGCCATGGCGCGCGCGGGCAAGTTGCTGTACCCGGTGCTGGCGGTCAACGACGCCGAGACCAAGTGGGACTTCGACAACGTCTACGGCACGGGCCAGTCGTCCATCGACGGTATCCTGCGGGCCACCTCGGTGCTGCTCGCTGGCAAGGTGTTCGTCACCGCGGGCTACGGCCACTGCGGCAAGGGCTGCGCCCTGCGGGCTTCCGGCATGGGCGCGCACACGGTCTGCACCGAGGTCAAGCCGACCCAGGCGCTCAAGGCGATCCTGGAGGGCCACGACGTGATGCCGATGGACGAGGCCGCCGCCGTGGGCGACATCTTCATCACCGCCACGGGCATGAAGGACATCATCCGGGGCCGTCACTTCGAGGTGATGAAGGACGGCGCGATCGTCTGCAACACCGGCCACTACGACTGCGAGATCAACATCGAGGAGCTCGAGGCGCTCACCGCGTCCAAGCGCACCATCCGGCACAGCTGCGAGGAGTACACCCTCAAGGACGGCCGCAAGATCTACGTGCTCGCGCAGGGCCGGCTGGTCAACCTCGCCGCCGCCGAGGGGCACCCCTCGGAGGTGATGGACATGTCCTTCGCCAACCAGTTCCTCGGCCTCATCCGGATGAACCAGGAAGGCCGCGAGTGGGACGCCGACGTCTACGACGTTCCCGAGGAGCAGGACCAGGAGCTCGCCGGGATCAAGCTGAGCACGATGGGCAAGGCCATCGACACGCTGACCGCCGAGCAGATCGACTACGCCGACGACTACCTCGCCGGGACCTGAGCCCGACCCCAGCCCCCCCCCGATGACGGCGATCCACTACCTGGACCACGACGCGGACGTCGGCTTCGAGGTCCACGCCCCCGACCTGCCGTCCCTCTGGGACGGCTGCGCCCGCGCCCTGATCGGCGTGATGACCGATCCCGACGCAGTACGTGAGGTCACCTCGGTCGAGGTCGAGATCGAGTCCGTGGACCACGTCGCGGCCCTGGTCGACTCCCTGGCGGAGCTGCTGTACCGCTTCGAGGTCGACGGCCTGCTGCTGCCGAGGATCGACCGCGTCGACGTGCACGCGACCGACGAAGATGTACGCCTGGGTTTCCGCGCCTCGGGCGAGGCGCTGGACCCCGCACGACACCCGCACGAGACCGGGATCAAGGCCGTGACCTATCACGGCGCCGTGGTCGAACGGACCGCGGACGGCGGCTGGTTCGCCCGCATCCTCGTCGATCTCTGAATTCCGTCACCTCACGGTGAGTGCGTACAGGTCGTCGACCGGCGTGATGTGGCCGATCATGGTCGCGCCTGGCCAGGACGCTTCCCACGCGGTCTCCCCCGAGGGTGTCACCTCCCTCAGCATGCCTTCGGTACCGTAGTTGATCAGCGTGTTGCCGCCGGGCATGCGGATCGCCTCGCCGTGCAGGTCGGCGAACGGGTCGTCGGCGTCTCCGTAGGACCAGACCTCCACGAGGATCTCGCCCTCGTCGTCGAGGGCGAACTCGCGTACCTTCTGCACGTACCACTCGTCCGGGATGTGGGTGGACACCAGCAGCGTGCCGTCGGCGGTGTAGTGCGGGTAGTGCTGCAGGTCGAACGCGGCCTCGGGCGGGTCGAACGCCCAGCTGCCCTCCAGCGTGCCGAACTGGCGCACCACCTCGCCGCTGTCGCGGTCGATCTCCAGCACCGTATCGGTGCTCCACATCGAGTACAGCACCGTGTCCGTGGCCGGGACCCAGACGATCGCGTTGGGCGTACAGCACCACGGGTCGACGCAGGCGTCTCCCATCCACGGCACGCAGTCGAACACCGTGCGCCGGGTGCCGTCCGGCAGCTGCTCGCCGAGCCGGGCGTCCCCCTCGGCGTCGGTGTCGTCGAACAGCACGGCGCCGTCGTCGGTCGTGTCCCAGGCGAACGCCATGCCCGGCACCTCCAACGTCTCCTCCCTCCCGTGGGCGAGGTCGAGGCGCTGCAGCCGTGGAACGGCTTCGGGATCGAAGGTGAACAGCGTGCCCTGGTCCATCACCACGTGCGTACCGTCCCGGGAGACGCGCGCAAACGTCGTGGAACGGTCGTCGGGCGTGCCGTGGTACCACACCACCCTGCCCTGGCGGTCGACGATCCAGGTCCAGAACGGCCCCTCGAAGTGCTCGCCGTCCGCCAGCTCGACGCTGCCCAGGAGCCACGGAGCCAGGTCGGCGAGACCCGGATCATGGCTGCTGATCGACGGCTCGAGGGCGGCCACGGGCAGCGCGCCGGTCGTGGCGGTCCAGGTCTGCTCGGATTCCAGTCGCTCGCCGTCGGCCTCGTTGACGATGCGGATGTGAATCGTCGAGGCGGCTGGCACGCCCAGGATCAGTTCCTCGTGCGAACCCGCTGATCGGGGTGCAGGCGGTGACGCCAGCCAGGCCTCGTCCGCCAAGCCGAATTCCAGCCACGCCGCGTCCGCATCCTGCACCTGCTGCCAGCGCACCACCAGTATCGTGGCCACCGCATCGTGCATCTCGACCTCGACATCCGCCACGGGCGCGTGGCCGTCGTCGCGGTCGCATCCGCACAGGGCCAGCAGCACCATCGCGGGCCAGCAGCGTGGGGTGAGGCGTGCCATGCCCCCATCGTACTGCAACTTGTGGACCGGCCACGCGATCGGTTGGATACTTGGCCGGGCACGACAAACGCTGCGAAAGCACGACGCCATGCATCTGGAACGACTGGACGACACCCGCTGGCGCATCCGCCGTCACGGGCGCATGAACACCGACGCCGTGGTCTACGCCTCGCAGCCGCTGGTGGACGCCATCAGCGGCGACCAGTGCCTGCAGCAGCTGGTCAACGTGGCCACCCTGCCCGGCATCGTCGGTCAGGCCCTGGCCATGCCCGACATACACGGCGGCTACGGCTTCCCCATCGGCGGCGTGGCCGCCTTCGACCTCGACGACGGCGTGGTCAGCCCCGGCGGCGTGGGCTACGACATCAACTGCGGCGTGCGCCTGCTGCGCACGGATCTGCAGCTCGAGGACGTGCGCGAGCACATCGAGCGCCTGCTGTACGCGCTGGCCACCACGGTCCCGGCCGGGCTCGGCTCCCGCGCCGGCGGCGTGAGCCTCGATCGCCGCGAGCTGGACCGCGTCCTGGTCGACGGCGCGCGCTTCGCTGCGAAGCGAGGCTTCGGCCTCACCTCGGACGTGGACCGCATCGAGGCCCGTGGTCGGATCCCGGACGCGGATCCGGACGCCATCTCCCAGCGCGCCCGCGACCGGGGCCGGATCCAGCTGGGAACCCTCGGGTCCGGCAACCACTTCGTGGAGGTGGGCCGGATCGACCGGATCCTGGACGAGCCTGCCGCCCGTGCCCTGGCCCTGGACGAGGGCGCCATCACCGTGTCGATCCACACCGGCAGCCGCGGCCTGGGGCACCAGGTGGCCACGGACTCGATACGCGCCATGATCAAGGCCTCCCGGCGTCACGGCATCGACCTGCCCGACCGCCAGCTCTGCTGCGCCCCCGTGACCAGCGCCGAGGGCGAGCAGTACCTCGCGGCCATGGCCGGCGCCGCCAACTTCGCCTTCGCCAACCGACAGGTGATCGCCGGCCACGTGGCCAAGGCCATGCAGCGCGTGCTCGGCGAGCCCCCCGCCCGGATGGGCCTGCGCACCGTGTACGACGTGGCCCACAACATCGCCAAGATCGAGCGCCACGAGGTCTCCGGTGAGACCCGCGACCTGTGCGTGCACCGCAAGGGCGCCACCCGCGCGTTCCCCCCGGGCCACCCCGAGGTCCCACGCGAGTACCGTAAGGTCGGCCAGCCCGTGCTCGTCCCCGGCGACATGGGACGCTGCTCCTACGTGCTCGTGGGTCGCCCTGGCGCCATGGAGCGCAGCTTCGGCTCCACCTGCCACGGCGCCGGCCGCCTGCTCAGCCGCAGCAAGGCCAAGAAGGTCGCGCGCGGCCGCGACCTGGCCGGAGAACTCGCCGCCCTCGGAGTCCAGGTCCGCGCCGCCGGCCGAACCACCCTCGCCGAGGAGATGCCCGACGCCTACAAGGACGTCGAGCAGGTCGTGGACGTCGTCGACCGCGCCGGCCTCGCCCGCCCGGTCGCACGCCTGGTCCCCCTGGCGGTGGTGAAGGGATGAAGTCCGTCCGCGTCATCAACCTCACACGCGATCTCACACTCGCCGAGTCCGCGATGCTCGCCGACACCGCCCTGCTGCGCATGCGCGGTCTGCTCGGCCGCCCCTGCCCCGAGCCCGGCGGCGGCCTCGTCCTCGCCCCCTGCAACGAGATCCACACCTTCTTCATGGGCTACACCATCGACGTGTGCTTCGCTCGCAAGGACGGCGAGGTACTCAAGCAGCTGCACGCGAACCAGCCAAGGCGCAAGACCCATCCCTGCCCCGGTGCGTACTGGACCGTGGAACTCCCTCCGGGTGGACTCGGTCCTACCGAGATCGGGGATCGCCTCTCCCTCCGAGAGGTGCCAGACGACTGAAGGTGGTATATTCGTGGGCACGTCGGTGGGGACCGATCAAATCCCTACACTTGTAGTTGACATTTGAGGCAGCTCTCCATG
>CAZXHG010000170.1:0-22417 GCA_964639985.1 uncultured Rickettsiales bacterium
GACACCCACACGGCCGACGACGACGACGACGACACCAACACCGACGACGCGGACGGGGACGGCTACACCGAGGCGGACGGGGACTGCAACGACGGCGACGAGGACGTGCATCCGGGCGCGGACGAGGCCTGTGACGACACGGACTGGGACTGTGACGGCGACTTGGCCGAGGGGTGCGCGAGCTGCCTGGAGGTCCAGGCCGCGGACGCGAGCGCGGCCACCGGCGCCTACACCATCGACCCGGACGGCAGCGGCGGCGAGGATCCGATCGAGACCAAGTGCCAGATGAGCAAGGACGGCGGTGGCTGGACCCTGCTGATGCGCACCACGGACGACTGGGACGAGACCCAGGCGCTGATCACCGACTACGATGACTTCTACGCCCTCACCAGCGGCTCGTGGAACGCCGAGTACCGCATGGCCGGCAAGCTGTGGGCCTCGGTGGACGACCAGCACGAGCACCTGTTCGAGGTCTACCTGCGCCTGGAGGCAGGCGGCTCGTGCGACCCGCTGTGGTACAAGGCCACCGGCGGCGTGCTGAGCTTCCCCGCGAGCGGCCCGGGCGAGATCAGCGGCGTGTCCCAGCCGGCGACCCTGTTCGCCAGCGACGGGTTCTCCACGACCGATAGCGGCGACTCCACCATCTGCGTGACCAACCGGGACGCCGTGCCCTGGTTCCACGACAACTGCTGCTCCCTGTGCCCGACCTATGGCGTGAGCTGGGATCCGCCGTCGCCGATGGTGACCTTCGCCAACAGCACCGCGGACATGGACGGCAACGTCACCGACGACGTGTGCAGCGGTGACGTCGACACGATCGCCAGCGGGGCACCCGGCGCCACGAGCATCGCCTACTACGTTCGCTAGCCCGCTTTACGCCGCGGGATCCCCCCCCTACAATGCGCGCGTCCTGCTGTTTCCCCCCCGGTTCGTTCTCGGTTCCAGGGGGTGTTCGCGAGGAGTGAAAGATGACTGGAATCGCGGTGATCGGTGCTGGCCACTGGGGCAAGAACCTGGTGCGCAACTTCGACGCGCTGCCGGGCGCGGACCTGCGCTACGTGTGCGACCGGGATCCGCGCATCTGCGAGCGGATGCGCGGCCTGTACCCCGGCGTCGAGGTGACCGAGGACATGCAGACCGTGCTGTCCGACGCGGCCGTGGACGCGGTGGTGATCGCCGTGATCGCGCCGGGGCACTACGAGGTGGGCCGGGCCGCGCTCGAGGCGGGCAAGCACGTGTTCATCGAGAAGCCACTGGCCCTGTCGGCCGAGCACGCAGTGGCGCTCGACGACCTGGCCCGCGACCGTGGCCTGAAGCTGATGGTCGGCCACCTGCTGGAGTACCACCCTGCCATCGACACGATGAAGCAGATGCTCGCCAGCGGCGACGTCGGCGATCCGCTGTACATGGTGTTCCAGCGGCTGAACCTGGGGATCGTGCGGCCCGACGAGAATGCCTGGTGGTCGCTGGCCCCGCACGACATCTCCGTGGCCTGCTACCTGTTCGACGCCGAACCGGTCAGCGTGTCTGCCTCGGGCCACGACTACCTGCAGCGCGGCATCGAGGACGTGGTCTTCGCCAACCTGAAGTTCGCCGATGGCCGCATGGCCAACATCCACGTGTCATGGCTCGATCCGCACAAGATCCGGCGGGTGACCCTGGTGGGCAAGAAGAAGATGGTGGTCTTCGACGACATGAAGGCCGCCGAGAAGATCCGGGTGTACGACAAGGGCGCGGTGGTGCCGAGCGTGGACTCCTTCCACGAGGCGATCAGCCTGCGCATCGGCGACATCTGGATCCCCAAGATCCCGGCGGGGGAGCCGCTGCGCACCGAGTGCCAGCACTTCCTCGACGCCATCGCCGACGACACCGAGCCGCGCTCCAACGGCGCGGACGGCGTGCGCGTGGTGCGCGTGCTCGAGGCCGGCAGCGAGTCGCTGGCCAACGGTGGCGCGCCGGTCGCCATCTGAGAGGACCGACCATGGCCGACCCCTTCGTGCACGAGAGTGCCTACGTCGACGCCAACGTGACCCTGGGCGACGGCACCAAGGTGTGGCACTTCGCCCACGTGCTGTCCGGCGCCACCCTCGGATCGGGTTGCATCCTGGGCCAGAACGTGATGATCGGAAACGACGTGGTCATCGGCGACAACGTCAAGATCCAGAACAACGTGGCCGTCTACACCGGCACGGTGGTCGAGGACGACGTGTTCCTCGGCCCGTCCTGCGTGCTGACCAACGTGACCAACCCCCGCAGCCAGGTGGTGCGGCGCAGCCTGTACGAGGAGACCCTGCTGCGCCGCGGCGTCACCGTGGGCGCCAACGCGACCATCGTGTGCGGGATCGAGGTCGGCCGCTACGCGTTCATCGCGGCCGGGACCCTGGTGGCGAAGGACGTGCCCGACTACGCGCTGATGGTGGGCGTGCCCGGCCGTCAGCAGGGGTGGATGAGCCGCCACGGCCACCGCCTGGAGGACCCGGACGCCGACGGCGTGATGGTCTGCCCGGAGAGCGGCTTCCGCTACCAGGAGGTCGAGCCCGGAGTGCTGCGCTGCCTCGACCTGGACGAGGAGGCCCCGCTGCCCGCGGAGCTGGCCGAGGGGCACCGCACGTACGACGAGTTCAAGGACGCGAGGTGAACCGCTGCGGCGCGCGCCGCAGGGGAAGGGAACGACGATGAAGGTACCGATGCTGGATCTGAAGGCGCAGTACGAGCCGCTGCGGGACGAACTGCTGACGGCCATCACCGGGGTGGTGGACAGCCAGCGCTACATCAACGGCCCGGCCGTGGGCGAGCTCGAGGCGGCCATCGCCGAGTACACCACCTGCGCCGGTGCGGTGGGTGTGTCCAGCGGCACGGACGCGCTGGTGTGCGCGCTGATGACCCTGGGCATCGGCGAGGGCGACGAGGTGATCACCACCCCGTACACCTTCTTCGCCACGGCTGGCGCCATCTGGCGCGTGGGCGCCAGGCCGGTGTTCGTGGACATCGAGCCGCAGACGTTCAACATCGACGTGGCGCAGATCGAGGCGGCGGTCACGGACCGCACCCGGGCCATCATGCCGGTGCACCTGTTCGGCCAGATGGCGGACATGGACGCGATCAATGCCATCGCCGGCCGCCACGACCTGGCCGTGATCGAGGACGGCGCGCAGGCCATCGGCGCCACCCACGACGGCCGGCAGGCTGGCTCCCTGGGCACCATCGGCTGCTTCAGCTTCTTCCCCAGCAAGAACCTCGGCGGCATGGGCGACGGCGGTGTGGTCACCGCCCAGGACGAGGCCCTGGTGGACCGGCTGCGGCAGTGCCGCAACCACGGCGCCAAGCCCAAGTACTTCCACAAGTGGGTGGGCGGCAACTTCCGGCTGGACACGCTGCAGGCGGCCGCGCTGCTGATCAAGCTGCCCCACCTCGACAGCTGGCACGAGGGCCGGCGGGCCAACGCTGCCCGCTACAACGCGCTGTTCGCCGGTGTGGAGGAGGTCGTGACCCCGGTGGTGGCCGAGGGCAACGCGTCGATCTACAACCAGTACGTGATCCGGGTGCCGCAGCGGGACGCGGTGATGAAGGCGGTGCAGGAGGCGGGCATCGGCTGCGCCATCTACTACCCCAAGAGCCTGCACGAGCAGGACTGCTTCACCGGGCTGGGCCACAGCCGGGGTGATTTCCCCCACAGCGAGCAGGCCGCGGACACGACCCTGGCGCTGCCGGTGTACCCGGAGATGACCGTCGAGCAGATCGAGTACGTGGCGGCCGCGGTCAAGGGGTTCTTCGGCCAGTGAGCCGCACCCGACCGCTCACGATCGTCACGGTGGTGGGCGCCCGCCCCCAGTTCGTCAAGGCCGCGGCCATCAGCCGCGCCATCGCCACCCACAACCGAGCCACGCTCGACGCGCCGATCGAGGAGACGATCGTGCACACGGGCCAGCACTACGACGACAACATGTCGCGGGTGTTCTTCGAGCAGCTGCACATCCCGCGGCCCGCCATGGACCTGGGCGTGCGCGCGGGCCGGCACGGCGAGATGACCGGCGCGATGATGGAGCGCATCGAGGGCGTGCTCGTCGACCTGCAGCCGGACTGGGTGCTCACGTACGGGGACACCAACTCCACCCTGGCCGCCGCCCTGGCCGCGGCCAAGCTGCACGTGCCGATCGCGCACGTGGAGGCCGGCCTGCGCTCGTACAACCGCCGCATGCCCGAGGAGATCAACCGGGTGCTGACCGACGTGATCTCCACGGTGCTGTTCTGCCCGACGGACGTGGCCGTGGCCAACCTGGCCCGGGAGGGGATCACCGAGGGCATCCACCAGGTGGGCGACGTGATGTACGACTCGGTGCTGTTCAACGCCGCGCTGGCCCAGGAGGGGAGCGCGGTGCTGGACGAGCTCGGCCTGGAGCCCGGCGGTTACCGGCTGGCCACGGTGCACCGCGCCGAGAACACCGACGACCCGGCCCGCCTCGACGGGATCCTGCACGCCTTCGATCGCATCACCGGGCCGATCGTGCTGCCCCTTCACCCGCGCACGCGCAAGGTGCTGGCCGGCCATGGCCGCGGGTTCGGCGACACCGTGCGCGTGGTCGACCCGGTGCCCTACCTGGACATGCTGATGCTGGAGCGCTCGGCGCGCACCATCCTCACCGATTCCGGCGGCGTGCAGAAGGAGGCCTACTGGTTCGACGTGCCGTGCGTGACCCTGCGGGACGAGACCGAGTGGGTGGAGACGGTGGACGTGGGCGGCAACCGGGTGGTGGGGGCGGACAGCGACGCGATCGTCGCGGCCGTGGCCGCGTTCGATGCCGAGGGCGACAGCGACCGCTGGGGGCAACCCCTGTACGGCGACGGTCGGTGCGCGGAGCGGATCGTGGGGGTGCTCGCGGGCGGCTAGCTCTCGCCGTCGCCCGTGGGGATGCCCGGGTCCTGGGCGCGGGTCCACGTCGACGTGCACGGGATCTTCGAGTGGTCCGCGCGGTGCGCGTACTTCTCGGCGATCTCCTTGACCTCCTCCATCAGGCCGGCCGACAGGGTGGTCGGGTTCAGCCCCAGGTCGAGGAACATCTCGTTCTTCACGTGCAGCTCGTTCTCGGCGTCCTCGTTGCGCGGGTTGGGCACGAACGCCACCTCGGCGCCGGTCATCTCCGAGACCATGGAGGCGAGGTCGCGAACGCGGTGGGTCTCGGTGGTCTGGTTGAGGATCTGGACCCGCTCACCGCGAGCCGGCGGGTTCTCCAGGGCCAGCTGGATGCAGCGCACCGTGTCCTGGATGTGGATGAACGCGCGGGTCTGGCCGCCGGTGCCGTGCACGGTCAGCGGGTAGCCGACCGCGGCCTGCATCAGGAAGCGGTTGAGCACCGTGCCGTAGTCGCCGTCGTAGTCGAAGCGGTTGATCAGCCGCTCGTCGGCCATGCTCTCGGTGATGTTGGTGCCCCACACGATGCCCTGGTGCAGGTCGGTGATGCGCACCAGGTCGTTGCGGGCGTAGTACAGGAAGAACAGCTGATCCTGCGTCTTGGTCATGTGGTAGACGCTGCCCGGGTTGGCCGGGTACAGGATCTCCTGGCGGACCCGGTCGCCGCTGTCCGTCACCACCTCCACCGGCAAGTAGCCCTCCGGGATCTTCATGCCGGCCGTGCCGTAGCCGTACACGCCCATGGTGCCGAGGTGGGCCAGGTGGATGTCGAGGCCCGACTGCACGATGGCGCACAGGGTGTTGTGGGTGGCGTTGAGGTTGTTGTCCACCGTGTAGCGCTTGTGCCACGGGCTCTTCATGGAGTAGGGCGCGGCGCGCTGCTCGGCGAAGTGCACGATCGCGTCGGGGCGCTCGTGCACGATCAGCTGGTAGTAGCGGTCGTAGTCCCGGGCCACGTCGAGGTTGACGAAGCGGATGACGTGGCCGCTGACGTCGCGCCACACGTCCAGGCGCATGCCGATGGGCGCGATGGGCGTGAGGGACGCCACCTCGAGCTCGTTGTCGATGTTCCGCCGGCTGAGGTTGTCCACGATGATCACGTCGTGGCCGAGGTTGGACAGATGCAGACTGGTGGGCCAGCCACAGAAGCCGTCGCCGCCGAGTACCATCACCTTCATCGTGCTCTACCTCCCAAGTCGGGTGACCCTAGCGCTTCGTAGAACGGCTCGCAAGGCGTTTGGGGGAGATGAAGCTACGCTTTCCCCTTGCCCTCGATCCGGGTTAGATCCCGGGACGTGACACGAGGATCCCCCATGGCGACCGCGCTGGTGACCGGAGGTGCGGGCTTCATCGGCTCGCACCTGGTGCGCGCGCTGCCGGTGCGGGGTACACGCGTACGCGTGCTCGACGACCTGTCCAGCGGGCGGCGTGCCAACCTCGAGGGACAGGACTGCGAGCTGCAGGTCGGATCGGTCACGGACGACGATGCCCTGGCTCGCGCCGTGGCCGGTGTGGACGTGGTGTACCACCTCGCCGCGGTGGCCTCGCCGCCACGATCCCTCGACGAGCCGGCGTGGACCAGCGAGGTCAACGCGGGCGGGACGGCGCGTGTGCTGGAGGTCGCGGAGCGCGCGGGCGTGCGACGGGTCGTGCTGGCGTCCTCGTGTGCGCTGTACGGCCATCCGGAGACCCTGCCGCTGACCGAAGACCACCCCATGCGGCCCGGCTCCCCCTATGCTGCGTCCAAGCTCGAGGCCGAGCAGCTGGCGCTGGCATGCGCGGACGCGGGCGCGGTCGAGGTCGTGGTGCTGCGCTACTTCAACGTGTACGGGCCGCGTCAGGATCCGTCCGGCCGCTACGCGACCGCGATCCCCCGCTTCGCGCGGGCGTTCGCGCAGGGCGCGGGCGTGACCGTGTACGGCGATGGCCGCCAGACCCGGGATTTCTGCCACGTGGGCGACGTGGTGCGCGCCACCCTGGCGGCGGGTGAGGTCGAGGGGATCTCGGGGCAGGTGTTCAACGTGGGGACCGGCGTGGAGACCAGCTTGCTGGACCTGTTGCGGGCCCTGGAGGCCCACTTCTCGCGGTCGGTGGCGGTGGCTCACGCACCAAGACGGGAGGGCGACGTGCGCAGCTCGGTGGCGTGCACGGCGCGCAGCCGCGACCGCCTGGGCTTCGAGGCGTGCACGTCACTGGCCGAGGGGCTGGCGTCGACGGTGAGCTGGATCGGAGGGGACCATGGCGCGTGATCGGATCAAGCGGGCCGTGGACGTGGCCGCCGCGGCCGCCGGCCTGGTCGTGATCGCCCCCCTCGCCGGGGTGACGGCCGCGGCCATCGTGGCGGAGAGCGGTCGGCCGGTGCTGTTCCACCAGCGCCGGATCGGCAAGGACGGCCAGTCGTTCACCATCCACAAGTTCCGCTCGATGCTGCCGGCCGGTTCCTCGCCAGGCGCGCCCCGTCGGGGCGACGGTCCATCCGGCGGGGACGAGGCATCGCGCGTGACCCGCGTGGGACGCTTCATCCGGCGCTGGGCGATCGACGAGCTGCCACAGCTGGTCAACGTGCTCGGCGGCGAGATGAGCCTGGTCGGCCCGCGGCCGCTGATCCCGGAACACGACGCCCAGCTCAACGGCTCGCAGGCGCTGCGGCGGTCGGTCAAGCCGGGCCTGACCGGCTGGGCAGCGGTGGCGCCCGGCGGGCCCCGCGACTGGGAGGACCGCGTGGAGCGGGACCTGTACTACGTGCAGCACGCCTCCCTGGTGCTGGACGCGGCCGTGGTGGCGCTGAGTCTACCGGCCA
The DNA here is from genome assembly GCA_964639985.1 of uncultured Rickettsiales bacterium. Classification (GTDB taxonomy): domain Bacteria; phylum Myxococcota_A; class UBA796; order UBA9615; family CAYRNR01; genus CAZXHG01. Next base: position 7,710 of record CAZXHG010000170.1, read on the forward strand.
TCGTGCGCCGGGGTGAGCCCCACGGGGATCGAGGTCGCGAGCCCGACGACGGTTGAGCCTCCGCGCCCGCTGAGGTACACCCTTATCGATGGCCGAACCCACCACCCTGTCGATCGTGATCCCCGTGTACGACGAGCGCACCACGGTCGAGGAGATCGTGCGCCGTGTGGTGTCGGCCGACGTGGGCCTGGCCAAGGAGCTGGTGCTGGTCGACGACGGCTCGCGGGACGGGACCCGAGAGCTGTACCCCGGGATCGTGGCCGCGCACCCGGACGTGACCATCCACGTGGAGCTGCACGACCGCAACCGGGGCAAGGGCGCGGCCCTGCGCACCGGCTTCGCCCGGGCCAGCGGCGACATCGTGGTGGTGCAGGACGCGGACCTGGAGTACGACCCCGGCGACTACGAGCGGCTGCTACGACCCATCCTCGACGGCCGCGCGGACGTGGTGTTCGGCTCGCGGTTCGTGGGCAGCGAGGAGCACCGGGTGCTGTTCTTCTGGCACATGATCGGCAACCGGGTGCTCACGACCATGTCCAACGTGTTCACCGACCTCAACCTCACGGACATGGAGACCTGCTACAAGGTCTTCCGCCGCGAGGTGCTGGACTCCATCGCGCTGACCGCGGACCGCTTCGACATCGAGCCGGAGCTGACCGCGAGGGTGGCCCAGGGGCGCTGGCGCATCTACGAGGTGGGCATCTCCTACTCGGGCCGCGACTACGACGAGGGCAAGAAGATCGGCTTCCGCGACGGCGTGCAGGCCGTGTGGGCCATCGTCAAGTTCAACGTGCTGAAGAAATAGGTCGTCGCTCCGCTCGCTGCGCTCGCTTCACTCCATCCCTACATCGCCGAGGCCTGGATCCGCATCATCAGCCGCGTCAGCGCCTCGCGGTCGTGGTCGTCGAGGACGGCGAGGAACTTCTTGAGGTAGGCGACGTGGCCGGTGAAGACCTCCTCGTAGAGCTCCTCGCCCTCGCCAGTGAGGGAGGCCACGGTGGAGCGGCGGTCCGAGTCCGACGCCATGCGGCGCACAAGGCCGCGATCCTCGAGCCGGTTGATCACGCCGGTGAGCGTGCCCTTGGTCACGGGCAGGCGGCGGGAGAGCTCCTTGAGGGTCAGGCCGGAGGTGTTGCCCAGGGCGGCGATCACCTCGAACTGTGGCCGGGTCAGGTCGTAGGACTCGATGTAGCCGTCGCTGCGGGCGCGCAGCGCGCGGTACGTGGCCTGGATGGAGCGGAACAGCTCCATCGTGGGTTCGTTACGGGCGATCACCGACGGTTTGATCTGCAAGGCGCCATTCCTCCGCGGTCAGCTCTCCCAAGGATACCGCGGTTGTCGGTCCGGCCGCGAGTCTGGCGTCACTCGTCCGCGGCCAGCAGGCTCATGGAGGCCGCCTGCTCCGGGGTCTCGGGATTCATCGGCAGCCGCAGCGTGAAGCGGGTGCCCTGGCCCTCGGTGGACTGCACCTCGAGCTCGCCGCCGTGCTCGCGCACGATGCGCTCGCACACGGGCAGGCCGAGGCCGTTGCCCCGATCCTTGGTCGTGTAGAAGGGGATGAACAGCCGGGTCAGGCCCTCGGGGGCGATGCCCACGCCATCGTCGGCGATGGTGAGCTCGAGCGCGCCCTCCAGCGCGTTGACCAGCTCGCCCACCCGACGCTGGTGACGGGTGGAGCCCAGCGGCCGGACCCGCCGGAGGGCCCGGACGTAGTGCGCGTCGATGGACACCGTGCCACGCTCGGGCAGCGCCTCGACCGCGTTGCGTACCAGGTTCAGCAGCACCCCGCGGATCTTCTCCGGGTCCACCGGCACGGGGGGCACGTCCTCGGCCACGGTCAGCTCGAGGTCCACGCTCGGAGGCAACCCCTCGGCCTGCAGGGCCTGGACCAGCGAGCGCAGCACCGGGCCCATGGAGGTGTCCTGGCGGTGCAGCTGCATCGGGCGCGCGTAGTCGAGGAACTGGGTGACCACCGCGTTGAGGCGGTCGACCTCCTCCACGATGATGTGCACGAACTCCTGCTGGTCCGGGGCCACGCCGGTCTCGTCGATCACCTGGGCCGCGCCCTTGATGGCGCCCAGGGGGTTGCGGATCTCGTGGGCCAGGCCGGCGGACATCTCCCCCAGGGTGGCGAGGCGGTCGCGGTCCTTCATCCGCTCGAACTGGCGGCTGGCGTCGATGCCGGCCGCCACCCGCTCGACCACGTCGCCGAGCAGGCCGATCTCCACGCGGGCCAGGCCCACGTTGCCCCGCTCGCCGCGCAGGTTGAGCCAGCCCAGCACGCTGCGGCCGGAGAGGAACGGCAGTGTGATGTCCGCGCCCATGCCCTCCATGGTGTGCAGGGCGGCGGCCTGCCACTCCCGCTCGCGAGCGTCCGCATCGGAGCGGGGCGGGGGCAGCAGCTGGGCGTGCTGGGTCTTGCGCCGGAACACGGCCCGCTGCAGGGGCGCACGCAGCCGCAGCAGGCCCTCGGCAAAGGGGCGGGCCGGCACGAGCTGGAGCTCGGGCAGCGCGTCCGCCCCCAGGTGGGCCACCGCGCGGTAGGCGCGGTCCTCGTCGCTCCACAGGTACACCGACGCGGCCTCCACGCGGGAGGTGGAGGTCAGTGAGCTGAGCAGCTCGTCGACCAGCGCCTCGACCTCGAAGATGCCGGGCAGCCGTCGCAGCAGGCGCGACACCGCGCGCTGCAGCTGGTAGCGCTCCTGAAAGAACAGGCGGGCGGTCCAGCGGTCGATGACTTCCTTGAGCGGCACGTACAGGATCAGCATCGCCGCGGTCGCCATCAGCGTGTTGACCACCATGTCCGGCAGCGACGTGTCCCCGCCAGGCCACAGCACCAGCGCGGCGTAGACTGCGGCGAGCAGCACGGACATCACCACGAAGTTGGCCATGCGCGCGACCATCTCGTGCAGGTCCAGCAGCCGGTACAGGATGATGATCTGGCCCAGGAAGTAGATGTAGGCGGCCGCGGCCAGGGTCCCCACCGGTGGGAACGGGATGCTCATGCCGTACAGCGCGGCCGCGTCCAGGTTCCACGACTGGGCCACCAGCTCCACGGCCATCAGCAGCACCGAGGCCGCGCCGAACAACGCCAGCCAGGTGAGGCGGGTCCGCTCCACCGGAGCCTCGGCGCCGCGCCGTGCGCGCCACAGCACGAACACGTTCAGCGTCATGCCGCCGAACACGACGGCTCCCTCGACCGCGAAGACGTACAGGAAGGAGCGGGCGGTCACGGCCACCACGATCACCTGGACCACGGCGAGCACGTACAGTGCCTTGACCAGCGGCCCGGTGGGCGGGTTGTACCGCCTCAACAGCAGGTGATAGACCTGGATCGACGTGGGTGCGATGAACGGGCCAGCGAGCAGGAAGCCGTAGCGCCAGAACGCGTCTCGCGTCTCCACGTAGAAGAACATGCAGAGGTAGACCACGGCGACGATCGTGGCGAAGATGGCGAAGCGGCGGAACACGCGGTCGCGGCGGTCGCGGATCAGCATCGAGACCGCGAGCGAGAAGCTGATGAGAGCGGTGATCAGCGGAGCGACGGTCTGCACGTGGTGGAGTCTAGCATGAGCGACCCTCGACAAGACCTGCTGCGAACCCTGCCCCAGGTGGCCCAGGTGCTGGCCCACCCCGGGCTGGCTCTCACGCCGCGGCGGCCCGCCTGGGCGGTCAAGGAGGCGGTGCGCGCCGTGCTCGCCGAACGTCGGCAGGCGCTGCTCGCCGGCGAGGAGGCCGAGGTCTCCCTCGAGGCGATCGCGGCCGCGGCCGGCCCGCGGGCCGAGCAGCTGGCGCGGTACCACCTGCGCCGGGTGATCAACGCCACCGGCGTGGTGGTGCACACCAACCTCGGGCGCTCGCCCCTGCCCCCGCGCGCGGTGGCACGCATCCAGGCCGTGGCCGGCGGCTACGTCAACGTGGAGTACGACCTCGACACCGGCCGTCGCGGTGGACGGGGCGAGGCGGTAGGGCGCCTGCTGCGGCGGCTGACCGGCGCCGAGGCCGCGCTGGTGGTGAACAACAACGCCGCGGCCGTCTTCCTGGCGCTGCGTGCGCTGGCCGAAGGCCGCGAGGCGATCGTGTCCCGCGGCGAGCTGGTGGAGATCGGCGGCTCCTTTCGCATCCCGGACGTGATGGCCTCCAGCGGCGCGGTCCTGCGCGAGGTAGGCACAACCAACCGCACGCACCTGCGCGACTACGAGACCGCCATCGACGACCGCACCGCGCTGATGATGAAGGTGCACCGCAGCAACTTCCGCGTGGTGGGGTTCGTGGCCGAGGTGGGGCGTGGCCCGCTGGTGGCGCTGGGCCGCGAGCGCGGGGTGCCGGTGGTGGAGGACCTGGGCAGCGGGCAGCTGCTGCCGGGCCGGTTCCCGGACGAGCCGGTGGTGCGCGACGCGGTCGAGGCGGGCGTGGACCTGGTGACCTTCTCCGGGGACAAGCTGCTGGGCGGCTGCCAGGCCGGCATCGTGGTCGGCCGCCGTGACCTGGTGGCCACCCTGGCCCGCCACCCGATGATGCGCGTGCTGCGCGTGGACAAGCTGACGTACGCAGCCCTGGAGGGCACGCTCCGCCACTACCTCGATGGGGACTTCGACGGCGTGCCCGCCTTCCGCATGGTGCAGGCCGATCCCGCGAGCACGCGCGCAGGGGCCGAGGACCTTCGCGACCGGCTGCTGGACCGGGTGCCCGGACTGGACGATCGCTTCGACGTGGAGGTGGTCGAGGCCACGGGCCGGGCCGGCGGCGGCGCCATGGCCCAGGTGGACCTGAGCGGCCACGCCGTGCGGCTGGTGCCGACCGGTGGCAGCGCCGGTGGCTGGGCCGAGCGGCTGCGTCGCGCAGACCCGCCCGTGATCGTGCGTGTGGCCGACGACGGCCTGTGGCTGGATCCCCGAACCCTGCTACCGGGCGACGCCGACGATCTCGCGTCCGTGCTCGCCGAGGTGACCACGTGACCGACACCGAAGACGTGACGGCCCCCGAAGAGGAACCCACCGAGGAGTCCGAGGACGGGCCGGCCGGTCCTGTCGGGCTGAGCTGCGCCAGCTGTGGCACGGGCCTGCCCGCCGGCTCGCTGCGCTACATCGTCGAGCTGACCATGACCGCGGACTTCGACCCGGTGATGGTGTTCCCCGACGACCTCGAGGGCGATCTGGAGACCGCGCTGGAGGCGGTGCAGGAGGCGGCCAACGAGGGGCTCGCGGGCGAACTCGAGGAGCAGGTGCTCGCGCGCCGCGCCTTCCTGCTGTGCCCGGCCTGTCGCAAGGCATTCCTGGAGTCGTTGCCGGGGGGGCGGCTGCAGTAGATCGTACGCGGATCCACCGCGGATCCAGGCCTGATCACCCGCTGGAGCCACCGTCGGATCCACGCCGGATCCTCGCGCGCGAAGCGAAAAACCCCCTCGGGTACGCGCACTTACGAGACCCTTTCGATCCGTTCGAAACGAAACCGGTTTCACCCTGGGATCCCTCGCGTGGAATCCGCCCTGGCGCAGATCTGGCGCAATCCATGGTAGCCCGGCGGAATTTCTCGTTTTTTTGTGCAAGAAAAGGGTTGACGAAAAGGGTCTCTTTTTGGTCTTATTTCCACAGCTGAACGCTGAACCTGCTGCGAATAAAGTTGATGCTGAAACGGACGCTGGACATACCACGAACGGGAAGCGGTCGAGATCCATCGGTCTCGGCCGCTTCTCTCGTTCGGGCGCACGGGCTGACCTGGTCCGTGGCCGGTGCCCGCGGTGGGACCGGCAAGAGCCTGCTGGCGGCCTACCTGGGCACCGACCTGGCCCAGCGGGGCTGGCAGGTGCTGCTGGCCGACCTGGACTGGGAGGGGGGCAACCTCCAGACCCTGCTCGGCGGGCAACCCTCGGACTACAGCGTGGTCGACGTGGCCGAGGGGCGCGGTCCGGACACCCCCTCGGCGCTACCCATGGTCTGCACCGGGCTGCGGCTGATCCCGGGCGTCTCCGGGTTCAGCGACGCGCCCACGCTCAAGGCCCGCCGCGAGCTGCTGACGCTGATGCGCCGGCTGCCGTGTCACCACCTGGTGATGGACCTCGGCGCGGGGCAGGACGCGGGCGTGGTCGAGCCGTTTCTGGCCTCGGACGTGCCCCTGCTGGTCACGCTGCCCGACGCCGTGGGGGTGGAGAACACCTGGCGGTTCCTCGGTGGGCTGGTTCGCCAGCGCGCGATCGAGGCCTTCCTCAACTCCTCGATCGAGCTCGAGGGCCCGCTCACCCGCGGAGAGGTCGGCAATGTCTCCAGCCTGGCCGACGTCAAGGCCTGCGCCGAGGCGATGGGGATGCCGCAGCTGTACGACCGGGTGGTGGACGACCTGCGCGGTCGGCCCATCTACCTGGTGCTGAACAAGGTCAGGCGCCTCGCCGACCTGGAGGTGGCCACCAGCCTCGAGCAGGTGGCCCGCCGCACGTTCGGGTGCGACCTCCGCACGGTGGGCGCGATCCAGTACGACGACAAGGTCTGGATCGCGATGCGCAAGAACCGGGACCTGTGTGCCTGGGGACAGGTCTCGAAGCTGGGGGACGACCTGCGCGAGCTGGTCGACGCGCTGCTCATGGAGCTGGGCATCCCCCTGGGCTACAAGACCCGGGGCGTGGCGCGCGTGGAACGCCGGGACCGCATGACTGCGGACCGGGACGACCCGCGGCAGAAGGAAACCGTGATCGCAGGGAACTGAAGTAGCAGACGCAGAGAGCAGCAGCCGTGAAGTTCGTCAGCCAGAATTACTACGAGATCCTCGACGTCGACCCCAGCGCGACCGAGGACGAGGTCAAGCGTTCCTACCGCCTGGTCCGGCGCTCCTTCGAGCCCGAATCGATGGCCATCTACTCGCTGTACTCCCCGGAGGAGACCGAGGCGATCGGCGCCAAGATCGACGAGGCGTTCGGGATCCTGACCAACCGCGACCGTCGTCGTGCCTACGACAAGTACCTGCGGACGGACGAAGTGGCCGCGCCGATTCCCGCCGATCCGGATTCGTTCTTCGACAACGTGCATGACATCCGCGAGCTGGTCCCCCTGGAGGAGTTCGTGGACGAGGCGCTGGTCGGCCCCAGCGGCATGTACCCCTCGTCCGGCGGCCACCGCGTGGTCTCGGCCGAGGTGCAGGTCGAGGACGACGAGCCGTCCGACATCGAGTCCGTGGCGTGCCTCGAGCTGCACGAGGCGCCCCTGTCCGGCAGCATGCAGGCCGTGGTCTCGGCCGAGGTCGAGGCCGTGTTCGAGGACATCAGCTCGGTCGCCGAGATCGAGGAGGTCGCGCCCGAGCCCGAGCTCGAGCCCGTCGGTGCGTCGGACCCACCGGTGATCGTGGAGGCGTTCGACGCCAGCCTGGAGCACGTGGTGGACGGCCCGGAGCCCGTGCCGGTTGCACGGCCAGCGGAGCGTTCCCTGGAGCTGCCGTTCGAGCACCGCGCCGAGCCCGAGCCCGAGCCCGAGCCGATCGTGGTTGCGGCGCCCGAGCCCGTGTGTGAGCCCGAACCCGCCGACGTGGCGGCCCATCCCGTGCCGTTCATGCGCCTCGATGAGCCATCCGCCGAGGACTCGATCGTGTCCATGGAGTCGAGCCCGTCCTCGCCCCGGCTGCGCTCCTGGACCCGCTCGCTGGCCCAGGAGCGGCGTACCCGCGAGGACTCGATCCAGCTGTCGCCGCTGACCCCGGAGTCGCTGTCGGAGATCCGCGAGTCGGGCTCCCTCGGCGTGAGCGGGGAGGCCCTCAGGCGCCTGCGCGAGCAGCGCGGCATCGACCTCGAGACCATCTGCGAGGTTACCAAGATCTCGATCATGCACCTGCGCTTCATCGAGCAGGACTGCTACGAGAACCTGCCGGCGCCCATCTACCTCAAGGGCTTCGTCGACCAGTACGCCCGCCTGCTGAAGCTGCCGGGTGAGGTGGTCGACGGGTACATGCAGCACTACAAGTGCGCAGCCGGTGGCTGAGGAGCGCGTCCTCACCGTCGCCCACCGCGAGTCGGGGCGACGCCTCGATCAGTTCCTCTCCGCACGCGTCACCGACCTCAGCCGTAGTCGCCTGCAGCGCCTGATCGACGAGGGGCGCGTGGTCGTGGACGGCGAGTCCTGCCGTCGCTCCCAGCGGGTCCAGGGTGGCCAGGAGGTGGTGGTGGTCATCCCGGACCCGACGCCGTCGGAGGTCGTGGCCGAGGTCATCCCCCTGGACATCGTGTACGAGGACGGCGACCTGCTGGTGGTGCACAAGCCCGCGGGCATGGTGGTCCACCCCACCCAGCACGACCGCAGCGGTACCCTGGTCAACGCCTTGCTGGCCCACTGCGACGACCTCTCCGGAGTGGGCGGCGTGGAACGGCCCGGGATCGTGCACAGGCTGGACAAGCTGACCACCGGGGTGCTGGTGGTGGCCAAGAACGACCTGGCGCACAACGGCCTGGCCGAACAGTTCCACGACCACACCATCACCCGCCGCTACGAGGCGCTGGTGTGGGGTACGCCGCTGCCCTCCGAGGGCCGCATCGCCTCGGAGATCGGCCGCCACCCCACGGACCGCAAGCGCATGAGCAGCCGCGCCCAGCACGGCAAGCACGCGGTCACCCTGTACCGGGTGGTGGCGCCGCTGGGACCGGTGGCGCGGGTGGAGCTGGTGCTGGAGACCGGCCGCACCCACCAGATCCGGGTGCACATGTCCGAGCGACTCAACCCCGTGGTGGGGGATCCGGTGTACGGCGGTCACGCCAGCCGCCGCATGCCCGACGACCCGGTGCTGCGGGGCCTGCTCGAGCCGGTGCAGCGCCAGCTGCTGCACGCGCGTATCATCGGCTTCGACCACCCACGCAGCGGCGAGTACCTGTCGTTCGAGCGACCCCTGCCCGATGACCACCAGGCCGTGGTCGACGGCGTGCGTGACCGGCTCGCCGAGCTCGCTTGATGCCGGGCCGTGCGCGGCCTACCATTCCCTGTCATGAGGTGTATCGACCGCTGCCTGTGGCTGCTCGTCGCCGCGACCCTGCTGTGGGCGTTGCCCGCGGCCGCGACCGAGGGCCCCGACCCGTCGCCGCAGACCGATGACGCCGAGCCGGTGGCCGAGGAGGAGCCGGCCGCGGTGTTCCCCGATCCCCTGCTGATGCAGCGCGCGCGGCGCCATCGCAACACGGGCGTGGCGCTGTCCATCGCCGGCGGCGTGGCATTCGTCACCGGCTTCAACGTGGCCCTGGCCGTGTTCCGCAGCGGGGACGACGGGTATCGCCAGCACTGGGCCGCCTGGGGGGTGCCCTGCATCGCCCTGACCGTGGTCGGGCTGCAGGTGGGCGGGCCGCTGTGGTCCGTGGGCTCGGAGATGATGCGGCAGCTGACCCGCAACACCCGCGGCGACGAGAAGCTGCGTCGCGCCGTGGCCAACGATCCGCGGTACTGGAAGGGTCGCACCATGAGCGCCTTCGGCACCACCCTGGCCCTGACCGGCGGGCTGGAGGTGATGTTCGGATCGCTGATCATGGTGGCCCTGATCTGGGCCTTCGAGCAAGACGACCTGTTCGAGGACGCGGCCGGCGAGACCGTCGACCGTGCCTGGATCATGCTGCCGATTGGCCTGATCGGCGGGGGCACGGCCTCCCTGATCGGCGGGCTGAAGCTGCGCCAGGACGGCGAGGATCGCTCCCAGCGGGTGCGTGACGCCTACGCCACGGCCGAGGTGCTGGTCATCCCCTACGCCGACCCGGTGGCCCGCGGCGGTGGGTTCGCCGTGGTGGGGCGTTTCTGATCCCCGGCCTCCCGAGAACGACCTGGATCCTGGTGCTCCTGCCGGCTGTGTGCATCGCTCCGATCCGGGCCGACGAGCTTGTCGGGCGCATCAGCGGTCGGGTCGTCAGCGCGCACGATGGAGAACCCCTCGCCCACACCCCGGTCGCGCTGCTGACCGTGCCCCAGGAGGCCCGCTCGGAGTACCCCTATCCCTGGCTGCGCTCGGACGCGGGGCGGCCCCACGTGGTGCAGCGGGCCCAGCCCGGTGCCGATGGGGCGTTCGCCTTCGACGGGCTCGGCACGGGGGTGTACCAGGTGGATGTGGACCTGGCCGACGCGTCCAGCCCGGTGGAGGTGGCCCTGGGCGCGGGGCAGGACGTCGAGGTCGAACTGCGCGTGGACCTGGGCCACCAGGTGCACGGTGTGGTGCTGAAGCCCGACGGGGACCCCGCGCCCGGCGCGGAGGTGTTCGTGGCCGGCGTCGAGGACGAAGACGGAGGCAACGCGTCCTGGCGTGAGAGGCCCGCGATGCGGCCCGTGCGCGACGACGGCACCTTCCGGCTGGTCGGCCTGGACGGCCGGCCGGTGTGGGTGCGTGCCCGCCACCCGGACCACGGCTTCACCGTGCCCATGCGGGTCGAACCCTCACCGGCCGGGGTGGGCGTGGAGCTCGTCCTGCGCGACGAGCTCGACCGGCTGTTCCCCCTGGACCGGGAGGGATTCGGTGGGATCGGCGTGGGTGTGGAGCCCACGCGCCTGGGGCCGCGCATCACCTCCGTGGCCGGGCACGGCCCGGCCCGTACCGAGGGCGTGCTGCCCGGGGACCGGATCGTGGCCGTGGATGGCCTGGACACCCGGTTCATGCCGTTCAACGAGTTCCTCATGCGTTGCCGCGGCGTGCCGGGCACGACCCTGCGCCTCGAGGCGGAGCGGGACGGCGAGGTCCAGGAGCTGGTGCTGGTCAGGGAGGCGTACGGTCCCGCCGGGTAGCGGCGAGGTCCAGGGCGCGGATCCCGGCGGGGGAGGGGGGCGCGGGCGGGCGGCGGCCCGGGACCGGCTCGGCGGCGGTGTCCTTCACCGGCAGCCAGCGCGGATCCAGCAGGGTGGTCTCCTTGAGCTGTGACGTGGCCGTGCGGAGGGACGCGCGCGCGCCCGGGAAGCGCTCGTCGAGCTCGGCGACCAGCTTCTTGATCTCCGGCCTCCACAGGTCGTTGCGGCCCGCGCCCAGGCACTGGCAGGGGAACGAGGGGATCCCGGCGGCCCGGGAAAAGGCGCGAATCACCGCCTCGTCCGCCAGCAGCAGCGGCCTGATCACCGTGGTCAGGCCATCGTCGGCGCCGAGGATCGGCGGCATGGCCTTGAGCTGGCCGTTGAACAGCTGGTTGAGCAGCAGCGTCTCCACCAGGTCGTCGGCGTGGTGGCCCAGGGCCACGGTGCCGAAGCCCTGGTCCCGGGCCACGCGGTAGATGGCGCCGCGGCGTAGCCGCGCGCACAGTGGGCACGGGGTGTCGACCTCGTCCAGCTTCTCCGACACGGTCTCGACGATGGAGGCCCTGTGCACGGTGAGGGGGACGTCCAGGGCTTCGCAGAAGCGCTGCAGCGGCTCGACGGGGTGGCCGCCCCAGCCACCGTCGATGGTGACCGCGGCCAGCTCGAAGCGGACCGGCGCCCGGGACTGCAGGTGACGTAGCAGGTACAGCAGGGCGCCGCTGTCCTTGCCACCGGACAGGGCCACGAGGATGCGATCACCATCGGCGATCATGCCGAAGCGGGTGATCGCCACACCCAGGGGGCGGAGCAGGTCGCGCAGCAGCCGGTCGGCCTCGTGCATGGGGGCAAGGTAGGTGGCAGGCGGCACAGGTGCAAGCTTGCCCTGGTGAACCACGATCGGGATGATGCAGCCGTGATGCAGCAACACGACGAGTTCCTGGACCGCTCGATCACCGCCCTGGACTGGCCGGCGGTGGTCGCGGCCCTGCACGAGCGCGCCTCCACGGCCGTGGGCCGCGAGCTGTGCGCCGATCCCCCGCTGGCCGACGATCTCGCCCCCATCCAGCTCCTCCTCGCCCAGGTCACGCAGGCCCGCGCCCTGATGGCCGAGGAGCGGTTCCCCTTCGGCGGGATCCTGGACGTGCGCACCCACGTCACCCGATGCTCCAAGGGCGAGCTCCTTGACGGGCCACCCCTGATCGAGGTGGCCGACACCCTGGCCGGGCTCGCCGCCCTGAAACGCTTCCTCGCCCACCGCGCCGACCAGTCCCCGGACCTGCAGGACCTCGCCGACCGGATCATCGCCCTGCACGAGCTGCAGTCTCGCCTCGCCGCCTCCTTCGACCGCCACGGCGAGCTGTCCATGGTCACCTACCCCCACCTGGCCGAGATGCGGGGCCGCAAGGCCCGGCTGCACGAGACGATCCGCGGCCAGCTGGAGGACATGACCGGCACCGCCGAGTGGCAGGGCGCGCTGCAGGACGACTACCTGACCGTACGCAACGACCGCTACGTGGTGCCGATCAAGGTACAGGCGAAGTCCATGGACCTGGGCATCGTGCACGACACCTCGGGCAGCGGCCAGACCATCTTCGTGGAGCCCCGCGAGGTGGTGGGCCTGAACAACCGCCTGAAGATGGCCGACGCCGAGCTGCGCCGCGAGGAGCAGGCGATTCTGGCCTCCCTGTGCGAGGTGGTGGCCGTGCACGGCCACGACATCCGCGAAGGCCTGGACGCGGCCGCCGAGCTCGACGCGATAGCGGCTCGCGCACGCCTGGCCGACGACCTCCACGCCACCCAGCCCACCCTGACCGATGGCCTCGAGGTCCGCCTTTGTGCCGCCCGCCACCCCCTGCTGGCCCTGCGCGGCCTGGACGTGGTGGCCAATGACCTGCGGCTGGACCCGGACCGCTGTGCCTTGATCCTCAGCGGCCCCAACGCGGGCGGCAAGACCATCACCCTCAAGACCCTGGGGCTGCTGTGCCTGATGGTGCGTGCGGGCATGCACCTGCCCGCGGAGGACGGCTCCCGCATCGGCCTGTTCCCGCTGGTACTGGCCGACATCGGCGACCAGCAGTCCGTGGACCAGGATCTGTCCACCTTCAGCGCCCACCTGCTGGCCCTGCGAACGATCCTGGAGCTGCTGCAGGCCGACCGCGGTCCCGCGCTGGTGTTGCTGGACGAGATCGCGGTGGGCACCGATCCCCAGCAGGGCGCGGCCCTGGCCGCGTCCGTGCTGCGCGTCATGCTCGAGCGGGGCGCGCTCGTGGCGGCCACCACCCACTTCGCCCCGCTCAAGGCGCTGGCCGAGGTGGACGACCGAGTCGTCAACGGCCGGCTGGAGTTCGACCCCGACGTCCTGCGCCCGACCTATCGCCTGTCCACCGGCAACCCGGGCCGGTCCTACGCCTTCGACATCGCCCGCCAGCTGGGTCTGCCCGACGAGCTGCTGGCCGCGGCCGAGGCGCGGCTGGAGCCCACCCACCGGGAGGTGGAGGCCCTGCTGGCCAGCCTGGAACAGGAGCGGGCCGAGGTCCGCGCCCAGCGGATCGAGGCACGGCAGCAGGCCGAGCGCAACGAGGCCGCCCTGGCCGACCTCGAGCGCCGGATCGAGGCCGTGCAGCTGCGGGAGAAGCAGCTGCGCGAGGAGGTGCTGGCCTCCTTCGACGACGAGGTCGAGGGCTACCGCGAGGTGGTTCGCGGCGTGATCCGCGAGCTGCAGAAGAAGCCCTCCCTGCACGCGGCGGACCGCGCCCGCCGACGCATCGCCAGCGGTGGCCAGCGCGTGCGCGACCAGGTGGCCGCCCGCACCGGCATCGGTCCGCGGGACGACGCCGAGCGGGTGGACTGGACCACGGCCCAGGTGGGGGACCGCGTGGTGCTGCTCGCGGGCGCCAAGGAGGCCACCATCGTCTCGCTGCCTGACCACCACGGTCGGCTCGAGGTGCAGGTCGGCCCGGCCCGGGTCCGCTGCAAGCAGCGGGACGTGGGTCCGGCCACCCAGGCCAGGCCTCGATCCCAGCAGCCGCGACACGACGTCCCAGTCGTGCCCTTCGTCGGCGAGCTCAGCGACGAGCTCGACACGGACCTCGACAGCGCGGTGCGCACGCCGGACCGCACCCTGGACCTGCGGGGCAAGCGCGTGGACGCGGCCCTGGACAGGGTGGACCGCTTCCTGGACGACGCGTCCATGCGCGGCTGGCCCGCGGTGTTCATCCTGCACGGCCACGGCACTGGCGCCATGCGCAAGGCAGTGCGGCAGCACCTCGCGGACTCGCTCTACGTGCGCGAGTTCCGCAGCGCCACCCGCAGCCAGGGGGGCGACGGCGTGACCGCGGTCCGCCTGTGAGCGCCTTGCCCGCGTCGAGCCGAGGGTACATGATCGGGTGCGCAGCCCTGGCCGGCTCCGGGGAGGTCCGATGACCGCCAGCACCATCGAACAGGGAACGCAGATCGGCGGCTACACCGTCGTCAAGGAGATCGGTGCGGGGGCCAACGCCTGCGTGTACGCCGCGCGAGTCGAGGGTGCCATGGGCTTCTCCAAGGAGGTGGCCCTCAAGATCGTGCACGAGGACCTGGCCGCCTCCCACCCGCAGATGATCCGCTCGCTGGTCAACGAGGCCCGCATCGGCGGCATGCTCTCCCACCCCAACGTGGTGCAGATCTTCGGCTTCGAGGAGATCGACGGCCGCCACGTGCTGGTGATGGAGTACGTGGAGGGCCCCACGCTGCGGCAACTGCTGGAGGACTTCCAGCCCACGGGGATCCAGTTCCCTCCCGGCCTGGTCGCCGAGGTCGGCGTGCAGATCTGCCGCGCCCTGCACCACGCGATGGAGCGCAAGGGCCCGGAGGGCGAGCCGCTGGCCCTGGTCCACCGGGACGTCAAGCCCGAGAACCTGATCCTGGCCCAGGGCGGCCTGGTCAAGGTGCTGGACTTCGGCATCGCCCGGTCCACGGCCAACCTGTTCCTCACCACCACCCTCA
>CAZXHG010000171.1:0-22280 GCA_964639985.1 uncultured Rickettsiales bacterium
TTGATCGCCTCGAAAACACCGTTTTCAAGGCTGCACATGTCACAGATGTCATGTGTAACGGGCGTGTGAAGTGCGATCACCGTGCGCGTCGCGACCGGGACGGGTGCGCACGTGGCCACGCGGAGGTCGATCGCGGTCGGGATCGGGATTGCGGTGAGCTGGGGCGAGTCAGCCTGCGAGTGCGGGCAGATACCTTGGGTCGACGCCGTGTTGGAGAGTCCATGGCCGTGGCCAGTAGACGCCCGGCGGGGTGCGCCCCACGTCGTCCAGCGTGATCTCCCGCACCGGCAGGGAGCCATCCAGCACGACCAGGCCGCCGAAGCTCGGCTTCACCCCGTCGTTCTCGGCCAGTGCGGCGGCCGTGGCCGGATCGAACGGCGGGATCAGGGCGACGGCCTCGTCCAGCGGGAGGCTGTCGAGATCGATGTAGACGCCCCGGGAGCCGAGCGCGTGGCCCACGAGGTGCTCCACCGCGTCGGCGTCGGCGCCTGCTCGCTTCAGGCCGGAGATCAGCCCACGGCGAAAGGCGTGGTGGGGCCGGCCCCGCCAAACCTCGGGCCGGACGCCGGTCCGCTTCCAGCCCCGTGCTGCGTCCCTGGCCCGCGCCGAGCGCGCGAATGCGCCGCCGCGCCGGCGATTCGAGGAGATCACCCAGTCCTCGGGCTGCTCCCACATCCGGAGCACCTCGACCAGGTGGGGGGAGAGCGGGACCACCCGGCCCTGGCGTTCCCAGCGGGTCTTGCCGAGCTCGCCGCGCACGGTCAGGGTGCCGCGATCGAGATCTAGATCGTCCCAACACAGGTGCATGGCCTGGTGGACGCGCAAGCCGGTGAAGCGCTGCACCGTGCACGTGCGCTGCTGCCACGAGCGCAGCGCGCGCACGCAGGCGTCCATCTCGTCCCAGGTGGGGGCCACGGTCCGCGCGGCGGGTTCGCGCGGCAGGTTCAGCGTGCGTGGGGGGAGCACCATGTCGCCGTACACGTCGTGGTCGTAGGCCCAGCGCCACAGCAGCTGCACCACCTCGACCAGCTTGCGTCGAGTGGACGGCTTGCGGTCGCGGCCGTGCAGGCCGCCGTGGGCGAGGCCCTCGTGCCACTCGACGAGGATCCGGTGGCACAGCAGGTCCGGGCCGAGGAACTGGACGGCGTCCTGGCGAACTTCCAGCCATCGCGTGAACAGCCCGAGCGCCCGCGCGTAGCGGACCACGGTCTGCGGGCGGAGGACGGTGGAGCAGTACGCGAGGAAGGCCTGGATCATGACGCGGAGCTCGGGCGCCGTGTGCACGGTGCGGGGCTGCCAGCGCACGCCGCGGGTGGTGGCGTCCTCGACCTCGCGCTTGAGCAGGCCGGCCGACGGGAAGGTCGGGCACTCGCGGGATCGCTCGCGGCCGTCCGGGTCGCGCCAGCGGACCAGGTAGCCGGTGTTCGTGGAGTGGATGGTCGCCATGAGGACTCCTTGGCCTGTAAGGCTGAGGTTGACATTTGCTTCAGCCTTACACAACCGCTACGTTCGGATCCCCCCCCGACCGACGGAGACGCGCCATGTTCCGACCTCGACCCGAGGGCCAACAGCGAGGACCGTGGGAGTTCCGGGAGCGGGAGGAGCCGGCCTCGGTCGCCGGGCGCGTGCTGATGCCGCAGATCCTCGGCGGCGTGATCCGGCTGGCGCGCCAGTCGGCCAGGGTCTCGCTGCGGGCCATGGCCCACCGGCTGCGCGTGACGCCGCCCGTGATCACCAGTCTGGAGACCGGCACGATGTCGGCGACTGCGTTCCATCTCGAGATGGTCGCGTTCGCGCTCAACCTGTTCGAGCAGGAGAACTTCGGCGCAACTGCCGTGACCTGGGAGTCGTGGGAGCTGCTGCGGGTGTGTACGCGGATCGCGGACCGGCTCGAGGCCGCGGGCTACTGGGTGTACTGGGGATCGCCGGGGGAGGGAGTGGGGGCGGAGCAGTTCGTGGGGAACGAGGTGGTGTTGTCGCTGCTGGTGGAGTACTGCCCGTCGGATTTCAGGGTGCGGTTCCGGGGCTGACCGGGCCCGGTTGGCATGGGGTCGACTCCGGGGTGGTTCCGACCATCGCGCTTGCTGGTCAGTCCAGGTGTACGCCCGGCCGGGCCATTCCAAGGCCTCGACAGCCGTCTCCTCCCTGATCGTTCACGGGACGTATGTGAACCAGGTGTTCGAAGTGAAGTTGGCACGGATGTTGGTTTCGATCTCGGTCGCGACATCGAGGGTGAGATCCGGAACACCGTCGTTCGCGTGGTTGACGACTGGCAGATCACCGAAGAACGCCCTGTATGCGGTGAGCGCTCCGCCCTCGGGCGTCCAGCCAGGGTGAGGTGGCGGTGGGTTGATGTTGGCCCGCACGCCGAACCGATTCATGACCTGCACGGGTGGGCTGTTCGCGATGAAGGTGTTCAGCGCAGCGATGTTGGCGAACCCGAGAAGCGGCGTGAGGATATCGAACCGGAACGAGTTGTATGCGGCCACATGCGTGTACCCGACGTTGGCTATTCCCTGCTGGATGCTATTCGCGAAGCTCTGTAGCCGTCCCAGCACGCTGGTGCCGTGCTTCCCGATGTACAACGTGCCCGTGGGATCGGGTCCGTGCAGTCGCGGAAGGGGGGCTGGCTGAAACCCGTCATCGGTGGAGTCACCGATACAGATCACGTACAGCCCCGCACCGTCGTAGATGGCGTTCTGCACGTGGCCATAGACCACATCGCCTAGGGGTTGCTGGTTCGTCCAGGGCATTCTGTCACTCCCCTCTCGCTCGCCTCTCGGCCAAGTAGGTGGCCGATCACTCGACCAGTCAAGCGCATCGGCGGTCAAGAACCTATCACGTTGCTCGCCGACACAGGGGTCCGACGGACACCGGGAACCGCTCATCCTGGGGGTTCTCTATCCGACCCCATTGAGCATGCAGCCGGCGTCAGAATGGCGTATCGAACATCTCCCCGATTCCCACCCACCGTTCGGCCTCCCCCGCCAAACGCTCCGTCCGCGTGAGGAAGTACTC
This sequence comes from uncultured Rickettsiales bacterium, assembly GCA_964639985.1. Taxonomy (GTDB): domain Bacteria; phylum Myxococcota_A; class UBA796; order UBA9615; family CAYRNR01; genus CAZXHG01. The sequence goes on from CAZXHG010000171.1 coordinate 3,019, forward strand.
CCGACGCTCGCGAACAGCCTCCCGTTCGCCCCGCCCAGTCCCTAGCCCCGTGAGGATCTGGACCAAGTCCCCCGCTCGCTCCGGGTCCATCACGAGTACCCGTTTCAGTTCCTCCGCGGTGAACAGACGCCGGAGATCCGGCTCGAGCACCATCTGGATCAGCCCGCTGTGAAGCGCAGGTAGTTCGACGAGCAACTCCACACAGTCGGGCTCGCGCAACGCCCGCCGCAGGAGAAGGAGGCTCGGTACGTTCATCGCCCGGTACTGGACCTTCCGCAACAGCTCCAGTTCCACCTCAGTACCATCGAACCCAAGCCAGCGAAGGAGCGCCAGATCCCCCCGCCGAAGCAGCGAACGCGCGGCTCTTAGCGGCTGCGCCACCGGCGGACGGTGGAAGACCTCCGCGGCGGTCAGGCAGAACGCCAGGGCAGGCGTCTCCGTCGCCAGTTTCAACGCTCCGTCACACCGGGCGATCAACGACAGGAGCGCCCACTGGTCCACATCGAACCTCTCGACGACGTGGAGGACATCGGACGGGATGGCGTGGTGGAACGAGAGCCAGGCGTCGGTGGACTGGCGGATGCGATCCCTGCGCTCGCGATCCGCGGGTGAGACAGTCCTCAGCTCGGTCTCCTCCAGCTCGATGTAGTGACCGGTGTCGAGCAGTATCCGTGGATTCACCCGTCGCCAGGGTTCGGCGCCGCGCCCCTTGCTCCAGGCCGCCGGTACAGGCCAGGGTCGGATCACAAGACCAGCCCCGGGTAGCCAGAGCTTGCCATCGCTGAAGGTTGCAGCGGGAACGTGCGGCAGACCCCAGATGTCGAGATCGACACCACCGCGCCTCCACGGGCAGCCGTGCGTCATGACGTCGAGACCGATGCTGCACGACGAGACCTCACCGACTCCCCACGCCCCCGAAGCCCACGACCTTGTCCGTGGGCAGGCGCAGGGCGAGATCCTCTTCGAGAAGCCCCACCAGCTCCTGGACGCTGGCCGGTTCGAGCAACGAGGCCCGCTTCCTCACGGCAGCGAAGTCGCCGGGGGTCAGCCCGGACAGATGGTCCAGGTAGGCCTCGGCCCCCTCGTCCACGGGAAGTCCCAGGTTCCCCGCGATCCTTCGCAGCATCGTCCGTCGCTGCTCCAGGGTCAGCGGATCGAACCGCACCTTGACGCCGAACCGGCGGAAAGCGGCCTGATCCAGGTCGTCCACCAGATTGGTCGCGGCCACGAACAGCCCCTCGAACTCCTCCATCCGCACCAGCAGCTCGTTGACCTGGGTCACCTCCCAGACGGCCCGCGCGCCTCGCCGGTCACGCAGGAAGCTGTCGGCCTCGTCGAGCAGCAGAACCGCGTCGTCCTCCTCGGCCTCCACGAACATCCTGGCCAGGTTGGCCTCGGTTTCGCCCACGTAGCAGCTCAACAGCTCGGATGCGCGTCGGAGCATCAGGGGGCGGTCCAGACACCTGGCCAGGTGGTGGGCCAGCGCTGTCTTGCCTGATCCCGGGGCGCCGTGGAAGCACAGCGAAGCCTGCTTGTGTCGCTCCAGCTGCCCGACCAGCTTCTTGATGTCGACCGGGCAGTTGAGCAGATCCAGGTCGAATCCCTGGAACCGTGATCCCCTGCGGCGACGGCGGGGCATGCGACGCACGGCCAGACGGGTGTCGATCAGGCGCTCGTAGCTCTTCTCGGTGGCTCGCGCATCCTGCCCATCGATCGCCGCCAGCACCTTCGCTGCGCTGTCGATGTCGGAAGGCACTGCGCGAGGATCGTCGGCCATCCTGTCGAGCCATTCCTCGCGAACGGGGAGCCCTTTGAGGGAGCGTTCCAGGATGGTGCGCCTCACGCTCGCCGGCGGGGTCCGGAACTCCACCACCAGGTCGTACCGCCGTAGGACCGCGGGATCCATGAACCGCACCGAGTTGGTGATCCAGACCGCGGGCAGCGGGTTGTTCTCCAGCAGGCGGTTCGTCCATGCCTTCTCCCGGACGGCCGCGCCCTCGCCCAGCAGCCCGCTGAGGCTGTGGGTGAAGACGTCCTCGATCTCGTCGAACATGACCAGGGCACCTCCCCTGGCGCGCAGCAGCTCCTGGGTCAGCAGATAGCTCCGGAACCGTGAGGGACGATCCGACGACCCGGTGCTCTCGATCTCGTCCAGCACCTGGTATAGAGGAACGTCGAGGCTCGCTGCCAGCAGCCGGGCCGTCTCTGTCTTTCCCGTGCCCGGCGCTCCATAGAGCAGCACATTGACGCCGGTCCAGCCTTCGCGGATGGCCCGGTCCAGGTACGGCAACAGCAGCTGCAGGTCCGCGGCGAGATGCGGGAAGTCGTCCCGTGTCAGGGTCGGTGGCGGTGCCTTCGTGATCAGGCGGCTCAGGAGCTCTTCGCGTTCGGTCGCTTCACCGGTCAACGCGTCCTGCACTGCCGGAGCCACGTTGACCGGCCAGTCCATCATGCCAAAGGCCATGTCCAGCGTGAGCAGCCCCGAACGCAGCAACGGTCCGTGAAGCCCGAGCGCGTCGCGAACCTCGTCGGCCTTCGCGTCCAGAACAGCGGCGATCACCGAGGCCAATTCGGGCAGTCCACAGCGGCGACTCTCCAGCTGCAACTCGAGGCACCTCCGTAGCCCGTACTCCATGTGGACGTGTACACACAGGCTGAGCACATCGCGACCGATCGGATCCAGACCCATCACCTCCGCGAGCACGTCCAGGTTCTTCTCGATGTCCGTGGTCTCATCAATGCCGCTTCGGTCGAGCCATGTCAGCCGTCCACGGATCCTGCGCCCGAGGGTGACCGCGTCGATCTCCTCCTCGGCGTTCGTATCGAGACCCGCGGTGACGAGTACCGAGTCCTCCCACCGACTCCGCCTCCCGACCATCTCGGCGTAGACACGCCGCAGGATGAGGCACCGCAGGGTCCACAGCGCGACGCGGTCACTGCGCTTTCCTCGCCCGCCGCGTTCTTTCTTCGAGGAGTCCGTTCGTCGCTGCGACATGACGCACCCTCCGCCCTGGCTGGAGCCCGGTCTCGTTCGTTCGACGGAGGTAGGATAGCCGCGGTATTGGACAGATACGGTCCAATTGGAGGAGGATTTTCAATGCCACGTGGTGAGGGTGCCCGCCGTGCCGTCGAGCTGCTGCTTCGTGCCCAGGCCGCTGGTCCCTCTGGAGTTTCGATCCGGACGCTGGCCACTGAGTGGGGGGTCCACGAACGCACGGTTCGACGACTGGCGAAGGACGTGCTCGAGAACGCCGGACGATTCTCGCGTCAGGGGACGATGCGCAGACAGGGGCGCGGGCGAACAGCCCGGGTCGTGTGGGAGCCGGCTGCTGGTCGCCGCGACATCCACGCTTCGGAGTCCATGGCCCTGCTGGCGGCGATCGGGCCATGGCGCGCCCTGGGGCACGACGATATCGCCATCACGCTGGAGCGCCTGCTCGTGGCGGCCAGCCGCGATGCCAGGGCAACCCGTCGCCGGGACCTGAATCGGCTGTCCCGCACGGGTTTCTGGTACCAGCCTTTCGGGCGTCGGCCGCACAGGGATCCCGACGCCCTGGACCAGGTTCTCAGCGCGCTGCTGTACAGCTGCGTCCTGCACGTGGGCCGGTATAGCTCGCCGGAGGAACGTGCGCGGCCGCTGGACATCGAGCCGTGGACCCTGGTGCAGTCGTACGATGGCCTCTATGTCCTCGGACCCGACGCCGCTGATGGCTGTGGCTCATCACCTCGGATGTGGGCGCTGCACCGGATGCAAGACGTGAGTTTCCTCCGGAAGCGCAGGTTCATGGTGTCCGGGGACTACGATCCCGCCGACTACCTCGGCCATGGATACGGGCCGTTCGTGGGGAGCCCTGGAACCACGGAGCTGTTCGTGCCCGAGCGAGAGGCCCGGTACGTGCTGGAGTACGATCTCCCGTCTCAACTCGGCGCACCGACGCGGGTGAATGGCGGCTGGCGGGTCGTGTTGGGAACGGGGATCAACTGGGGCATTCGCCTCTGGGCGAGGTGGATGGGGATCGAGATCACGAGCGAAGATGACGAGTAGGCGAACCGCGCTGCTCGCACTGGCTGGCCCAAGAGAATGCGACTCCTGGCCGCCGGTCTGCTGGTCCAGCAAACGTCAGGTGTCGTCCTCGACGATCCGGAATGCCCCGAACAGGGAGGTTCCGGGGTACCAGGTACCGCCGCCAGCGGGAGGCACGATTTCACGATCCTGTACGGGGTAGTAGTCCGCTCGGAATCCCGTGTGTCCGGCCCAGTTGGCGTGGTCCTTCCCGAGTATGCGTTCCAGATCATCGGTCATTCGCGGAACCCTCAGCGTCGACTTGCCTGGGGCGAAATACGGGACCATGAACACGAGGGCCACCGTCCAGTCCTCGGCTTCCGCATACGTCTTGGCCTGGTCCGAGGCCTCATCGAGCCACGTGGACACCCCTGAGAACAGGCTCTGGGACTTCGACCGCCTGAGACTGCACCAGTCGTATTTGGCCTCGCAGATGTAGCTGTGCTGTTCGTCGAACGACACCCAGAGATCGCAGCGCCCCGTGCTCGCCGCCTTGTGGCGTCCACCGCCACCGCTCTTGTCGACGACGAATTCTTCGATCGCCACGGCGTTCTTCGCAGCGAGCCACGCGCCAGCGGCGAGGAAGCCGACGCTCGCTCGTTCGTTGTACGCGTAGGGTTCAGCGTCGGCGATGGGATGTGCGATGTAGGCGTCCATCCGCTCACCCCAGGCCCGCAACAGCCTGGTCCAGTAGGTCTTCTGGCTCCGTTCCAGATTGACGCTGTCGTCCTCGTGATGCCAGGTGATTCGTACGTCCGCCATGGTCCCATCCTCCGACGGCCAGCGTAGGCCGCCCATCTTCGCGGTGCAATCCGCATTCTCTGGTGCGGGGCAGAGGGAGATGCGGGCGTTTCGTACGCCCGCGATGGTCGGAAGCTCACCGGGTCTCTACCCCCGCTCTCGCGATCTCCCGCAGCTCATCCACGGGCGGACGGGGATGGTTGCCGAAGAAGACGACCGTGATGTGGGGGTTGTCGACACCGGCGACCGCTGGCGCGCGAAGCACGAACGCGCGTCCGTGGTAGTCCCACACGGCTTCGTCCCGCAGGTCGATCTCACGTGCGTGGAGCGCCTCAGCGCGGGTCCGCAACAGCTGCGCGTCATCCGGCGCTTCGTCCAGCGACTTCAGCAACTCGATGTGCGGATCCATGCGGTCTGGCTCAGTCCGATATCGTTCGCGGATCGCGAGCTTGATCTCGGTCACCACCTGGTAGAGGAGGCTGCCCTTGTGCAGGAGCTTGCTCTTCTGCTCGTTTTCGACCCGGTCGAGGGAGCGGAAACGAATCGGCAGGCTGGCTGCCCGCGGCCTGTTGTTCTGGTGCGTGTTCATTCCAGGTTGCTCCCCGCCAGTCGATGGTGTCGCCAGTAGGCCCTCGGAACCCCTGTCATCGCATCGCGGCGTTTGCTGGTGTCCTCCATCTTCGGGCAAGTCCCAATGACTCTACAGGTCATGTGCCCTCGGCGGCACCAGCGACAGCGCCCAGTGCTGGATTGCCTCTCTCGCGGCGCTCTCGGGCATCCGGTCGACCAGGTGGGCGAGCAGGTCCTCCTGCCTGGGCTGTCCGAACACGAGCCGATACAGGGCCAGGCTCCGCTTGAGGCGATCGAGCCGCTCGACCTCGCGGCTGAAAGGGATCAGCGGGACGCGGCGCTCGACCTTGGCCGGGTCGGATCCGCGCTCATAGACCCAGTAGGGCACGATGTCGCTGGTTCGCTGCTCCTTCTCCCCGGCCTGCTCAAAGAGGAAGTCCCAGGGATCTCCCGATCTCTTCCAACCGTGGGCCAGCGTGGCGAGACCGAATCGCCTCGCCACGTTCTTGCGCACTGCATGTCCCTTGTAGCGGTGCACGCGGCCCTCCCGCTGCTCGAGATCGATGGGATTGCTGGGCAGGTTCCAGTGCACCACGGCATGACACCAGGTGTGGAAGTCCAGCCCCTCCTGGCCGATGGACGTGGATGCGAGCACGAACGGGCGGAAGGGCGAGTTGAACGCAAGGCGTACGGTGTCTGCGCGCGCCACGGTCTTGTCCTGGTCGTTCTTGAGCTCGCCGAAGCGCAGGGCGAACCGACATCGAACAGAGAAGGGTGTGATGTCGATGCGCTGGGCGGACGGCCGAGTGCGGAACTCGTCGACCTGCTGCCGGGCCGTGCGGATGGAGAGGGATTCGGCCAGCGCCTTGCTGACGCCATCGACTCGTCTGGCGTACGTGGCGCCGCGCAGACCTTGGGACTCCAGCAGCATGTGGACCTGCTCGTCGAGCAGGGCCTGGAGGTTGCCGTCGACGGCGTGCTGGAGCGCCAGCTGCCAGTAGCGCCGATCGCTTTCCTCGCCGCGCAGCAGCGCAATGGTCTCGGGCATGTTGAACAGGGTGCGGAAGCCCGCCGAGACCCGGGCGGCGGCCGAGAGCAGCTCGGGACGTTGCCAGGACATCAGAGGTGCGATCCGGTGCAAGGCGCGCAGGGCACAGACACCGGGCGCACCGAGGGCCACGAGGGCGAGCACTCTCGACAGGCCCTCCGGTTGCGGTCCCATGCGTCGGTGGCCATCCATGACCGAGACGAAGAGCTTCACATGGTCGCGGAACCCCTCGCCCGCTTCCCGATCGACTCCCGGACCGATACCTGGCCAGCCGTCCGCGGCGGTGCACCAGTCGCGTACGCCGGGGCGGTGCCTGGCGTCGAGGAGCGCAGGTGCGACCCAGTACCAGCTCTCGTCCACCTTCTTCTTCCGCCCGTCCACCCTGATTTTCAGGAGCCGAATCATCCTTTCGAGACGGTCGGCGATACGAGCGATCACCACCTCTGACTCGACCGGGGAGCCCCGCCCGATCTCCAATACGCACTTCAGCGGATCCACCGCGGTCGCCAGGGTTGGTGAAGGGTAGAGCCAGGCCAGGGCTGGCATGCCAGTCAGCCGGTCCTTCTTCCTCCTCTCCCGGGTGAAACGCAGGAGCGGCTTGTGGGTCGCGCGCAGTTCCTTCCTCGTGGACCTGCGCCCACCTTCGACGACCTTGCGCGGTTCGGAATAGGTGGCCCGCTGGCGCCGGTCTCCCACCATGCGCCTCTCGGCCTCGTAGGACGTGATGGCGGCCACGGCGTCGGGAACCACGTTCCACGAGGAGAAGAGCAAGACCTTGGTGATCGACCTCTTTCGAGCGTATGCGCCGCCAGGCCTCGTGTAGGGCAGCGACGGGGGCATCCACAGCAGCTTCCACAGGCCCTTGTCGAGGGTGTCCGCGAACAGGGATCGCAGCCGCGCGTTTCGGGGCCGCACCCGCCAGTAGTTGTTGATGTGGGCCTTGCTCAACAGCTGGCTGCGGCTGTCGCCGATCAGCGACAGCAGCTCGTCACCAGGTTCGAGCAGGGCAGCGTCCAGCTTGTCCCGCAGTTCGTAGCCGCGAAGGAAGTTCAGCAGGTAGGGGCTGGACTTCCAGTATTCCATGGGATCGCGGCTGCCCACGGCCTGGGCCGCCCGGTCAATCAGCCGGGCCTGCTCGAGATCCTCACCGTCGATCATCGCTTCACGTGGCGGTTCGGCGAGCATGGCGTCCCGGTCGCGGGTCATGTTCACGCGCTCGGTTCGGCACATGACGGCCACCAGACGGCGTTGCAGGGCCGCCCGCGCTCGTCTCACCGCTCGATCGTCGTTGCCGGTCAGGGCGTACAGGGAACGACGAAACCGTTCGACATCCTGCTTGATGCAGGTCGTCTCCTCTCCGTCGTCCGCGCCCTCCTCGTGGATGAGGAATTTCAGCGTCCGGATGAAGTCCTCGTAGTGCTCGTCCCCGTGTGCGTCCTCTTGCTCGTGCTGGAGGGTGAGCATGCGATACGGAGTCGCCGACAGGAGCAGAACCCGTGCCTGCGACGGGCGTACCGGTCCACGAGCAGCGGCTCCGTGATCGAACAGGTCGCGCGCGAGGTGTGCGGCCTCGTCGTCGCCGTCGAGCAGATCCTTGAAGCGCTGGAACTCGTCCAGGATCACGAGGTTGGGCCGCAGCGCGGCGATGCAGGTGCGGGCCAGCGACGCCCGCAACCGTCCGATGACGTCGTAACGCAGTTCGTGCTTGCTGGCGGGGATGGACGCTCTGTAGGTCCGGAAGCTGCTGCAGGCCTTCTTCATGGCTTTCAGGAGCGCCTTGTCCTTGGTCACGGCCTGTCGGAACGAACGAGCGAGCCCAGGATCGATCTGGATCCTGTCCGCCGGCTTCACCCCGGTCTCGTTGATCGCGTTCCCCCAGTTGGCACGCTTGACATTGCACTGCAGCAGGTTGACCAGCCCGTCGCTGTCGACCCCAAGCATCCGCGGTTCGGCGAGGATCTTGTACAGGACCACTCGCTCTTCCGCTGTCCCGCCCCTGGAGCGCAGATCGAAGGTGGTCCCTGGCGTGAAGGACACGAAGTTGACGCTGCGTCCGCGCCTGCGACGGTCGAGCTGTTTCATCTGCTTCGGCAACAACGTCAGCCGCGTCGCGAGCTCGAACTCCTTGCCGCCGAAGACGTTGAGCCGGTTGACGTTCTGGCGGGCGATGGCCGCGTTGGAGCAGACGTAGATCACGTCGATGCGGTCGGTCTGGTCCCACAGGTGATCCAGGGCCAGCGCGATGATGCCCTTGGCCACCAGGGTCTTGCCGAGCCCAACCTCGTCCGCGACCAGGAAGCGCGTGGCCGGTGTGGGGTCGCGGTACATGCGCTGGAACACGTACTCCGCGGTCAGGCGCTGGAAGTCCTTGAGCTGCTGCAGGATCGGATCGGGATCGTACCTGGTCATCGATCGCCCATCCCCAGGGCGTCGCGGAACACCTCCCACATCACCCGGAAGCGCGCAGGGACGATCTCCTCTTCGAAATCTCCCTCGATCAGCTTCCGGATCGTCGCGTCCGCGTCGCGTAGCCTGTCGGGATCGCGGCAGAACGCACGCGTCAGTCCTTCGATCAAAGGCATGCCTGAGCCATCGCCCGCGCCCCAGCCGCCACCCGAACCCGAGCCGTTTCCGTCGGGCGGCGGACCGCCAAAGGCAGCGACATCCCCGAACAGCAGCATCAGGTAGCGCAGGAATCCATCACGGTTGCGCATCACCGTGCGGACCACGCACGCCTCCCGATCGGCGGGCAACCCCCGCACGGGCAGGTTCAAGGAGAAGCGTAGGGTGGCGCCGGTCTCCCGTGCCCGCAGTTCGAACGCCACCAGCCCGGTGACGGACACCGTGGACAGGCGGCGCATCGACACGTCCTTGCCGTATCGAAGCGGCATGATGTCGACCTGGTGCTCCTGGTCCAGGGAGATCGGCCAGGCCGTTGCCCTTCCGATGCCGTCCAGGCGAAAGGTGCTTGGGGCCCGCAGCCGGAGGTCCCAGGTGTCATCGTCAAGCTGCTCGCACACGATGCTCAGCGCCATCCCGGCCAACCGCGAGCGGGCAACCTCCAGCGCCTTCTGCGCCTCCCGGGCAGCCTTGTCCTCGGCCGGCGCTTCCTCTGGAGGGTCGAAATCGACGAGGAGGTCACCGAGCTTGCTCTCGCTCCCGACGACTCGCTCGATGGCGCGCAGGGCGGTCCAGCGGCCCACCAGTTCGGCCATCACCTCGATGTTGTGTCCACGCATCAACGCCGCTGACGTCGCGTTGGCCGAACCGACGTACACGTGGTTGTCCTTGCCCACCCGGGTGATCAGGACCTTGGCGTGCAGGCCCAGGGTGTCCCGTACCTCGCTCCCCTCGCCATCTTCGGTCTCCGCGGCCTCGTGCAGGGTCAGGCACTTTGGAAACCTCGCGCGTGTCGAGTCGCTCAGGTCGGCGAGCGTCTCCGGTCTCGACACGAGCGCAGCCGGCTTGGACGACAGGTCGGTCAAGACGCTGAGTGCCTCGTCGGAACAGAACGGCGAGATCACCACGAGCCCGGTCCTGCTGGTGGGCATCCACTTGCGCTCCCTGCTGCGCCCGAGGACGTGGAAACGGACCGAGTCGAATCCCTCGGGCAACTCCCAACGTGTCTTGCGCAGCTCATCGGCAAGTTGCCCCAGGGTGGCGGCCCTCTCCGCGCTCACCTCTTCGAAGGCCCACTTCGGTAGATCCCGCAGCAGCAGACCGAGGTCTCGGTTCGGCCCCACGTACCGCTTCCCGGGCCTGCCCTCCAGCCGCAACGCCACGTCCCATGATCGGTCCGCCGTCAGGTTGCGAGACAGGATCATCAACCTCAGCAGGACGCTGCCGTCCTCGTGTGGGTCGACGAAGCGAAGCAGCCAGATCTTTGGATGGAAGACGCCGGGGCGAGGCGGCTTGACCTCCACGACCATCGACTCCAGCAGGCTGTACATCAAGCTGCTGCGAGACGGCACCAGCATCCGGCCGCGTTGTGCGAACACCGTGGTGCGCCGGGCAGTCCGCCGCAGGGACTCCAGCAAGGAGAGGCCATCCCCTTCCAGCTGCTCGCTTCGCTCCATGCCCAGGGCAGCGATGTGCACGGGGATGGTGAGCAATGAGGCGGGGTCCAGCGAGAACGTGGTCGCCACGGCAGCATCGAACACGTATCCGTCGGGCGGCGTCAGCGCCGACGTGTACAGGCTGCGGTGATCCGGATCCAGCATGGTCAGCGCCCCCGGATCCCCTCGTGTAGCTCTTGCAGGAACCCCCGGGCCGTGGACCAGCGGAAGTCCAGGCGACCGCCACCGGACTCTCCGCCCCAGTCCTCCAGAGCGCGGCGGTTGTCGAAGCGGGAGCGCTGGGTCTTGAGCCGGCGTTCGCGCTCGCGCACCATCTTTCGGGCGCCTGCGTCATCAGCGAGTCCGGCGGGGCCCCTGGCGATTCGTTCGACCCATTCCTCCACGAAGTACCGCGTGAGCAGCGTGACGCGGTGACCCCTATCCACGACCTCGGGCCAGAAATCCTCCATGCGCCATCGAGACAGATCGCTCGCCCGGCACTCCCTCGACCACGATTTCAGGGATGCGCGATGCTGGGCGGTCCAGTCATCCCGCCCAGCCAGCTCGGCGAGCTGCAGGCTGTAGATCAGGTTGGCCCCCTTGATCGCCAGCGAGAACCGGCGTGCATGGTCCAGCAACGTCTTGTGTGCACGCGTGAAACTCGCCCTGTCCGGATGCTCCCAGGGAAACGCGCAATCGGCCGGTTCGCAGTTCAGCGCCATGTGGGCCAGAAGGCTCGGCCGCTGATGCTCGACGATACACTCACGCAGGAACACAGCCTCGTGCTCCTCGAGGCGGAAGCTCAGCTTCCGCGGATACCCGGCAGGAATCCTGGGCAGCCGCCGATGCCACGTCAGCGTACCGGCGGGTGCCGGTTCCGAGTCCACGCGTCGCTTCGCCTGACGATCGCGGCGCCGGTAGATGGCGTCCAGCGCGCGGTGATACTGATCCTGGGAGCCGGGGAACACGCGGATACCCCAGGCCGAGAGACCTGCCCAGTAGATCGAGCTTGGCAGCCGCTTCAACGCCCTCCCAACCTGCGAGCCGTACACCCCCCTGGACCCGCGGTCGCTGGCCAGCAGCGGCTTGACCAGGGCGGTCTCCTCCTGGCGCGCCTGCTTCACCACGTCCGACGATGGCACTCGCCTGTCTTCCAGGTTTCCGTACACCCAGGGCACGAACAGCATGTACCGGATGCGTGTCTGGATCGTGGACGTGCCGGGGAAGAACTGATCGGCCAGCGAGTCCCTGATGGCGCCGATGCCCAGCTCGTCGCGGGTGCTCCGCTCCTGGAAGAGGGCCAGGATACGCAGGCTGCGCTCCCGCGCTCCGGGATCGTGGTCGACCCAGGTGAGGCTCGATGGCATGGCGAAGAAGTCTATCGCACCGGCCGGGGGAGGAGCAGGCCATGGGCGGCGTGGCGAAGATGGGGCCGGCACCGTTCGGGAGCCCGCAGCAGTCCTCCGAAATCGGCCAGGGTCGAGTGGGGTGTCGCCATGTCACCGACCGACTCAGGACCGGAATCGAAAAGAACCCATGCGCGCGCCTGTGAAGGCGCCATTTGCCGGAGAGGGGCAAGGAGGTTCTATCTCTGACTCGACGGAGGCAAACTGGTAAGCCGCTGGCAGGACGGGGATCGCTGCAAACCAACGGACGATGATTCGCAATCGGGGCGACCAGGTTCCCCCACGCCATCGGTGAACGAGGAGTCGCACGTATGAACGAGCCTTCCACGCTCGACCTCGAGCACGTGTTCAAGCTCCGTCTGGTCGTCGCTCGTCTCGGCGAGATGGACCGCCTGGGCTGGTGGAATACCCAGGGCATGCTGGGGCCCTACGGCAAGAAGGCCCTCAGCCGCGGATTCCCACGAACCCACTACTTTGCCCAGGCGCGGGCGGTCTTTGCCGTGGCCATGCATCGCTGCAAGGAGGTCTACGATCCTCCCAACGCCATCACCTTGTGGAACCTGCCTGCAGAGGTCGAAGACCAGTTCGACGAGCGGTGGCACGATTGGCTCGACGACCGGGAGAGCTGGGTCCCTTTCTTCGAGGAACTGGCCGCCCTCCAGGGAACGGACCTGCTCGGTGCTCTGGAGGAGCGTGACCTGATCACCGATGTCCACCGAGACCAGGTGCGTCGCCTGAACCGCTCCGCCGGGAACAAGGCCGTCTTGATCACGGCCCATAGCTCTCCTACCGACGAAGCGCTCACGTTGCTCGCCGCAGCCTTTGCCCGTGGCGAGAAGAGCGCTCCGGCCATTCCCTACCTGCGAGTGGAGGTCTAGCCCTTGCCCCAGCCCCGTTCCGAGGTCGCGTCCTCCTTCACGATCATCAAGGGTGCCTTGATCGAGGAGACCTACGCGGCTTTCCAGGACTGGGATTTCGAGATCTCCCGCCGGGAGAACCTGCAGCGGATGAAGGATCTCAACACCATCGGCGCGACCAGCACCAACTGGCTGCGCGATGTGGGCAAGGTCCTCAACCGCCGCTTCGAGCCAAACGGTCGCGACCGGGCCCTCGTCGAACTCGCCAAGGCCGGTTGCCGACCCGAGATCTGGAATCCCCTGCTGTTGTGGCACATGACCCGGGACGAGTTCCTGGTCCGCGACTTCTTCGCCCACTGGCTCTACGACCAGCATGCGGATGGCGCCTACCGCCTTCGCACCGACGACCTCGAGCCCTATCTTCGCGGCCTCCCGAAGCGGAAGGTCACGTCGACGGCCAGCTGGACGAGGAGCACCCTGGAACGGGTTGCATCCGGCTTGATGCGCATGACCGTCGATTTCGACCTGATGTCCGGCACGCTGGCGCGAGAATTCGTCTCCTACCACCTACCGGAAGAGAGCTTCCTGTACCTCCTGCACGCCATCGCAAACGAAGGACACAACCCCCAGCAGATCATCCGCTCCACCGACTGGCGGATGTACCTGATGGACGTGGACGACGTGGAGCGCGAGCTGCTCCGTCTGCACCAGTACCATCGCCTGCGCTACGAGGTGGCCGGCAGCCTGGCCGAGCTCGACCTGCCCTGTGACAGCGCCCTTCAGTTCGCGAGGGAGTACCTGGCATGAACGACGACTGGAAGACGCGGTTGACCCGGACGCTGGAGCCCATCCTCAAGGAGAAGGACCCACGCCCGCGGATCAGCGCGTACCACGACATGCCCTACGCCATCTTCCGCTATGGGCCCCAGCACGAATTCGCCGTCCGTCAGGAGGTGACCCTGCTTCGCACCCGGCTCGAACAGGCCGGCAAGAGGGTCACGATCATCTCTCTGGCAGAGTGCCTGGCCGCTGCGCTCGAAGCTGTGGACCTCGACACCGACGCTTTGGTCGAGGCAGAAACCACCGTTGGACTCGAGGCCACAATCGAGACCGTTGCCGAGGTAATCAGCTCCTACCAGCCGCTGGACGACCTGGTCGCCGACCGGCTGCCCACCGATCCGGAGCCCACTCGCGACGTGGTCTTCATCGTCCGCGCTGGGGCCCTGTTCCCGATGTACCGGACCTCGTCCCTGCTCGAGCAACTCAAGGGGAAGGTAGATGTTCCCGCCGTGCTGTTCTACCCCGGCGTACTCGACGGCGCGGCCGGACTCCGGTTCATGGGCGTGCTCGATCCCGAACACAACTACCGGCCCAAGATCTTCTGAGGGGGAACCACGATGCCGAACCAGATCCAGGACCTGTTTGCAAGCGACATCCGCCGCCGCATCGAGGAGGTCATCAAGGTCGATCAGACCGACGAGCAGATCATCCGCGAGGAGATCGGCGAGTACGTGGTCACCGACTCACTGCGCAGCCACTTCGAGGAGATCCTCGATCGCTATCGCGAGACCCCCAACAAGCCCCACGAGGGGATCGCCGTGTGGATCTCCGGGTTCTTCGGGTCTGGGAAGTCGTCGTTCGCCAAGATGCTCGGCCTGGCTCTCGACAACCGCGCCATCGTTGGCGAGGGCGCGGCCCAGCTCGTCGGCCAGCGCACAGGGGACAAGAAGGTCCAGTCCCTGCTGCAGAACATCGTGGCCCAGATCCCTTCGGACTCGGTGATCTTCGACGTCTCCACCGATCGCGGCATCCGCACGGGCAACAAGACCTTGACCGAGATCATGTACCGGCTCTTCATGCAGAGCCTCGGCTACGCCGCTGATCTGGATCTCTCCGAATTGGAGATCACCCTCGAGGCCGATGACCGCCTCGAGGAGTTCAAGCAGAAATACCGGGAGCTGTTCAAGGGCAAGGAGTGGGACCATCAAAAGGGCCTGGTCGCCCTGGCGATCCAGCAGGCCAGCCGGGTGATGCACGCGCTCGAACCGTCCACCTTTGCCACGGTCGACAGCTGGCGCGAGTCCGCCCACGGTCGCGCCGACATCAGCCCTGGTCTCCTTGCCGAACGCTGCAAGCATCTCATGGCTCGTCGCTCCGACGCCCGCAATCTGGTCTTCGTCGTCGACGAGGTTGGCCAGTTCGTCGCCCGCGACGTGCAGAAGATGCTCGACCTGCAGGCCATCGTTCAGAATCTGGGTCGCGTCGGCCGCGGCAAGATGTGGATCGTGGTGACGTCCCAGGAGAAGTTGGACGAACTGGTCGGCGGACTCGACGACAAGCGCGTCGAACTCGCTCGCCTCCAGGATCGATTCCCTCTACGGGTCCATCTAGCTCCCTCGGACATCTCCGAGGTCACCAGCAAACGCGTGTTGTCCAAGGACGCCGCCGCCCAGGCCGCCCTACGGGATCTGTTCACCCAGCATCGTGGCCGTCTGACCGACAACACGCGGCTCACTGCCGACATCAAGCTTCCAGAGCTCACCACCGAGAGCTTCATCGACCTGTACCCGCTACTGCCATATCAGGTGACGCTGATCATCCAGATTGTCTCGGGTCTTCGCACGCAGGGCGGTGCGAGCAAGCACGTTGGCGGCGCCAACCGCACGATCATCAAGCTGGCCCAGCAACTGCTGATCCACCCCGAGGTCGATCTGGCAGGCCAGCCCGTCGGTGCTCTGGCCCGCATCGACCAGATCTACGACCTGGTATCAGGCAACATCGGCAGCGAGGTCCGCGGCAAGATCGACGCCATCCGCGACGAGGTGGACCACCCCATGGCCCAGCCCGTGGCCAAGGCCATCTGTCTGCTGCAGTACGTCAAGAGCATCCACCGGACCGCCGAGAACATCGCCGCAGCGTTGCATGCCGGCGTGGACGCTGACTCCCGCCTGCACGAGGTCCGTGCCGCATTGCAGAAGCTCGAAGAGGCCCACCAGGTCCGGCAGGGCGAGGACGGCTATCGCATCCCGTCCCCTGCCGAAGACGACTGGGACCGCCAGCGTTCGAGCCTCGCCCCCAAGCCGGCCGACTCGATGCGACTACACCGCGAAGTGCTGCAGCGCCTGTGGCAGCCCCAACCCAGCCACAGTTTCCTGGGTACCAAGCTGTTCAAGGCCGGGCTCTGGGTTGAAGGCCGCATGGAAATCGCCGGGGACATCCCGGTCCATGTCACCGTTGCCGAGCCCGGTGCCGATTTCGACGAGCAGTCTGCCGAGATGCGGACCCGCAGCCAGACCGAGCGCAAGGCCATCTTCTGGACCATGCCCGTCGGCGCCTCCATCCAGCGTGAGACCGACGAGCTGTTTCGCTCCCGTGAGATCCTGTCTCGCAAGGAGCGCGGTGCCCAGACCAAGGACGAGACCGCCCTGGTCGCCGAGGAGAAGATCCGCCAGCGCCGTCACCAGGACGAACTGCGGCGCCTGCTCCGTCAGGCCAGCCTCTCCGGCTCGATCTACTTCCGAGGCAACGACCGTAGCCCTGACGACACGGCCACCGACGTCCGACGCACGGTCGAGGGTGTCCTGGCCCAGGCCCTGCCCGAGGTGTTCGACCGATTTGCCGAGGCCGCCGCCCGCGTCCAGAAGAAGGACCTGGACTCGCTGTTGACCACCGAGAATCTCCGTGGACTCTCCCCTGTCTTCACCCAGTTGCAGCTGGTGCAGGACCAGGGTGGGCAGCCGGTGTTCGCCGTCGATACCGACCCGCTCAAGGAAGTCCTCTCCAAGATCAACGACCGCACGAGCTACGGCGACGTCGCCAATGGCAAGTATCTCGCCGACGAGTTCGGCAAGGAGCCCTTTGGCTGGGACTTCGACGTCGTACGACTGTTGGTGATATGTCTGCTGCGCGCCGGGCGTGTCGAAGCCACGAGCAAGGGGCAGGTCATCGAGTCCGCGCTGAGTCTGAACGCGCGCAACACCTTCCCCAACAACAACCTGTTCCGGCAGGCCTCGTTCCAGCCCAAGACCAGCGACTGTGCGTACACCGACTATCTGGACGCCAACGAGAACTTCAAGGAGGTCTTCGGACGCGAGATCTCCGAGCTGGAGGAGTCCGTGGTGGCCGCCACCTTGTGTGAGGAGCTGGGAAACAACGAGGAGCAGCTCCGCAGCATGCAGACAGCGCTGGTTTCGCATGGTCTGCCTGGGGCGGATGTCCTCGGTGACGGGTACGACAAGATGCGGGCCATTGCCAAGGCCCGCGACTGCCAGGCGATCAAGACCTTCAATGCCAGCTTCAAGGAGCTCAAGGAGGCCATCAAGCGCGCGGCCGAACTCGAGGCGGTGTTGACCGAGCCTGCGCTGGTTGACCTGGACCGGGCCCAGACCGTGCTGGGGAGTCGCTGGCCTTTCCTCGATGGGGAGCATGATCTGGACGAAGGAATCCGGGGATACGCCGCGCAACTTGAAGACCTGATGCAGCGGGAGACCTTCTTCCGGGAGCTGCCGGCCATCGATCAGCACAGCCGGGATCTGGAGAAAGAGTACGGACGCCGGTATGAGCTGGCGGTGCAGGACCGGGCCATGGTCTACGGTCAGGCCCTCAGTACGGTGCGCGGCCATCCGGCGTGGACCGATCTCAACGATGAGCAGCGGGAGCGGGTCTCGGCGTCTCTGATCGACCGGACAGGCACGGAGTTGGAGCCGCAGCCGGACATTCCGCTCCTCCGGGCACACTCCGACGCCTGTCAGAGCCTGCTGAACAAGGCCATCGAGGAGATGATGCGCATGGTTGACGGCAATCGCGTCACCACCGTCAACGCCGGGAGCTACTTCTCTGGCGGCGTCGAGAGTGAGGAGCAGCTTGACGCGGCGTTGGAGGGTCTTCGCGAGGAATGCGCTGCCCAGATCGGGGCGGGCAAAAAGGTGCTGGTGCAGTAGGAGCCGACATGGACAAGGCAACCCGCAACCACATTCAGCGCGCGACCCGGGCAGCGCGGCGACTTCTGGAAGAGGAGTATGCAGAGCAGCTTGAGGGGACGTTCGACATCCTGCTCGACGGGACCATCGCCGAGGAGCCTGGAGAGCATCTGGACGACTCGCAGCGGGTGGTTCGATCCAAGCTTGTCGCGGCGTTGGAGCACAATCGTGCCGCTGGCGTCACGTCTACTGAAGCGGTGAACGCCTACCTTAGAGAGGCCGCCTTCACGACGCTGAACAGGTTCGTGGCGCTGAAGATGCTGGAGGCGCGTGGGCTGGTCCAAGAGTGTGTCTCCCGCGGTGAGGACTCGAGCGGGCTCAGTGAGTTCACCGGTCTCGTGCCTGGCCTGCACCAACTCCCCGACCGTGGCTACCGGCTCTTCATCGAGAGCCTGTTCAACGAAATCGGCTGCGAGGTCAGGGTGCTGTTCGACAGCCGCGATCCGGCGAGTTCGCTCTGGCCACAACGTCCAGCGGTACGAGAGTTGCTGGCGATTCTCAACACCGATCACCTGATAAACGTCTGGATCGAAGACGAGACCATCGGCTGGGTCTACCAGTACTTCAACGGCGATGAAGAGCGCGCCAAGATGCGTGATCCGAAGCGAGGTGGCTCCCAGGCACCGCGCAACAGCCGTGAGCTCGCCGTCCGAAACCAGTTCTTCACTCCCCGCTATGTGGTTCAGTTTCTGACCGACAACACCCTGGGCCGCACCTGGTACGAGATGATGCAGGGCGAAACCAAGCTCGGCCAACTCGATTACCTGGTGCGTCGGCCCAACGAGGTCTTTCTCGCCGAGGGCGAAAAGGCCCCCGCTTCCGACACCGACGACAGCGAGCTCAGCCAGGAAGAGCTGCTCCAGCAGACGGTGCATGTGCCCTTCCGCGCCAAAAAGGACCCGCGGGACCTGCGCATCCTCGACCCGGCTTGTGGATCAGGGCACTTCCTGCTCTACACCTTCGACCTGCTCGTCACGATTTACCAAGAGGCGTGGGCCGATGCAGGGGCGGCGGCCTTCACCGAGACGGACACCCAGCTTCGTGCCGACTACGGCAGCATCGAAGACCTACGCCGCGCTATGCCCAAGCTCATCTTGCGGCACAACCTGCACGGCGTGGACATCGACCCCCGCGCTGCCCAAATCGCGGCGCTGGCCCTGTGGATGCGGGCCCAGCGGGCCTACAACCAGTTCGAGATCGACCGCGCTCAACGGCCGCCCATCACCAAGACTGCCATCGTGGTGGCCGAGCCCATGCCGGGCGATGCCGAGCTGGTGGACGAGTTCGCAGCCCGTCTGGAGCCGATAGTCCTGGGCGACCTCTTCAAGAAGATGGTCGAGGCGATGAAGTTGGCCGGCGAGCTTGGTTCGCTGCTCAAGATCGAAGATTCGATAGCGAATGCTGCAAAGGAAGCTGAAAGGGCAAATCGTCAAGGCAGTCTGTTTGACGTCAAGATCGAGAGTAGGGACTTCTGGATCACGGCTGATGAACAGATTGTTGCCGCTCTCGCGAGGTTTGTTGAATCTTCGGTTGTGGGGAGTGT
>CAZXHG010000172.1:0-22193 GCA_964639985.1 uncultured Rickettsiales bacterium
AACCCTGATTTTGCCGAGGTTGCCATCGGCGCGGACGACTAGTGCTACTGGAGTGCCGACGAGCTGACCTACGTGCACGACGACGATGGCGACGGCTTCGCCGAGGACGCGGGTGACTGCGATGACACCAACCCTGCCATCTACCCTGGCGCCCCCTTCGTCAGCCCGGGCGTGGACTGGGACTGCGACGGCCTGGTGCCCGACGAGGAGGACGCGGATGGCGACGGCGTCGCCGCGGACGCCGGTGACTGCGACGACAACGACCCGGACATCCACCCCGGCGCCACCGAGGTCTGCGACGGCGTGGACGAGGACTGCGACGGCCTGGTGGACGAGCAGACCCCGCAGTACGACGACGACGGGGACGGCTTCACCGAGGCCGACGGCGACTGCCACGACGGCGACGCGACCGTGTTCCCCGGCGCGACCGAGACGGCCAACTACGTGGACGACGACTGCGACGGCGTGCTCGACGAGGAGACCGTGCAGTACGACGACGACGGCGACGGCGCCACCGAGAACGGCGGCGACTGCGACGACGCCGACCCGGACGTGGGTCCGCACATGGTCGAGGTGCCCTACAACGGCGTGGACGACGACTGCGACGGCATGGTGGACTGAGTCCCCTCCGCGTTGCGGCCCCCTTACCCTTCGGGTAACGTGCCGGCGATGACCGACCTACGAGACTTCATCGAGCAGCAAGACGCCCTCGGCCGGGTGGTGCGGATCGCCGATCCCCTGGATCCGGTGGTCGAGGCGGGCGCCGTGCTGGCCGCCCACGAGGGACGGATCGTGATCCTGGACCAGATTCGGGGCTACGCCACGCCGGTCATCGGCGGCGTGGTCTCCAGCCGGGCGCTGATGGCCGCGGCCATCGGCGCGGACCCGGTCGAGGCCGTGGCCCGGCTGGCCGCGGCCATGGACGCGCCCCGGCCATGCCGGACCGTGACCGGGGCGCCGTTCCTCGACGACGAGGTGACCACCACCGACGTCGGCGCCGTGGTCCCCCTGTTGACCTTCGGCCCGGGCGCGGACCGCCCCTACACCACCTCCACGATCGTGGCAGCGCGCTCGGCGCGGCACGGGATGAACCTGTCGTTCCACCGCATGATGTACCTGGGGGGCAACCGCTTCTCCGTGCGCATCGTGCCGCGCCACCTGCGCGCCATCCTCGGCGAGGGGGGGGGGGTGGCCGAGGTGGCCGTACTGGTGGGCGTGCACCCGGCGGTCAGCCTGGCGGCGGCCACGTCCGGCGCGCCGGACATGGACGAACTCGAGCTGGCCTCGGCGCTGCTGCCCGGCGGCCTGGAGGTGATCGATCTCGACGGCCTGGCCGTGCCCGCGGGCTGCGAGCTCGTGCTGCGCGGCACCATCGGCTCCGGGCGCGCCGAGGAGGGGCCGTTCGTGGATCTGACCGGCACCCTGGACGGGACGCGGCAGCAGCCCGTGCTCGAGGTCTCCCGCATCTACCGGCGGACCGGCCTGCTGTACCACACCATCGTGCCCGGCGGTCAGGAGCACCAGCTGCTGATGGGTACGCCCCAGGAGCCCCGCATGCTGCGCGCCGTGGCCAACGCCGTGCCTTGCCTGCACGACCTGGCCCTCACCGCTGGCGGCTGCCGCTGGCTGCACGCGGTCGTGGCCTTGCGTCGACCCCTGACCGGCCAGGCACGAAACGCTGCCCTGGCGGCCCTGGGCGCCCACCCGTCGCTCAAGCGTGTGGTGGTGGTGGACGAGGACGTGGACATCCACGATCCGGCCGCGGTCGAGTGGGCCATCGCGACCCGCGTGCAGCCGGACCGGGACGTGGTCGTGGTACCCGGCTGTCGTGGCTCGTCCCTGGACCCGTCCCGCGACACGGCCGACTCCATCACGGCCAAGTGGCTGATCGACGCCACCATCCCCCCGGGCGCGGACCGCGGCGAGTTCCTGCGCGCCGGGAGGACCCTCGACGGGTAGCGGGCTTGCGACTCAACGACCCGGACCGGCGCCTGCTCGATGGCCATGGCGGCCACGCTGCCCGCAAGGCCATGGAGATCCTGGTCGCGCTCGGCGAGATCTATGGCGCCGCGGAGCTGGTCGACGTGGGCTCGGTGCAGGTGTCGGGCGTGTCGTTCCACAACCTGGGCGACGCCGGCCTGCAGTGGCTGGAGGAGATGGCCGCGGACGGCCGCGTGCGCGCGCCCACCACCCTCAACCCGGCGGGCATGGACCTGCTGGACTGGCGGGCCCAGGGCATCGACGAGGGATTCGCCGCCCAGCAGCTGCGCGTGGTGGCCGCCTATGAGGCGATGGGCATCGACCCGACCTGCACCTGCACCCCCTACCTGGTGGGCAACCGCCCCGGGCCGGGCGAGCACGTGGCGTGGGCCGAGTCCAGCGCCGTGGCCTACGCCAACTCCGTGCTCGGCGCGCGCACCAACCGCGAGGGTGGACCCTCGGCGCTGGCCGCCGCCCTGACCGGGCGCACGCCGGCGTACGGCCTGCACCTGGACGCCCCCCGGCGCCCGGAGGTGATCGTGTCCGCGCCGGAGCTGGGCGACGACACCTCGCTGTGGGGCGCCCTGGGGTGCTGGATCGGTCGCAACGCCGGTGGTCACGTGGTCCTGCTGCGGCTCGATGGGGCGCCGCCCGCGCTGGCCTGCGTCAAGTCCCTGTGCGCCGCGGTGGTGACCTTCGGCGGCAGCCCGCTGTTCTACGTGGAGGGCCACGGCCCCCGGCCGCCCGCGGGCCCGGCGCCGGCCGAGCGCCTGGCCGTGGACCGTGCCGCGCTGCAGGCCCTGCTCGTGGAGCTCGCCGACGGCGACGACGCGGTCGACCTCGTGTGTCTGGGCTGCCCGCACGCCTCCCTGGACGAGCTGCGGCAGCTGGCCGCGCTGCTGGGGGACCGCCGGGTCGTGGTCGAGACCTGGATCTGCACGGCCCGGCCCACCGCGGACGCAGCTCGCGCGGACGGCGTGGCCGCTGCGCTGGAGGCGGCGGGCGCGCGCCTGGTGTGCGACACCTGCTTCGCGGTCGCGCCGCTGGACCGCGCCGGCGCCACGGTCGCCACCGACAGCGTCAAGGGCTGCTACTACGGCCGTGGGCACAACCGGCTTCGCGTGCACGTGGGCCCGGTGGAGCGGTGCATCGAGGCAGCCGTGACCGGGAGGTGGCGATGACCGGGGGCCGGGTCATCTATCGGGGCCGGGCCCGCGGCCGGGCGCTCGTGTCGAGCGCGCCCCTGTCCTTCTTCGGGGGATTCGACCTCGACCGCGGCGTGGTCACCGAGCGGGGTCACCCGCTCGAGGGCTGCTGCGTGGCCGGCCGCGTGCTGGTCTTCCCCACGGGCACGGGATCCACGGTGGGATCGTTCGCCCTGCTTCGCATGGTCCGTCAGGGGGTGGGACCGGCCGCGCTGGTGATGCGCGAGTGTGATACGACCGTGGCCGTGGGCGCGATCATCGCAGAGGTGCCGTGCGTGGATCGCGTCGACCTGCCCGACCTCGACGACAGCGCGGAGCTGGTCGTCGACGGCGCGGAGGTGCACATCGATGAGCGCTGACGGCGCGGTGGTCAAGCTGGGCGGCTCGGTGGTCACGGACAAGGCCAGCGAGGCGCTGCGCGTGCGCGTCGACGTGGTCCAGCGCCTCGCCGACGAGCTCGCGGCCCTGACCACGCGGCCGCTGGTGCTGGTGCACGGGGCCGGCTCCTATGGCCACCGGATCGTGCGCCGCACCGGGATCCACCGCGGCCTGTCCGACCTGGACAGCCGGCTCGCCCTGGGCGAGACCCAGCGCCTGCAGTACGACCTCGACAGCCGCATCACGGCCCTGCTGCTGGAGGCAGGCCTGCCCGTCATGCCCGTGCAGGCCTCGGCCTCGGCGCGCATGCAGGCCGGCAAGCTGGTGGCCATGGACACCGACACGCTGCGGCTGATGTGCGACCAGGGGCTGGTGCCCCTGCTGTACGGCGTGCCCGCCGTGGATTCGGCCCTGGGGTGCGCGATCCTGTCGGGCGACCAGATCGCGCCGTACGTCGCGCGGCAGCTCGGCATCCGCACACTGGTGCACGTCACGGACGTCGATGGGGTGTACGATGACGACCCGGCGGACAACCCGCAGGCCATCCGGATCGCGCGCGTCGACCGTGACAGCTGGCACGAGGCGCGACGGCGGCTGTCCGGCTCGCGCAGTGTGGACGTCACCGGTGGCATGGCCGGCAAGGTCGAGGCGCTGCTGGACCTGGCCCGCGAGGGGCTGGTCACGCGCATCGTCAGCGGCCACGTCCCGGGCCGGCTGACCGCCGCGCTCGCCGGCGAGGACGTGGGGACGCTGGTGTGCTGGGAGGAACCGTGAACACCCGGATCGTGGTCGGCATCAGCGGCGCCAGCGGGGCCGCGATCGGCGTGTGCGCGCTGGAGCTGCTGCGCGACCACGACGTCGAGAGCCACCTCGTGGTCACCCCCGCCGGCGCACAGGTGGCCGGGCTCGAGACCGGCCTGTCGCCCGATCGGCTCGCGGCCCTGGCCAGCCACGCATGGGACGCGGACGAAATCGCCGCGCCCATCGCCAGCGGCACCTTCGCCGCGGACGGCATGCTCGTCGCCCCCTGCAGCGTGCGCACCCTGTCGGCCGTGGCCTGTTGTCGATCGAGCAACCTGCTGGAGCGGGCCGCGGACGTGACCCTCAAGGAGCGCCGCCCGCTGGTGCTGATGCTCCGTGAGACCCCGCTGCACGCCGGTCACCTGCGATTGGCGCACGACGCGGCCGTGGCCGGCGCGACGATCATGCCCCCCGTGCCTGCCTTCTACGCGGACCTGCGCTCCGTCGATGACATGGTCGAGCAGGCCGCGGCACGGGCGCTGGCCGCCGTGGGCGTGGACGTGGGCGTGCTGCGCCGCTGGACAGGGGAGGGGACGTGAACCGGCTGAAGTACCTGGTTCCCAACCTGGTGACCGCGGCCGCCCTGGCCTGCGGCGTGGTGGCCATCGCCCTGGCCATGGACGGCCAGCCCCTGGAGGCGACGTGGTGGGTGCTGTACGCCACGCTGCTGGATCGGATGGACGGTGCGATCGCACGCGCGCTGGACGCCTCGAGCGAGACGGGATCGCAGCTGGACTCGTTCGCGGACTTCGTCTCGTTCGGGCTGGCGCCGACGTTCCTGTTCCTCGGTGCGTTCGGCGAGGGGATCGAACCGCTGCTCCTGGTACCCATGCTGGTCTACATCATGGGCGCGGCCCTGCGCCTGGGGCGGTTCAACCTCAGCGCGGCCAAGGACTTCAGCGGCGTGCCCAGCACAATGGTGGGCGGCATCTACGCGGTGGCGGTCAACGTGGCGCTGCAGTACGAGGTCTCGGCTGCGGTCTTCGCCCTGCCGTTTGCCGCGCTGCTGGTGCTGTTCGGCCTGCTGATGAACGCCCCGTTCATGCGTTTCGATCGGGTCGGCGCTCACCCGAACAAGGGGGTGAACGTGGCCGCGGCGGTGCTGTTGTTGATCTGCGCCGTGTTGATCGTGTCGCGGCAGCTGCCCGAGCTGCTGCTGGGTCTCACCGCGCCGACCCTGGTCTTCGGTCCGCTGTTCAAGGCTCGCAGTTGATCTACACTGGGCCCCGTTGGAGGACGCGATGCTGAAAGACAAGCAGCGTGACGCCGTGGCACGGTGGTACGCCCGCGAAGAGGTACTCGACCAGGCCCGCCGTCTGGCCGGGGTCCAGGAGTACGAGGAGCTCGAGGCATTCGTGCACAAGGGCGCGCTGATGCCACTGGGCCGCCACCACGAGCTGCCCGACTACATGCGGGACGACGAGGGCGGGCCCCTGTTCCCCGACAACCTCAGCCCGATGGCCGACGAGGAGCAGTGGCAGGACGCCATCGAGATCGGCTGGGAGGTGGTCGAGCGGGAGACCGGGGTCAGCCACGACGACGTGCACAGGGCGGTCGCCGCGGATCAGCAGGACGACTGGGCCGCGTTCATGGCCAGCGTCGAGCAGCGCAAGAAGAGCCGTGGCTGACACACCCGCCCTGGGTCGTGCGCGTGCAGCGCTGGTGCACCACTGGCTGGTCACCTATCGCGGCGGCGAGAAGGTCATGGAGTCCCTGTGCCGGCTCATGCCGGACGCGGACCTGTTCACCCTGGTGCACGACCCGGCCGAGCTTCCGCCCATCCTGCAGCAGCGCGCGGTGCAGACCTCGTTCCTGCAGCACATCCCGCGGTCCACGCGCATCTACCCCAGCCTGCTGCCGCTGATGCCGCTGGCGGCCGAGCAGTTCGACCTGCGGGACTACGACCTGGTGCTCACCAGCGACGCCAGCGTGGTCAAGGGCGTGCTGACCCGCTCCGACCAGCTGCACGTGTGCTACTGCTACTCGCCCCCCCGCTACGCCTGGGACCTCGCGCAGGAGTACCTGGCCGGGGTCGGCCGGGCGAAGCGGCTGGCCGCGCGGTTGAGCATGCACTACGTGCGCATGGCCGACCTGCGGGGCGCGCAGGGGGTGGACGCGTTCATCGCGATCTCCCATGCCGTCGCCGCGCGCATTCGCAAGCACTACCGCCGCGAGTCCGCGGTGATCTACCCGCCAGTGGACGTGGACCGCTTCCGTGTGGCCGACGACGTGGGCGAGCACTACCTCGTGGCCGGGCAGCTCGTGGGCTACAAGCGGCCCGACCTGGCCGTGGAGGCGTTCGCTGCGCTCGGCAAGCCGCTGCGCGTGGCCGGGGACGGGCCGTTGCTGGAGTCCCTGAAGAAGCGCGCGCCCGCCAACGTGACGTTCCTGGGCCGCGTGGACGACGCCACCCTGGAGCGGGAACTGGCCACCTGCCGTGCCCTGGTCTTCCCCGGCGAGGAGGACTTCGGCATCGTGCCGGTGGAGGCCATGGCCTGCGGCCGGCCGGTGATCGCCCTCGGTCGCGGCGGCGCGCTGGAGACCGTGGTCGGCCCGGTGCTGGCAGACACCGTGCCGACCGACGCCCAGCTCGACGGCGCCACCGGCCTGTTCTTCGACCGCGAGGATCCCGGCGCGTTGTGCCGCGCGGTCGAGGTGTTCGAGCAGGTGCGCGAGGCCTTCACCCCCGCGGCCTGCCGCGCCCGCGCCGTGCGGTTCGATGAGCCGAGGTTCCGCGACGAGGTCGCCGCCCACCTCGAGTCCCTGCTCGCCTCCCCCTGCCCGTGAGCGCGCCCGGCCTGCGCACGGCACGGTCCCATGGACCGTGGTAACCTGCTTGGCGAACCCAAGGGGAAACCTGGCCATGCGTACTCCGACCTTCCTGCTGATCCTGGCGTTCACCCTGACCGGCTGTCCCACGGACGAAACGGTCTGCGACCCGGGCGACACCCAGCCTTGCACCTGCGACGACGGTTCGTCCGGCGCACAGTCATGCCTCGACGACAGCAGCGGCTGGGACGAGTGCGAGTGCGCCCAGACCGACGACGACGACGACACCGTGGGCGACGACGACACCTCGGATCTGCCCGTGGACGCGGACGGCGACGGCTGGTTCGACGACGAGGACTGCGACGACAACGACGCGGACCTCAACCACAGCGACTGGGACGGCGACGAGGGGTCCACCTGTGACGGCGTCTGTGACGACGCGGACCCGGCCTTCAACCTCGACGACGCCGACGCCGACGGCTACACCACCTGCGACGGCGACTGCGACGACGACGACGACACCCTCAACCTCGACGACGACGACGGCGACGGCGCGTCCACCTGCACGGGTGACTGCAACGACAGCGATCCCGACCTCAACGCCACGGACGCGGACGGCGACGGCGTGGACACCTGCGACGGGGACTGCGACGACGCCGACGAGAACACCTATCCGGGCGCACCCGAGCTGTGCGACGGCATCGACAACGACTGCGACGGCAACTCCGGGGACGAGGAGACCGACGTGGACGGCGACGGCCTGTCCCCCTGCGGCGGTGACTGCGACGACACCAACGCGGACATCTACCCCGGCGCCACCGAGCTGTGCGATGGCCTCGACGGCGACTGCGACGGCGCGCTGCCCGACGACGAGGCCGACGGGGACGCGGACGGCGTGATGGAGTGCGCGGGCGACTGCGACGACAGCAGCGCCGACGTCTACCCCGGTGCGGTCGAGGTCTGCGACGGCCTGGACAACGACTGCGACGGCCTCACCCCGGGCAACGAGTTCGACAACGACGGCGACGGCGCCCTCGCCTGCGACGACTGCTCGGACGCGGACCCCACCCTCAACCTGCTGGACAGCGACGGCGACGGCTACACCACCTGCGACGGGGACTGCAACGACATCGACCCGGACATGGACCTCGACGACGACGACGGTGACGGCTACACCCCGTGCGACGGCGACTGCGACGACTCCGACCCGGCGATGACCCCCGAGGACGCCGACGGCGACGGCTACGCGCCCTGCGGCGGGGATTGCGACGACAACGATCCGTCGGTCGTGCCCGAGGACAACGACGGTGACGGCTACACCCCGTGTGACGGCGACTGCGACGACTTCGACGTCACCGCCAACCCCGGCGCCATCGAGTTCTGCGATGGCGACGACGACAACTGTGACGGCGTGGTGCCCGCGGACGAGGCGGACGCCGACGGCGACGGTCAGCGGATCTGCGAGGGGGACTGCGACGACACCAACGCCAACGTGTACATCGGCGCCGACGAGATCTGCGACGGCCACCCGGACAACGCCTGTGACGGCGGCACCGACCCGCTGGAGGTGGACGACGATGGCGACGGCGCCACCGAGTGCGACGGGGACTGCTCCGACTTCGACGCAACCCTCAACCCCAACGACGTGGACGGGGACGGCTGGTCCACCTGCGACGGCGACTGCGACGACAACGAGGCCCTGTCCAGCCCGGGTCTGGCCGAGATCTGCAACGACTGGATCGACAACGACTGCGACGGCACCTCCAACACCTGCTCCCAGTGGGGCGTCGTGCCGGCGACGTCGGCGGACGCCAAGCTGATCGGCGAGGTGGCCGGCGACCTCGCCGGGTACGCGGTCTGCGGCGCTGGCGACGTCAACGGCGATGGCATGGACGACGTGTTCGTGGGCGCCTACGAGGCGGACACCACCGGGCCGAGCGCGGGCATCAGCTACCTGGTGCACGGGCCGATCACGGGGGACGTGGACCTGTCCACGGCCGATGCGATCCTCGAGGGCGAGTTCAGCGGGGACCGCTCCGGGGTCGCGGTGGCCGCGGGGGACGTGGATGGCAACGGCTACCAGGACCTGATCGTGGGCGCCTACCTGGACGACGAGGGTGGCAGCAGCGCGGGGGCGGGCTACATCGTGTACGGCCCGACCACGGGCACCACCCCGCTGGGCAGCGCGGACACCAAGTTCATCGGCGAGCAGGCCGGCGACTACGCGGGCATGTCCGTGGCCGCGGGGGACGTGAATGCGGACGGCTACGACGACGTGCTGGTGGGCGCGCGGCGCAGCTCCATCGGTGGGACGGACACGGGCACGGCGTACCTGATCTACGGGCCGGTGTACGGCTGGATCGACCTGTCGGCCGCGGACGCTGCGTTCACCGGCGAGGTGACCGGTGACAACCTGGGCCGCGACCGCTGCCTGGCCGTGGGCGGCGACCTCGACGACGACGGCGTGGGCGACGTGGCGCTGGGCTCACCCGGGGACTACTACCTGGCCCAGGCGGGCAAGGTGCACCTGGTGTTCAGCCCGTACACGGGCACGCTGGACCTGGGATCGGACGACGCCACGTTGACCGGCGAGCTGCTGGGCACCGAGGCCGGCATGGTCGACATGGGCGACGTCAACGGCGACGGCATCGACGACCTGATGGTCGGCGGCCCGGCGCACACCGGCCAGGGCGCGGACTCGGGCGCGGCCTACGTGCAGTACGGGCCGGTCACGGCCGACATGGATCTGGTCAGCGCGGACGTGCGCATCTACGGCGACGCGGCCGGGGACGAGGTAGGCACGTCGGTGGCCATCGCGGGCGACATGGACGGCGACGGCTACATCGACATCGCGCTGGGCGCGCCCGGGGACGACGACGCAGGCACGGACGCGGGCGCGGCCTACCTGTTCAACGGCCCCCTGATCGGCCAGCTGGCCATGACCGTGGCCACGGCCCAGTTCACCGGCGAGAGCGCGGACGACGACTTCGGCTACCTGGACACGGCCGGCGACATCGACGGCGACGGCTACGACGACCTGATCGTCGGCGCGCCGTTCAACGACGAGGGCGGGGATCAGGCCGGTGCGGCGTACATCTTCCTGGGGCGGGGGTTGTAGGCCCTACCCCTTCAGGAGCCGCAGCGCCTGCAGCGGCTCCATGGCCGACGCTGTCATGATCCCGCCGAGGAATGCCCCCATCACGCCGACCGTCGCGATGTCCGCGCTGGACAGGAACAGGCCCTTCACCGGCGTTTTCGGCGCCAGGTGCGGGTTGCCGAAGCGCTGGGGGGTGGGCTTGATGCCGTAGATGGCGCCCTCGGTCGCCCGCGTGAACCAGGTGGTCGACAGGGGGGTCGACACCTCCTGGTAGCGGATCATCGGCCCGAGCTCGGGCATGTGGCGCAGCAGCTGCCGCCGGATCCGGTCGCCCAGGTCCGCCTTGATCGCTTCGTAGTCCTCGCCCCGGTCGTTCCACGCGGTGTGGAACCAGCGCTCGAAGTCGGCGTGGGGTACGAAGGTGACCACCTCACCGGTGTGCCGCTGCTTCGGCCCGGGATCGTGGTCCGGGTCCTTGAGCGAGGGGAAGCTGGTGTACAGCACCGGGATCGGATCCGGGATCTCGTCGAGGTGCCACTGATCCATGCGGTTGGACCACGTCTCGTAGAACCACCGGTTCGCGCCCGACGCCCCGGCCTCGCGGATGTCCCCCTCGAAGCCCAGGTACAGGCACACGTGTGCCGGTGACGACTCCAGGTCGGCGATGCTCCGCGCCCAGTCCGCGGCCCGCAGATCGGCGGGCAGCAGCTCGGTCACGGTGTTGATGGCGCCGATGGCCGACACCACGCGCCCGGCCCGGATCTCCTCGCCACCTTCCAGCCGCACACCCACGACCGCCTCGTCCTCGAGCAGCAGGTCCTGCACCGAGGCGCCCACTCGCGTCCACCCACCGGTCTCGGCGATCGTCCGGCACAGGCCCGTCGCGATCGAGGCGGAGCCCCCCTTCGGGTAGTAGCCCCCGTTCCAGAAGTGCTTGACCACCAGCGCGTGCACCACGAACGAAGAGTCCTGGGGATCTGCGCCGTAGTAGCCCCACTGCGCCGAGAGCAACGAGATCAGCTGCTCGTCTTCGGTGAAGTCCCGCAGCACCTCGCCGGTCTTCCGTGGGATCCAGTCGGCGATGTCCCCGGCGGCCCCCGGCGGCAGCCGCCGCCCGAACGCCTTGGCCAGGAACCAGTTGCGCAGGTCCGTGCCCAGGTCGTGTACCAGCTGCACGTAGCGCTCGATGCCCTCGCGCTCGGCCGGGAAGGCCTGCACCAGGTTGGCCTGGAACGCGTCGCGGTCGTTGGGCAGGTCCACCTGCGCGCCGTCCGGGTAGTGGAACTCGTCGCACACCGGCCCCAGGGAGGCCCACTCCAGCCGCCCGCCGGTCAGCACGCTCATCAGCTGGCCGACCTTGTCCTCGGGCGTGACCTCGCCCACGGCGTGCACGCCCACGTCCCAGGTGAAGCCCTTGCGCCTGAACACGTGGGTCATGCCGCCGGGCACGTAGTGCTGCTCCAGCACCAGAACCCGTCGACCGAAGCGGCCCAGCATGGCCCCGCAGGTCATGCCGGCCATGCCCGATCCGATGACGATCACGTCCCACGGGCCGTCCGGGCTGGTCCGGCTGTAGCTCCTCGTCGACGCGGTCGCAGTGGTCGGCACGGATCTCCTCATCATGGTCGGGCGGACCCTAGCACCGGGGACCGGAAACGGCCAACTTGCAGCCTGTGAGGGCTCAGAAGTCGTCGATCAGGCAGACCCACTCGGGGTGGTCGATGAACGGATTGCGGTTGTCCTGCTGGTCCTGCACCGCGTCGTTGCGGTCGAGCTCCTTGGCGCTGACCGGGTCGTCCTCGTGCCACTGCCGCAGCATGGCCTCGGCTTCGCTGTTGATCGACGAGCCCTGCACCATCTCGTTGCCCGACCAGCCGCCGCCGCTGTAGGCCACGGACACGTAGAAGTAGGTGCGGGCCAGGTCACCCTTGTACTCGTCGATCGGCTCGAACACCCGCAGGGTCTGGCCCTCGTGTTCGCAGTCTCCCAGCAGCGAGCCGTTGTCCGACTCCCAGTCCACCTCGCCCACCACGCCGAACGGGTAGTTGCCGCGCCGGTTGTTGACGTAGCCGTCGGTCGGGTACACGTGGAAGAGGTCCGCCTTCATGGTGGAGTCCTCGTTGGACCAGCTCTGGGGCCACGAGTGCTCGCGGTTGTAGCAGTCCCCCTCGCCATCGTACTGCCCGCAGTTGTCGTCGAAGTCGTAGGTGTAGGGATCCGAGCCACCGGGCACGTCCGAGTAGATGTCCCACACCCGTCCGGAGGCGTCGCGGTCGGTGTCCTCGAACGCGTGGAACAGGGAGTCGTAGCCGATGGTGTCCGGATCCCGGATCAGCTGGCGCAGGTCGTTCTTGAAGTAGGCCGACTGCGGATCGATGTCGTCGTAGTAGTCGTCCTCCGGGCGGCCACCTGCCGGGGTCGGCGGGCACTTCGGCTGGCCGGACGGGAAGCACTGCTGGGGCGCGGCCACGGTGTCGTCGTCGTCCGCGGGCTGGCTGTCGTCGTCATCGTCGTCGTCGCCGGGGACGGTGTCGTCGTCGTCCGTCGCGTCGTCGTCACGCAGGTCGTCGTCATCGCCGTAGGGTGCTGGTTCGCAGCCGATACCCACGCCGATCGACAGCAGGGAGGAGAGGAGGAGTCCCAGAAACCGGAAAAACACGAAATTCATAGCTCCACAAGTGTTGCCAGGGTTATACTCGGAGGCGCAGGAATTCCGACCCGTTTTCGACGGGTCACCCAGAAAAAACGGGCGTGCTGCAGTCCACTCGAACGGGGCGGGGTGGTTGCAGGAGTGCGTCCGGACAGGGCGGAGTGGGACATGAGGGCACGCGCACGAGCCCCGGGGCGTGAGGATACGCTCACCGGGACCCTCGACGACGAGGATCTGCAGTCGTTGATGGACGAGGTTGCGTCCATCCTCGAGACGGAGGAAGATCTCGAAGCGACCGACGAACAGCTTCATGACCTGCGCCGGGGAAGGGCAGACCTCGGCGAGCATTACTTCGACATCAGGGATGGGCCGGTGATCATCGATCCGAAGCAGGTGAAGGATATCGTGCTGGTGGACGAGCCCACCTCGGGGGCGCACGCCGTGCCTTCCGACGTGCTGCAGCTCGTGGACGATCCGGCGCGACAGGAGGATTTCGTGTCCTTCGACCCCGAGGACGCGCTCGAAGACGAGGACTCGGTGGAGAACAGCGAGGAGATCTACTCCCGCGGCTGGTTCAGCAGAATCCTCGATCGCTTCAAGGAGTGACCGCCAGGCTGCGGTGCACGATCTCGTACAGATCCCGTGAGATAGCCGGCGCGTCGGCGATGCGTTGCAGCTGCGCCCGCATCTGCAGCTGGCGTGCCTCCCCGTAGCGCCGCCAGTGGGACAGGGGCTCGGCCGTGCGGGCCCCGATCTGGGGGTTGATCGGATCCAGCTCCAGTACACGGTCGGCGAGCCAGGCGTACCCGGCGCCGTCGGCGCGGTGGAAGGCGGCCTGGTTGTTGGCGAACACGCGCACCAGCGCCCGTACGCGGTTGGGGTTGCGCAGGTCGAACGAGGGGTGTCCCCGCAGCGCGTCCACGCGCTCGAGGGTGTCCTCGCGGTCGGCCGCTGCCTGCACGCTGAACCACTTGTCCACCACCAGCGGCACGGCCTCCCACTGCCCGTAGAACGCGTCCAGCGATTCGTCGGCGGCCGGGCCCGTCACCGAGGCGAGGCAGGCCAGGGCCGCGATCTGATCGGTCATGTTGTCCGCCTGGCGGAACTGGGCGGCGCACAGCGCCGTGGTCTCCTCCGTGTCCAGGAACGACAGCAACCCCAGGCAGGTGTTGCGTAGCCTGCGTCGGCCCGCCTCGGCCGGGGAGTGTCGATAGGGGCCGCACGGCGCCTCGCGGTCGTACACGTCGCGGAGACGCCCCTCGAACCGCGTGGCGAGCTGGCGCAGCGCGTGGCGCCGGGCCCTGCGGATGGTGGTGGGACGGACGACCTCCATCTCCTGGGCCACGGTCCGCTCCGACGGCAGGCGCAGGGCGCGCGCCTGCAAGGAACGGTCGAGGTCGGTGGCCGTCAGGGTGCGGCGGAATCCCGCGAGCACGGCCTCGTCGAGGTCGGCGGACCCACCGGAGAGATCCGCGACCACCACGGCCAGCAACGCGCGGGTGTACAGGCGCTGCCCCGCCTCCCAGCGGTTGAACGGGTCGGTGTCGTGGGCCATCAGCCGCGAGAGCGCCTCGTCGTCGAGGTCGATCACGAGGCGCACGGGCGCGGAGAAGCCGCGCAGCAGCGAGGGGGTGGGGGGGGCACCGAGCCCTTCGAAGACGAAATCCTGGCGTGGTTCCTTCAACTCGAGGAGCCGGGTCGGGGCGAGCTCACAGCCGTCCTCGCCGAGCAGGCCGCAGGCGACCGGGATGTGCAGCGGCGCCTTGTCCGGCTGGCCGGGCGTGGGCGGCGTGTGCTGGCTCAGGGTCAGCGTCCACGTGTGTAGGCTGCCGTCCCAGCTGCCCTCGGCGCGCACGACGGGGGTCCCGGCCTGTGCGTACCAGCGCTCGAACTGCTCCAGGTCCACGCCGCTGGCGTCGGCCATGGCCGCGCGGAAGTCGTCGCAGGTCACGGCCTGGCCGTCGTGGCGCTCGAAGTACAGGTCCATGCCCCGCCGGAAGTCGTCCGTGCCCAGCAGGGTGTGGATCATGCGGATCACCTCGGCGCCCTTGTCGTACACCGTGGCCGTGTAGAAGTTGTCCACCGCGATGTAGGCCTCGGGCCGGATCGGGTGGGCCATGGGCCCGGCGTCCTCCGGGAACTGCAGTGCCCGCAGGAACAGCACGTCGTCGATCCGCTTGACCGCGGCCGAGGTCATGTCCGCGCTGTACTGCTGGTCGCGGAAGACGGTCAGCCCCTCCTTCAGCGTCAGCTGGAACCAGTCGCGGCAGGTGACGCGATTTCCGGTCCAGTTGTGGAAGTACTCGTGGGCGATGACCCCGTCGATCACCTCGTAGTCGTCGTCCGTGGCCGTATCCGGGCTGGCCAGCACACGCGCGGCGTTGAACACGTTGAGGCTCTTGTTCTCCATCGCGCCCATGTTGAAGTGGTGCACGGCCACGATGTTGTACACGTCCAGGTCGTACTGCAGGCCGAACACCTGCTCGTCCCAGCGCATGGCCGACCGCAGGCAGGCCATGGCGTGGTCGAGCTGGTGGGTGTTCTCGTGCTCGGAGTACACGACCAGGTCCACCTCGCGGCCGTCGGCCTTGGTGAAGGTGTCGCGCACGTGGCCGAGGTCTCCCGCGACCAGGGCGAACAGGTACGACGGCTTGGGGAACGGATCATCCCAGACCGCGAAGTGGCGGCCGCGCGGCAGCGCGCCGTGGTCCACGCGGTTGCCGTTGGAGAGCAGCACCGGGCAGCTCGCCTCGTCCGCCTCGATCCGCACGCGGTAGCGGGTCATCACGTCCGGGCGGTCGAAGAACCAGGTGATGCGGCGAAACCCCTCGGCCTCGCACTGCGTGCAGAACATGCCTCCGGAGCGGTACAGACCGCTGAGCTGTGTGTTGGCCTCCGGGGAGATCGCGACCTCGACCCGCAGCTCGAACGCATCCGGCACGTCCGGCAGGGTCAGACTCTCGGCTTGCTCGTCGTACCGGGAGGCCGCGAGGGGGCGGCCGTCGAGGTGGACGCCGAGCGTCTCGAGGTCTTCGCCGTGCAGGATCAGGGGCGCGTCGGGGGCGCCTTGCCGGCGTAGCCGCAGCGTGCTCCGCACGGTCGTCCGGGCCGGGTCGAGGTCGAAGTACAGCGCCACCTGCTCGATGGCGAAATCCGGGGGAGTGTAGTCCGCTCGGCGGATCTCGGTGGGGGTATCGGTCATGGGCGGGGATTGTACTCCCACGACGTGCAGGTTACCCCTCGATCCCGCGGGCGTGCGGAGGTATGGTCCCGGCCGTCCGGGGGAAAGGGAGCTGCATGATGAGCGAGCAGGACATTCGGGCGAGCGAGCCCACCGAGACCCCGGAGGCGCCGAAGGGACCGTTGGCCACGTGGTGGCTGGCGCTGCGGCCGTTCTCCTTCCCCGCCTCGAGCATGTCCGTGGTCTTCGGCGCGGTGCTGGCCGTGACCGTGGGCGGCGTGTCGATGAACTGGGCGTGGTTCGTGCTATCGCTGCTGGGCATGGTCTGCCTGCACGCGGCCGCCAACCTGCTCAACGACGCCACCGACTACGAGAAGGGCCTCGACGAGGCAGTCCTGCCGGTCAGCGGGGCCGTGGTGCGTGGCCTGATCACCCCGCGTCAGGCGCGCATGGGCGCGCTGGTGCTGATGCTCGTGGGTGGCGCCGCCGGGGGCGTGCTGGTGTGGGCCGTGGGCTGGGAGATCGCGGCCATCGGCGCGGTGGGCGTGGTCATCGGCGTGCTGTACTCGGGCAAGCCCGCGGGACTGAAGTACCTGGGGCTGGGCGACGTGGCCGTGTTCCTCGACTTCGGCATCCTCGGCGCGCTGGGCGCGTGGACCGTACAGACCGGTACGCTGTCGTGGGTGCCGGTGGTCTGGGCCATCCCCCTGTCGATCCTGGTCGTGGCCATCCTGCACGCCAACAACTGGCGGGACATGGCCGGCGATCGGGAGAAGCGCTGCATCACCGTGGCCAACCTGCTGGGCGATCGCGGCTCTGCCGTGTACTACGGGTTCCTGCTGCTGAGCCCGTTCGTCGTCGTCGTACTGCTGGTGGTCCTGCCATGGCTGGCGGACGTTTCCCCCGCCATGCCGCTGACCTTCCTGGTGACCCTGCTGGCCCTGCCCCTGGCCGCGCGCCTGCTGCTGGTGAGCCGGCGACGCGCCAATCCCCGCCACCCGATGGAGTTCCTGGCTCTGGACGGCGCCACCGCGCAGCTCAACCTGGCGTTCGGCGTGCTGTGCACCCTGGCGCTGTTGCTGCACGCCTGGACCGGCGGCGTCAGCTGATCCGTCCGCTCGTTCAGGAGGGCTTCTCGCCGTCGGCCCCGACCCGTTCAGGGTTGTGCAGGCACACCTCGCAGCAGCCGCCGAGCTCGCAGTGGCCCAGGGGTCGCAGGCAGGTGCCCAGCTCCCCCTCGGGGCGGTCCTGGTACACATCGACGTAGTGGTCCCAGTAGCCGGCCGTGCTCGGGGACAGGGGCGGGGGCTCTGGACGCTCGCTGCGGTCGGCCATGCGCGGATGATAGCCGAGC
This sequence comes from uncultured Rickettsiales bacterium, assembly GCA_964639985.1. Taxonomy (GTDB): domain Bacteria; phylum Myxococcota_A; class UBA796; order UBA9615; family CAYRNR01; genus CAZXHG01. The sequence goes on from CAZXHG010000172.1 coordinate 17,416, forward strand.
CCGCCCGAACCGCAAGCGTGGCACACGTGTGCAACGAATTCCCACAAGTGTGACATTTCTGGTCACTATTGGTTCATTTGTGCATGGTCAAAGTGCGATCCATGGTTTCAAAGTGACCGCGGCGGAGCGGGTCAAAATGATGCGAACCGCGTACGTCGAGGCATCTGGCGGGATTCGAGACCTGTCTCACTTCCTGGCATGGAAATTGCTGCTACAAAGGGGGCAGGAAAATCGGACATTCCGCACCGAGCCGTTTCCATCCTGGGGTCTGGATAGCGAGGCAAAGGGGGCGTTCCCCCTGCGTGTAGGAGTGCGTGTGTCCAGAGGGATGGGTGAGCATGTTCCGCACGACGACGATCCTGGCCGCGACCACCGCCCTGGTGCTCCTCGCCGCGGGGTGTGATCTCGACGACGGCTTCCAGTCCGGCCCCTCCGTGGCCAACGCCTTCTCCATCGACGTGGGGACCAGTGAGCACGTGCAGACCTCGGTGAACGTCGAGTGGCGCATGCAGCTCGACGACGTGCACGACGTGTACGTGGAGTACGGCCTCGACGGCGAACTCGACCAGGTGGCCGGGGCCGAGGTGGATGGCGCGGACTATTCAGCGACGCTGGTGGCCCTCAAGCCAGGGCGGGAGTACACGGTCCGGGCCGCGGTGGTGTCCACGGCCGGGACGTATGCCAGCACCCCCGAGACACTCACGACGGCTGCGGTCCCCGCGCTCATCCCGGACATCGAGGTCACCTGGTCCGCGCTGGACGGCGCCCGCGAGGGATACCTCGTCAGCTCCATCGTCAAGGATCGCTCCACCGCGGTGATCCTGGACGGCGAGGGCGACGTGGTCTGGTGGCACCCCAGGGAGGACATCCAGGGCGTGATCTCCCGCGCCACCCTGTCCCAGGACGAGCGCTCGGTGATCTACCTGCTGGAACCCATCCAGGACGACCTGACGGACATGCCCAGCGAGGTGGTCCGCGTGCGCCTCGACGGCAGTGACATGGAGCGCCACGTGGTCCGGGGCGCCCACCACGACATGGTCGAGCTGCCAGACGGTACGGTCGCCACCCTGGTCTTCGAGAAGGTGCAGTCCGACCTCGGCACCCACATCGTCGACCGGATCGACGAACTGAGCCCGGACGGCGAGATGACCACCCTGTGGTCCAGCGCCGACTGGGTCGAGTTCGATCCCGATATCGTGGCCGAGGTCGGCGGAGACGCCATGGGCTACACCCACGCCAACGCCATCGACTACGTGGAGGAACTCGACGCCTACCTCGTCGGCCTGCGCAACCTCGACACCCTGCTCGCCATCGATCGCGCCAGCGGCGATGTGCTGTTCGAGATCGGTGGCCCCGACAGCGACTACGTGAACACCGACACCGGCGCGCGCCTGTTCGAGGGACAGCACCAGTTCCACCTCGAGGACGACACCCTGCTGGTGTTCGACAACGGCCCGGTCGCCGAGTACGAGTCGCGCGCGGTGGAGTACCGCCTCGACGACGACCGCGGCACGGCCGAGCCGGTGTTCGTGCACCAGCCCGACCCGCCGCTGTTCTGCACGGTGCTGGGGGACGTGGATCGCCTCCCCGACGGCAACACGCTGGTCACCTGGAGCTCGGCCGGGCAGCTGGACGAGCTGTCGTCGGATGGTGAGCTGCTGTGGCGGCTGCAGCTCGCGTACGGCGCGGTCCTGGGCTACACCACCCACGTGGACCGCATCTGATTCGTGCCGCCCCGCTTGTCGGTGAAGTGCTGAGGTCCTAGACCAAGCTGCATGACGCAGCACGACCATTCCGAGACGAGCACGGCGACGACCCGCGGTATCCACGTCCAGGTGCAGCCGGAGTTCCTGGGCAGCCAGATGGTCGATGGGCGGTCGGTGTGGTTCCACGCCTACCACGTGACCATCGTCAATCGCGGTGACGTCACGGCGCAGCTGCTGACGCGGCACTGGATCATCACCAACGCCCGCGGCGAGGAGAAACAGGTGAGGGGTCCAGGGGTCGTCGGCGAGCAACCGATTCTGAACCCTGGGGAAACCTTTCGGTTCACCTCGGGTTGTCCAATGGACACCTCCCTGGGATCCATGCATGGCAGCTACCAGATGGTGGGGGCGGACGGCGAGGCATTCGACGCGGAGATCGCGCCCTTCACGCTCTCGGATCCGCAGAGTCTGAACTGAGGGCGCCGCCCCCCGGCGGGGGCGGCGGGGGGCCGGGCGCAACTTCTCAGGCCCGGCCGCCCCCCCCCCCTCCCAGGGGGTCCACCCGCCCGTGGGGCACATCCTGGCCAGCGTCTGCCAGTCGGCGTCCGCGGGCAGCGTGTCCACCAGCTTGCGCAGCAGCGGGGGCTTGACCGTGGCGGTGAAGCCGCGGCCCTCGAGTCCCAGCGCCGGGATCTCGAGCAGCTCGTCGCAGGCGCGCACGCAAGAGGCGCACATGATGCACTTGTGCGACTCCAGCCGCAGGTACGGGTGGCTCTCATCCACGAAGTACGTGCGCTGGCTGCCGAGGAAGCGGTTGGTATCGACCCCGTAGCGGTTGGCGTACTCACGGATCTTGCAGTCGTTGACCGCCCGGCAGCCGCACACCAGGCAGCGGTCGGCCTCGGATCGGGCCACGTCCTCGGAGAAGCCGGTCTCGACCTCGTCGAAGGAGCCGGTGGCCCAGGCCACCGGGATCTCGGGCATGTGCGCGACCGGGCGCTCGTCGAAGCCGGCGATCACCTCGGGCGGGATCTCGTCGAGCGCGCCCATCATGTGCTCGTACAGCTCCGGGTAGCCCTCGACCCGCTGACCGGTCAGGAACTGGCCCATGGAGATCGCGGCCAGGTGGCCTGCGCCCGCGGCACGCACTGCGATATCGGCTCCGGTGTAGCAGTCGCCGCCTGTGAACACGTCCGGCAGGTTGGTCTGCAGGGTCTTCTCGTTCGCGTCCGGGGTGCCCCACCGACTCAGCTCGAGGTCCGTGTCCGCGATGCCCAGCGGGCTGCACCGCTGACCGATGGCCGCGATCACGTTGTCGACCTCGATGATGTACTCCGAGCCCACCATGGGCACCGGCCGGCGGCGGCCGGAGGCGTCGGGCTCGCCGAGCTCCATCTTGATGCAGTGGACCTTCAGGCAGTCGTCGCCCCGCTCGATCCTGACCGGGGCGGCCAGCAGCTGGATCTCCACGCCCTCGTGCTCGGCGGCGTCGATCTCCGGCTGGAAGGCTGGCATCTCGACCCGGGTGCGGCGGTACAGGATGAACACCTTGTCCGCGCCGCAGCGTACGGAGGTGCGGGCCGCGTCGATGGCGGTGTTGCCGCCGCCAACGACCATCACCCGGTTGCCGATGGGGGTGGTCTCGTCCTTGCTCACCCGCTCGAGGAAGCCGATGCCGGACAGCACGCCGGGCAGGTCCTCCCCCTCGCAGCGCATGGAGGAGGCCTCCTGGCAGCCCAGACCGAGGAACACCGCGTCGGACTGCTTGCGCAGGTCGTCCAGGGTGACGTCCACGCCCATGGTCACGCCGTACTCGAAGGTCACGCCGAGCTTCTCCAGCGCGGCGACCTCGCGGTCGATGACGTTGCGCGGCAGACGGTACGACGGGATGCCGTAGCGCATCATCCCGCCCGGGGCGGGGTGCCTTTCGATCACGCGGACCGCGTGGCCCATCTGCGCCAGGTAGTAGGCGTTGGCCACGCCCGCCGGGCCTGCGCCGACCACGGTGACCTTCTTGCCGGTCGGGTCGGCCCTGGGCGGGATGTAGTCCGCGCCGGCGTCCTGGTCCACGTCCGCGGCGTAGCGCTTGAGCGAGCAGATCGCGATCGGATCGTCGACCAGGCTGCGGCGGCACCCGTCCTCGCAGGGGCGCGGGCACACGCGGCCGAGGGATGCGGGCTGGGGGAGCTGCTGCTTGATCAGCTCGATCGCCTCGGGGTACTGGCCCTGGCCGATGTAGTTGACGAAGCCCGGGATGTCGATGTTGCACGGGCACGTGGTGTGGCACGGGCCGTAGCAGTCGCCGAGGTGGTCGGACAGCAGCAGCTCCAGGCACATCCTGCGGGCGCCGACGATGTCCTCGCTCTCGGTGGTGACCTTCATGTCGTCCACACAGGCGGTGGTGCAGGAGGGGACCAGGTTGGGTCGGCCCTCGATCTGGACCACGCACAGGAAGCACGAGCCGTAGGGCTTGAGCTCCGGCTGGGCGCAGAAGGTGGGGATGTCGAGGCCGAGCTTGTGGCAGGCCTCGAGGATGGTAGTGCCGGTCGGAACCTCGACCTGCATGCCGTCGATGGTCAGTTTCACGTCACTCATGTCCCTGTCCTCCTCACACCACGACCACGGAGTTGAATCGGCAGACGTCGCGGCACACGCCGCAGGAGATGCAGTCGTCCTGGTGGATGACGTGCACCTGCTTCTTCTCGCCGGTGATCGCGTTGGTCGGACACGGTTTGATGCAGGCCTTGCAGCCGGTGCAGTCCTCGCTGATCTCGAAGGTCGTCAGCTCGCGGCAGCGCCCGGCCCAGCACTTGTGGTCGCGGATGTGCGCCAGGTACTCCTCGCGGAAGTACTGCAGCGTCGTCAGCACCGGGTTGGGCGCCGTCTGGCCCAGGCCGCACAGGCTCGTGCGCTTGATGCGGTCGGCCAGTTCCTCGAGCAGGTCGAGGTCGGACTCCTCGGCCTTGCCCTCGGTGATCTTCTCCAGGATCTCCAGCATGCGCTTGGTGCCGATGCGGCAGAAGGTGCACTTGCCGCAGGACTCCATCTGCGTGAAGTCGAGGAAGAACTTGG
>CAZXHG010000173.1:0-22117 GCA_964639985.1 uncultured Rickettsiales bacterium
GACAACGACTGCGACGGCGACCTGCACGACGAGGAGATCGACGACGACGGCGACGGGTACGACGAGTGCGACGACGACTGCGACGACGCGGACATCGACGTGTTCCCGGGCGCGGTCGAGGTCTGCAACGGCATCGACGACGACTGCGACGGCGACGTGGACCAGGGCTTCGACGACTACGACGCCGACGGTGTGGCCAACTGCGTGGACGACTGCCCGGTGTTCGCCGACGACGGCGCGGGCGCGGGCGGCGATGGCACCTATGGCACGCCGTTCGAGACCATCCAGGACGCCATCGACCAGGCGGCTGCCGTGGCCTGCGGCGACGTGCTCGTGTTCGACGGCACGTACGTCGAAGACCTCGACTACGGCTCGGCCGACGTGTGGGTGGAGAGCATCTCCGGTGCGGCGTCCACCACCATCGAGGGCACGGGCGCGGACTCCGTCGTGACCATCGCCGGCGGGCAGGTGGACGCGGGGCTGGTCGGCTTCACCATCACCGGCGGGGTCGGCGGCGCGGATCTGGGCTGGGACAACGAGGGCTTCACCTACGGCGGCGGCGTGCTGATCGCGTCGTCGTACGCCGTGGTGCAGGACAACGTGATCACGGCCAACACCTGCACCGGCCGCGGCGGTGGTGTGTTCGTGTACGACTCGGACGCCGAGATCCTGGACAACGAGGTGTCGTGGAACATCGCCAACCGGCACAACAACGCCGGCGGCGGCATCGCGCTACAGATCTCCGAGACGTTGACCGAGGGCAACCACGTGTTCGGCAACCAGGCCGACGGCAGCTCCGGTGACGGCGGCGGGATCCTGGTGCAGAGCGGGTTCGACCACGTGCGCGCGAACCTGATCACGCTGAACTGGTCGGTGGACAACGGCGACGGCGTTCGCCTGTCCGGGGTGACCGCCTCCCTGTTCGAGGGCAACGTGGTGGCCGACAACTACGGCCACGGCGTGATGGGCTCCCACGAGGACGAGTCCGCGGTGCTCAACAACACCATCGTCGCCAACGACTCGGTGGGCATGTACATCTTCATCTGCTGCGGCACGCTGTACTCGCTGACCACGGTCAACAACAACGTGATCGCCTGGAACGGCACGTACGGGATCTACGACAACACGTACACCGGCCTGACCATCTCCCACAACGACGTGTACGGTAACGGCTATGCCAACTACGGCGGCGGGGTGGGGGACATGACCGGCATCTCCGGCAACATCTCGTCCGACCCGCTGTTCACCGCGTTCAGCAACGACGGCGATCCCACCAACGACGACTTCCACCTGCAGGCGACCAGCCCTTGCATCGACGTGGCCGCGGGCGTGCAGGTCTACGGCGTGGACACCGACTTCGACGGCTACCCCCGCCCGGTGGACGGCGACGGCAACGGCACCGACCGCTACGACATGGGCGCCTTCGAGGTCCAGTAGGCCAGGTAGTCAGGAAGGTCGGGTCAAGGAGGCCGTAGGCCGACGGACCCGACACTCCCCTGCCCCCCCGGAACCCCCGTGAGCGTCATCCGACTGCAGAACCTCTCCAAGCGCTTCGATCACCACGTGATCCTGCGCGACGTGTTCTTCCGTCTCGCTCCGGGGGATCGCGTCGGCCTGATCGGCAAGAACGGGTCCGGCAAGACGACCCTGCTCAAGCTGATCCTGGGACAGGAGGAGCCCACCACCGGGACCGTGGCCATCGATCGCGGGCTGAGGATCGGCTACTTCTCCCAGTTCTCCGAGCTGCGCGGCGAGTCCACGGTGGTCGAGGTGCTCGACGAGGTGCTCGCCCCGATCCACGACGTGGAGCAATCGCTGGCCGAGGTGGAGGCCGCGCTCGAACGCGACCCCGGCGGCGAGGCGCTCGACCGCCTCCTCGACGAGCAGGCCTCCCTGTTCGAGGCCATGGAGCGCCTCGACGGCTGGAACGCCGACGTGCGCATGGAGACCGTGCTGAGCAAGCTCGGCTTCGGCGCCGAGCACCGCGCGCGCCCCATGGACCAGCTCTCCGGCGGCTGGCGTAACCGCGCTGCTCTGGCCCGGATCCTGATGGAGGCGCCCGACGTGCTGCTGATGGACGAGCCCACCAACTTCCTCGACATCGCCGGGCTCACCTGGTTGGAGGAGTGGCTCGTCCGGCTGCCCGGCGCGCTGATCGTCGTATCCCACGACCGGCACCTGCTCGACGAGGTGGTCAACAAGGTGGTGGAGGTGGAGAACCACCGCCTGCAGGAGTACCCGGGGGGCTTCTCCGACTACGTGCGCGAGAAGCAGCGCCGCTTCAAGCTGCTGCAGCGCCAGTTCGAGCACGAGGAGGCGCTGCTGGCCTACGAAGCCGCTGCCATCGAGAGGCGGGAGGCGGTCGCCCGGCGCAAGCTCAAGGGGCGGCTCGCCCGGGTCAAGAAGAGCAAGGCCCAGCGCCCGGTCGACAAGATCATCACCAGCATCTACCAGGGGTTGAGCCCGCCGGACGTGCTGTGCACCGTGGACCGGGTGAGCAAGTCGTATGGCGAGCAGGCCGTGCTGCACGAGGTGGGCTTCGAGCTCCACCGCCGGCAGCGGCTGGCCGTGCTGGGTCCCAACGGCTGTGGCAAGACCACGCTGCTGCGCGTGCTCACCGGGAACGAGGATCCGGACGCGGGCGAGATCCAGTGGGGTGTGCGGAGCAACGTGGAGTTCGTCTGGTACAACCAGCTCCTCGACGAGCTCGACCCGACCGACACCGTGACCCACGCGGTCAACGCCGTGGGCATGGCCCGGGACGCGCCGCGCAAGGTGGTGAATCGGTTCCTGGGCTTGATGCAGTTCTCCGAGGCGGATCTGCGACAGCGGATCGGCACGCTCTCCGGTGGCCAGCGCGCCAGGGTGGCGCTGGCCCAGTGCCTGCTGTGGGGGGCCCCGGTGATCATCCTGGACGAGCCCACCAACCACCTCGACGTGACCAGCACCCAGGTGATGGAGCGGGCCCTGGTCCGGTTCCCGGGCTCGGTGATCGTGGTCAGCCACGATCGCTTCTTCATCGACAAGGTGGCCACCCGGCTGCTGGTGTTCGAAGGGGAGGGGCGGGCCCGGGTGACCGGTGGCCGCTGGACGCGGGCGTTGGCCAGGGGGAGGTAGGGGGTGCCGGTGTCCCCCGGGGCGACGGTGCGATAGGCTCGTGCTCTGGAAGGGAAGGGGACCTCCGATGGTCGGTGGGCGACGTGTGCTCGGGATCGTCCTGGCGGCCGCGCTGGCGCTGGGCGTGGCGCGACCCGCCTTCGCCGGGGACGTGAAGCCGCGTCACCCCTTCGTCACCTTCCACCCTTCCATCGAGGATCGCATCCTCTTCGAGCTGCTCCCGGACAGGAACCTGTACGACCCGTGGTCCTACACGGAGATCGCCAACCGGGCCCGCGTCGGCCTGGAGGCGCGCTTCGGTCCGAACCTGTCGGTGTTCGCCCAGGCCCAGGACGTGCGCGCCTGGGGCTCGATGTACGGCGAGAGCGAGGTCGTGCACGAGGGGTGGTACGGCTACGAGGACATCACCACCGGGCTGGACATGCGCCAGGTGTACGTGGAACTGGACCTGGGCACGGGCCACGACCTGAGGCTGCGCGTGGGGCGGCAGGTGATCGACTGGCACAGCGGCAGGCTGATCGGCTCGGAGCCCTGGTCACACGGCGGGCGGTCGTTCGACACGGTGCGCCTGGACGTGGAACCGGGAGCGGCCGGATTCGAGGTCCTGTACTCGCTCCTGCTGGACCGGGAGGGGGAGTGGGACCGGCACATGGTCGCGGTCCGGGGCGGACCCAGGCTGAGTCACCCACTCGAGTCCGACGCCCTGGAACTCGACGCACTGCTGATCGTGCTCGGTGACCTGTACCAGGAGTTCGAGCACGCCACGTTCGGGATCCACGGCCAGGGCCGTGCGGGCCCCCTGCGCCTCGAGCTGGAGGCGTACGGCCAGGCCGGCGCCATGCCGCCTGACAAGACGTACCAGGGCTGGCTGGTGGGGCTGCGCATGGGCGCGGGGTTCGGGGACTCGGAGGAGAACGACCAGCTGTACGTCGGTGGCGGGCTGGACCTGGTCAGCGGCCAGGACTGGCACAGCCACGAGCACGAGGAGGCATTCCGCTCGCTGTACGGCAGCGAGTACGCATTCCACGGCCGGGTCAACATGTTCCAGTCCGGCCCGGACGGCGACGTCGACGACGGCCTGATCGACACCCTGCTCGAGCTGCGCTTCACGCCCGAGTCCGTGGTCGACCTCCGCATCGATCTGCACCTGTTCCACGCCCTCGAGGAAGACGACGAGCGGTTCGAGGGTGTGGAGCTCGACCTGGACAGCCGGTGGATGGTGGACAGGCCGCTCCCGGTGCAGCGACACGTGGAACAGCGCGCGCAGGACGTCGTCGCCCTCGGGCAGCGGCTCGCTGGTCATCTGCTCGATCACGATCGCCTCCTCCACGAATCCGAGGTGCACGTCGCACTGCAGCGGTGCCAGCTCCAGCAAGGCCTCACGCACGTCCGGGTGGGCCACCAGACCGTTGATCGCATGGCTGTGCAGTGGGTCCACGTCCACCTGCTCGACCTCCACGTCGCGCTCCTGGTCCGGATCGTCGGGGTCGGGAGACCACAGCAGCCGCTTCCACAGGGGCAGACGCGGCATCACGTAGCGCACATCGAGGCGGAGCAGCCCCACGGCCTCCAGCGCGGTGGGGCGTCTGACGATCACGTGCAGCCGATGGCGGGCAGAGTTGTTCGATCCAGCTCCCGTGAACACGTGCACGTCGACCGAGTGGTCGAATCGGTTGGCGAGCAGACCGGGCCGGGGATCACCCGACCGGCACCGCTCGCAGGCATCGAAACCCGCCAGCCGCGTCAGCCCGCCAGGCTGGATCGTCTCCTTGCAGATCGCACAGGTCGCCATGGCATTTCCCGGTCTGGACGATGTCCCTATCGTACTCTGGTTCGGCGATTGTCTGATGGCTGACACGGCCGGACGCGCTTCGGAACTGCCCCTTGGCCTCGCCTTGATCGGCTATCCTCGATAGAGGAGAAGGGCCGCATGTACCATCGCCAGTTCGCGCTGATCGCCGCACTCGTCTGCCCACTCACCGCCTCGGCCGTCACCTTCACTCCGGTCACGGTGGGCCTGGAGACCGAGGGCACCAAGTACGGGGGCATGGCCTGGGCCGACCTCGACGGGGACGGCTGCCTGGACGTGCTCGTGCACATCCACGTCGATGGCGACTCCGGCCGGCTGTATCAGTCCGACTGCAACCTGCCCGACCCGCAGTTCACGGACGTCACCCAGACCCACGCGGCCGGCCTGTCCACCGGGCTCATGGACCGCTCCGTGGTGTGGGCGGACATCAACCACGACGGCTGGGTCGACTTCGCGCGCACGGGCCGGGACGACAACCTGCAGGTGTTCCTCAACAACGGCCCCTCATCCACGCCGCCGTACGCCTTTGGCGACGCCTCCCAGGAGCCCTCCTTCGAGCTCGCCACCCTGGACGGCGGCATCAACCCCGAGGGCGCGGCCTGGCTGGACTTCGACGGCGACGGCTGGCTCGACCTGATGTTCGAGAACGGCGAGGGCGGGATCGACGTGCTGGGCAACCCGGCCGACGGCACGGCCGCCATGACCCACCACACGCCCGACAGCGACCCCCACGGCATGCCCACCGGCACGGACAACGGCGACTACGCCGCAGCCACGGACCTGGACCTGGACGGCGACGTGGACTTCATCGCGCGCAAGTCGTCCGGCGTGCCCGACATGTACTTCAACAACGGGGACGGCACCTGGACCGAGGGCCTGGACTTCGGCGCGGCCCAGAACCTGGACAAGGGCGGGGTGCTGTTCTGCGACCTGGACTCCGACGGCGACTTCGACCTGGTCTGGACCCAGGCCGCGGTCACGCAGGTCTGGCAGCAGGACGGCATCGGCGACGCCACCTTCACGGCCACGGGTCTGCCCGCGGTGACCGACTGCAACCCCGACGGTGTGGACTGCGGGGACGTGGACAACGACGGCGACCTGGACCTGTTCCTGTCCTGCGACGCGCAGGACCAGCTGTGGCTCAACGACGGTGTCACGGGCACCGTCGCCTTCACCCGCGACGACAGCGGCATCGTGGACTCCTCCGACGGTGAGGCGGCCACGTTCGCCGACTACGACAACGACGGCGATCTGGACCTGCTGGTCAACCAGAGCGACACCAACCAGCTGTGGCGCAACGACGCCAACGACACGGGCGACGACGCCTACCTGGTGGTGCGCGCCCTGCACGACATCGGCGGCGGCCTGACCCGGGACGCCATCGGCGCGACCGTGCGACTGCTGGACTACAACGGCGATCCCCTGGGCCCGGTGCAGGAGGTCAACGGCGGCAAGGGCCACGGCTCGCAGAAGCCGCCCATGATCCACTTCGGGCTGGGGGGCATCGGCGATGTTCCGGTGCTCGTGGAGATCGTGTTCCCCACCGGCGAGGTGGTGCAGCAGGCCGTGCTGCCCTCGGACATCCAGGACCACCAGGCCGTGTTCATCGCGCACACCGACGTGCCCGACTCGGACGGGGACGGGATCCCGGACGGCCACGAGATCCTGGACGGCACGGATCCTCTGGACGAGGACGACCCGGAGCCGGGCGACGACGACGACAGCGCGGCCGGGGACGACGACGACTCCGCCGCCGCCGACGACGACACAGCCACCACGGACGACGATCCGGGGGACGACGACACCAGCTCGGCGGATGACGACGATCCCGGGCTCCGCCGCGACGACGACGACCTGTCCGGGGACGACGACTGCAAGGACGTCAACAGCTGTGAGTGCACACAGACCTCGTCCCGTGGCTGGACAGCCTGGGGCCTGCTGGTGTTGATCGCCGTGCTGTGGAGGCGGCGAAGCTAGAAGAACAGCCGCGCTGCCGCGCGCAGCAGCACCGCCACCTCCGCGGCCATGGCCGCGACCACACCCGGGATCAGCAGCATCAGCCCGAACAGCAGCGCCTGGACCAAGCCCCGTGCTCCACGTGTGCGCACGAGGTAGACGGGGATCGCGATCCGCCAGAACACGAACGTCAGCCAGCCGAAGTCGAAGCAGGGCAGCTTGCCCCGGCGGCGGGCGTCGAACTCCACCCACGTCGCCATGGCCATGGGCAGGGCGTAGCGGTTCACGTACTCGTGGAAGGCGTTGATGCCGTCCGCGCTCATGGCCGCGGCCGCCAGCCACGCGGACAGCAGGGCGGTCAGGCAGGCCAGCGGCAGCAGTCCCCGGGTCACGATCCCCCCGCTCTCGCGCTCACATCCGCCACAACCCCGCCGCGGACACGGTCAGCGCCGCGCAGCCCACGACCAGCCAGATCCGCGCGGCCGACACCCCGGCCAGGGCCACGTCCGCGTCCGCGGCCGTGAGCACCAGCCACGCGACCAGGCCGAACAGGCCCAGGGCCATGCCCCCGGCGCCGATCATCAGCCGTGCCGCGGCCTTCCGCCCGTCGGCGGACGGGGTCCACTCCGAGCGTACCCGCAAGTGACCTGCGTCCAGCCGGCGCAGCACCTTGTCCAGGTCCACGGGCAGCTGCAGCAGGGTGTCCTCGGCCTCCATGATCCGGCCCGCGAGCTGTCGCAACATCCCCTGGGGATCCGTGACCTGGGCGCTGGCCAGCTGGGGCAGGAACGTGCGCGCCATGGTCTTGGCGTCCAGCTTCGGATCCAGCGTGCGCACCGCCCCGTCGAGCGTGCCGAACACCTTGTCCAGGAAGAACAGGTCGGGCGGAAACGCCACCTCGTGGCGTACCACGAAATCCATCAGCACCTGCACCTGGTCGCCCATCGCGCCGCTGGAGGCCGCGCGGAACATGTCACGCAGGTCGGCGCGCACCTGGCGCAGGTCCGTGCCGTAGTCGATCAGCTCGTGCTGCAGCAGGTGGTCGGCCATGCGCCGGTAGTCGCGATCCGCGAGGTCCCGCAGCAGGTCCATGAGCGCCCGCCGCGTGTAGCGGTCGAACCGGCCGGCCATGCCGAAGTCGATCATGGCCAGCCGCCCGTCCGCCACCACCAGCAGGTTGCCCGGGTGGGGATCCGCGTGGAACATGCCCCGCACGAACACCTGCGACAGGATCACCTCCAGCAGCTTGTGCGCGACCCTGGCCAGGTCGTGGCCGCTGTCGCGCAGCCGCCGGATCTCCGAGACCTTGATCCCGTCCACGTACTCCAGGGTCAGCACCCGCCGCGTGCTGTGGTCCCAATACACCTGCGGGATCAGCAGGCCCTCGTCGTCCGCGTGCTGCGCTCGGAAGTCGTCGGTCGCGTGCCCCTCGGTCACGTAGTCCAGCTCCCGCAGGATGGTGCGCTCGAACTCCACCACGATGGCCACCGGGTCGATGGTGCCCAGCAGCCCGGACGAGCGGGCCAGCTGGGCGAAGGAGCGCAGGATGGACAGGTCCTGGCGGATGGTGTTCTCGATGCCCGGCCGCTGGACCTTGACCACGGCCGCGGTGCCGTCCTGCAACGTCACCCGGTGGACCTGGCCGATGCTGGCCGCGGCGAGCGGCTCGGGGTCGACCGTGGCGAACACCTCGTCGAGGGGCTGGCCCAGGTCGTCCTCGGCCACTCGGGCGATCTCCTCGTACGGCAGCGCGGCCACGTCGTCCTGCAGCTTCTTGAACTCGACGATGTAGTCCTGGGGCAGCAGGTCGGGCCGGGTGGACAGGATCTGGCCCATCTTGACGAACGTGGGGCCCAGCTCCTCGAACACCCGCCTGACCCGCTCGGGCATGCTCAGCGGCCCGGCGTCGTCGTCCGCGGTCGCCTTCGACTCTCTGGGCACCAGCTTCGACAGCCCGGTCCGGTCGAGCACGAACGACAGGTCGTGCCGCGCCATCACGGCGAGCATCTGCGAGTAGCGCTTCTGGCGGTCGATGAACTCCATGGAACCTCCCCGAGCAGGGGAAGTGTAGGGGAGGCGGGGAGGCGCTTCCAGCCCCGGGGTTGTCAGCGGGAGAGCGGTCAGCCGCTCTCCCCCCCTTTCACATGCAGTCCTCGTCCGGAGCCTGCCAGCCCTCCTGGAGCAGGTGGTTGGACTCGTTGCCCGCCGTGTCCACCTGCCACAGCTCCACGTCGTAGACCTCGCCCGGGTCGAGGGTGGGGATCGCGGGCGCCTGGCCCACGCGCACCTCGAGCGAGAAGTCCTGGGTGGTGAGCGGGGGGTCGACCGGCACGCTCATGTTCCAGGTGAACACCGGCTCGGGCGGGAAGTGGGCGAACACCTGGGTCTGCACCAGGTCGCCGTCCACGTCCTCTGCGTGCCAGGCGACCAGCGCGTAGCACAGCTCGCTGTCTCCGGAGTGCGACAGGGTCAGCGCGCTGACCACGGGGGCCGTGCCCGGGTCCACGTCGTCGTCCCCGGCCGTGTCGTCGTCCCCGGCTGCGCTGTCGTCGTCGCCAGCGACGTCGTCGTCATCCGCGTCGTCGTCGTCCGCCGGACAGCCGCACAGGATCAGGCCTGTGAGGAGCAGGAGAAGGCAGAGGTGGCGCATGGTCGGGTCCTCCTCGTGTGACCCTACCACCGCCCTGGTCAGCGGCCCAGCTGCTCCTCGATGAAGCGGCGTACGCTGGCCTCGCCCCGGTAGATGCCGTAGTGCCCCTCGCACAGCACGTCCGCCTCGAGGTCCAGCAGCGTCTCCATGCTGCGCCGCCACGCCCCGATGTCCGAGCGGAACGTGTCGTCGAACGGGCCGTGGATGTCCTGGCCGAACAGCACCCGCTGGCCGTCGGCCTCGACCACCGCGACCATGGAGCCCGGGGTGTGGCCGGGGGTGTGAAGCAGGTCCATGGAGCCGGAGGCGAAGTGGAGGGTCTCGGACGATCCCTGGACCCGGTGGTCCACTCGGACCCGGGGCAGGGTCGCGCCGTACCAGGTCGCTGCCGTGAGGGCCGGGTCGCCGGACTCGATGGCGTGCGCGTCGAGCTCGTGGGCGACCACCCGGCAGCCGGTGTCGGCGCACACGGCCTGCACCGCGCCGATGTGGTCCACGTGGGCGTGGGTCAGCACCAGGGTGTGCAGCTGCGTCGGGTCCAGGCTCGCCACGCGGACCTGGTCGGCGATGGCGTTCCAGCCGGGGCCCACGCCGCAGTCGACGAGCACGAGGTCGCCCAGGTCCACGGCGTAGACCAGGCAGTCGCCCGACTGTGTGAGATCACCGCCACCCACCTTGTAGATGCCTTCGCAGACGCGCTCGGCCATGGCTGTCTCCTCGGCGGGCAGGGTGCCACGGGGAGGGCGCGGGCGCCATGAGGGAGCGGGCCGCGTCACGTCGCTGCTATCCTCCGGAGTGCAGGAGCGACCATGACCTCTCCCCTCGTCCGTCGGGCAGCTGCCCTTGTCCTCGCCCTGGTCCTCGTCGGATGCGCGGAGGATGGCGACCACGACGACGATGCGGTCGGAGACGACGACGCCTCCCCTGATGACGACGACTCGGCAACGGGGGACGACGATTCGGCCGGGGACGACGACGATTCGGCCGGGACCGACGACTGCGACATCGAGGTCCCGGCCGACCTGACCGGACTTCTCCTCGCGGACAACACGGCGGGTGAAGATGGCGGGGGGCTGTTCGCGTGGACGCGCGACGGATATCTGGACGTGACCGGTGACCAGTGGTGGATCAGCGGGAATGCTGCCGGCAGCCAGGGTGGGGGACTGGGACTGTACATCGAGCAGGGGGAAGGGCGACTGACGGTCTCCCATCTGCGCGCCACGGGGAATCAGGCGACGGACGGGGGTGGGCTGAGCGTGTACACCTTCCCCGGCGATGCCGCGTTGGAGCTGACGAACGCCGTGTTCGTGGGTAACGAGGCGGCGCAGGACGGCGGCGGGGTACGCCTGTACAACTTCCCGACCCTGTTCACCGGGGGGGACCTGGTGGCAGCGATCGAGGCGAGTGTCCTCACCTCCAACACCGCAGGCATCGATGGCGGGGGCATCTCCACGTCGGCGGGCAACAACGGCGCGGCGGACCTGTCGTTGAACGGTACGAACATCGTGGGCAACACTGCTGTCGACGGAGGCGGTGTCCACATCGGGGGTGGACCGGTCGTCGTGGCCCACACCAACGTCCACGGCAACCTTCCGGACGACTACAAGGGCATCACGGATCCCACCGGCACCGACGGCAACCTCTCGGTGGCTCCGGACTTCCTGGACGTCTCTTCACCGGATCCCGTGGACTGGGATCTCCATCTCGCCCAGATGTCGGCTCTCGTCGGCGCGGGTGATCCTGCGAGTCTCGATCCCGACGGCTCGACCTCCGACATCGGCGCGTACGACGGCTCGGAAGCCGGGTCCTGGGATCTGGATCAGGACGGGTACCCCTTTTGGTGGCAGCCTGGCGAGTACGACCTCGGTGTGTACCCGGGGCAGGGGTGGGACTGTGATGACCGTGATGCGGGGGTGTGGCCGGGGAACGGGTGCTGAGGGCCAGAGCGGGCCTCAGACGGCCCGACCTGGATCCCCTGACCACGCTCTAGAATCGACCGGGGAGGTGGACAGATGTGCGGATCACCGCGTCGGCTCGTCATTCTCTGGTTCGCCGCCGGCCTGCTCGGGTGCGGCAACGGGACCGGCGTGGAGCCCTACTGGGACGATGACTACGACCCCACCCCGGTGGAGTCGGAGATCCTGTTCACAGTCTGGGATCTGTGGACCGACTCGTACAGCCTGTGGATCACCAGCAACGACCTCAGCGAGCACGAGCCCCTGCTGAGCGGCGGCGAGGGGGGGTACGGCGAGGACATGGGCTGGGCCTGTCCGTGCTACCTGCCCGATGTGTCCAGGATCGCGCTGTGCGGGGCCGACGGCAGCCACATCGGACTGTTCACCATGGACCTGGACGGATCGGACCTCGTCCGCCACGCCTGGGTCGAGGACCCATCCGACTACTACGACGGCCCGGCCTGTGCCCTGGCGTGCTCGCCCACCGAGCCGGTGGTCGCCGTGTCCCTCACCGATACGGACGCCCACCTCTTCGACCTGTCGACCGGAGGTCTGACGTCGACTCTGATCGACGTTGCCTTCGACGTGCATCACCTCGCGTGGTCACCGGGCGGGTCGGCGCTGCTCGTCTCCGGTGAAGGCATCGCGGTCGTGCGCCCCGACGGCTCGGACCTGCGACAGATCCGGTCCAGCGGCACGGACGCCCGGGTGAACGTGCAGGGCACGCAGCTCGTGTTCACCGAGCCCCTGGGCGACGGCTATTCCTACGTGCGGGACGTGTTCCTCGCCGACGTGGACGCCACCGGGGAGATCCTCCAGGAGGCCTGCCTGACCGACGCGGTCAGCGAGTCGGCCTACGACCTCAGCTACACGGAACCCCGGTTCACGCCCGACGGCGAGACCATCCTCTACGTCAGCCGGTACTGGGCCGAGGACGCCGATCCCTGCTGCTCGTCTTCGCTGCACGCCATGGACATGCAGGAGCGGATCGAGTCGGCGTCGCTCACGCCGGACGTGAATCACGTGTACTCGTTCGAAATCGCCTCCAATGGCGAGGACGTCGTGGTCAGCGGTTCACCCGGCGACGGCTGGGACCAGGCCCACGACTACGGGATCCACCGCGTCGCCATCGATGGCACGGGTGCGGAACACCTCACGCCGGACCTCCCCGACTGCTACGAGCTCGAACCCACCTTCCTCGGAGGTGGGGCGCCGTGACGTAGGGGTGGTCGGCAATCATCTGTCTCGTGCTTCCCGGCCGCAGGGAGGAGCGAACCTCAGAACATCGGCTCGCAGAAGGAATCGTCGTATTCCTCGCCGTTGTACTCCACGGTGGCCGTACCGCCCACGTCGAGGGCGGACACCCACGTCTCGGCGTCGCCCTGGCTCAACGAGGCGTTGCACGCGATCGTCAGGTCGCCGTGGACCGATTCGAGGCTGGCCAGACCGTGGAGGTCGGTGAGGGAATCGTTGTTGTAGATGTACAGGATGTCCACGGACGTCAGCGTGGACAGCGAGTCCACGTTGGTGAGCTGCTGGCAGTCGATGATGCCGAGGCTACCCGCGGCTTCGAGGCTGGCCAGGCCGTCGAGGTCGTCCAGGGACCTCGCGAAGGAGAGGACGAGGGATTCCCCCACCACGGTCAGGCCGGAGAAGCCACCGAGGTCCTCCAGCGCGGGAGTAGCCAGCGTCAGCCCGCCTCCCACCGAACCGAGGCTGGTCATGTCCACGTCGGTCACCGAGGTCGTCGAGATCGACAGTCGCTCGTCCACGGACGTCAGGCTGGGCAATGAGATGGTTGCCAGCGACGCGTAGTCCTCGATGCCCAGGTTGCCACTCACGGACGAGAGGATCGGCATGTGGAGGTCCGTGAGCCAGCCATCGGTCCATATCGCGAGGTGGCCCGAGACGGTCTCGCAGTGGGCGATCGCGTCCAGGTCGTCCTGGCTATCGATGTCGTGGTTCCCCTCGCAGGTGGTGTCCACGTCCTCGTCGCCCTGCATGTCGTCGTCTCCGCCGAGGTCGTCGTCTTCCTGGCAGGCCGCGAGCAGGAGCAGGAAGGTGAAGCATGCAACCGCCAGGCTGGATCGTGGCATGGAGAGACTCCCCTCGTGTCGACAAGCGGGCATCCCGACCGGTTGTCAACGCTCGCCGTCGTCACTCCCGTGTAGATTACCCTCGTCGGACTGCGATAACCCCTGGAACTTCGCGACGAAATCCACCGGTTGGACGACCGCCCAGGCCTCGGTGGAACCGGTGTCTTCGGGGACCAGGTACTCGTACTGCAGCGGTGACTGCGGATCGTCGAATTCGCCCGGAGAGCAGGGCCTCAACCAGATGGCCTCCACGCCGTCCAGCCCATGGACGTATGCAGCGACTGGGCCCAGTTCGTCGCAGAAGTACTCGAACGTCCCGTCCACCCAGGTCTCGAGATCCAGTGCGTAGGGCTCCACGAGCTGCATCGATGCCAGCTCGGGGTGGCTCTCCACGGCGGCACAGCTGACGAAGGCCAGGGGGAGGAGCGTCCAGTCCCAAGCGCTCTCCAGATCCCCGACGGAGACCTCGAAGTCCTCGGCACAGTCGCTGGCCGTCTCCTGGAAGGCCGTGGGCACGATCAGCTGATCGGTGTACGCGAACAGCTGGTCGTCCCCGGAGCCGCCGTGGGTGTACTCACCCGAGATGTCGATCGCCTTTTCGCAGATCCGTTCGTCGTACTCGTCGTAGAACGTCGCGGTCGCGTGGATCACCGCCTGGCCATCTCCGGCGCCGCCCGTGGCCTCGAAGCCCATCTCGACCTCGTGGTAGGCCCAGGCCGTCCCGGCGCCGACGTCATCGGTCGAGGAGTCGTCGTCCCCAGCCTCATCGTCATCGGACGTCGTCGGGCATGCCGCCGAGATGACCGACAGGGCGACCAGGAAACCCAGCAGCTCGGTCCTCGCGTTCACCCGGTAGCCCCTCCTGCTCGGAGCATATCACCGTCACCTGCCCTCGCCGGACCGTGCGTACACCACGGGGCGCCTCGTGGGTCCAGCGCTGGTTCACTCCCCCTTGCAGGGCAGACGCGCGAGCACGTCGTTCACACGTTTGCACGAGCGCTTGTAGTCGTTGGACTCGAACCCGCCCTCGGAGTCCTCCGGGACCCAGTCCGCGACCACGCTCACCACCTGGATGGGCTCACGCGTGCCGTCCTTGCACTCGATGGAGGTCCAGACGAACGGGGACGACTGGCCGTACAGCGAAGTCCACTTCTCGCAGCGTTGGGTCATGTCGTTGACCAGGCCCAGGTCCCCGCGCACGAACAGGTAGCACGGCGGCTCCGAGCAGTCGGTGGCGACCGCCGTGATCGCGGGTTCGCACTGCGCCATCACCTCCGGGGCGTGGTCGGTGAAGCGCTCTGGACGGTGCTCGGGTGGCACGTCGTCGGGCCAGGGTACGGGCTCGCCGTACAGGGCCACCTCCAGCTCGGCGGCCAGCCGCTGCAGGGCGGCGAGCTCGTCCTCGAGCGTGGCGATCCGATCCGCGGCCGGCGTGTCGTCGTCCGTGGTGGGGATCTCGGCGGCTACCACGGCAGGATCAGCGGACTGCGGCGCTTCCTCTCTTGCGGGGGCCCCGCCTGCTTGCGTGGTCGGTCGGTCAGGGGCAGATCCCACCGGCCTCCAGCGCCTCCACCATCTCCGGCGTGACCTCCATCAGTCCCGAGACCACCTCGCCAGTCCCCGGAATCACGGTCTGGATCTCCACCTTCGTCCCAGGGATGTCGTAGATGGTCAGGACCAGGCAGTAGTCGCCGGTCCCGTCCGGGCATGCTTCACACTCGACGCCGGCGGAGCGCAGCAGGTCACACGCGGCGCCCTCCTCCGCGGTCGGAGAGACGTCCGTGTCGTACACCCGCAGGTCGTGGCTTCCGCTGAAGGCCGCCCCGGCCATGCCCTCGCCATCGGGCGTGAAGCTCCCCTCGAACACGACGCCGGGAAAGAGCAGGGGTACGTAGTAGAGCCAGGCGGTGTCGAGGAAGGCGAACGGGAGGTCGGATTCTCCGGGCACGAACGAGAGGTGGGGATTCTCCCAGGTGACCGTGGTGGCCTCGTCGAGCAGGATGGTCTCCCGGCAGAGGTCCTGGGCCCAGCTGCCGTCGTCTTCGCGGACGTGGGTCATGAAGCCACGGAAGGAGCCGGCTCCATCGACGCTGGTCACGTGCAGGGCGAGCGTCTCGAAGCTGTAGGGCGGGAACATGCAGTTCCAGACCAGCACGACAGGGCTGAGCACGCGGGCGGCCGAGTGGTGGAGCACGTAGTCCCGCCCCTGGAGCACCTCGGGGTCGGCCAGGGGCGTGCCCACCTCGCTGGTCGAGAAGTGGATCTCGACGGGGTCGTGGTCGGGCCATGTGACCGTCGCGGTGTACGCGGTTTCCGTGTCGAGGTGCTCGTCGGGATCGGCGCCGTAGGGATCGAAGTACGCGCGGGGTCGGTTCGCGTCGATCGTGGTCTCGCCCGGGATCTCGGCGCCGGTCGCCTGGTCGACGACGGTGATCTCGACGGTGTCCACGTCGTCGGTGAACGAGATCCTGAGGATGTTGCGGTGGTAGAAGGCGAGGTCGCCGTCTTCCGGGTGGGAGGAACTCAGCTCGACGCCCGGAGCCGAGTCGTCGTCGCCGGTGAAGTCGTCGTCGCTCGTGACGTCATCGTCGCTGGTGACGTCGTCGTCGCTCTCGTCTGCCGGGCAGCCCGCGAGCGCGGAGCAGAGCAGGGCGACTCCGACGAAGACAGGTCTCATGGCTCCCTCCCAACCGAGAGGATAGCAGGCCCGAGCGTGATCTCGATGCGTGGAGTTCGCCGGGTGTCCTGGCCCTCGTGATACGCTCGAGCCAGGAGAAACCCCATGACGGCGTCGAGGCCGATCGTGCTGCTGTCCATCGCCCTGGGCTCTCTTTCGGGGTGTGTGGAGCACGTGGATTGGATCGATGGGGCCTGGAGCCAGGTCGAGGGGGGGTGCGCCCAGTCCTTTGCCCTTCACAAGGACGGGACGATCACGAGCTGGGGGGGGATCTCATCGGATCCGCCGATCGATCCCCCTTCGGGTGATTTCGTGTCGATCAGTGCGGGGTGCGGCCAGCAGTGTGCCCTCGATGGCGAGGGGATCCCGACGTGCTGGGGCACGACCGAGTACACGCCTCCCTCCCCCCCGGCGGGTTCCTTCGTACAGGTGGATGTCCGGGCGAGTCCGCACAAGTGCGGCCTGCGCGAAGACGGGACGGTGGAGTGCTGGGGGTGCGACCAGATCAGCCCGTTGTCGGACTACGGCCAGTGTGAGGTGCCGGACGAGTCGTTCCGCCAGATCAGTGTCGCCGGTGACCACGCCTGCGGTGTCACCGTCGACGATCGACTCGTGTGCTGGGGCGACCATGCCGAGTACTCCGGCCTCGACGGCCTGGAAGGCGTGGCTCAGGTGGCTTCGGGCACCTGGCACACCTGTGTCCTGTGGATGGATGGCTCCGTGGATTGCTCGACGTGCTCGTTCTCGGACCAGGGGCAATGCGAATCGATGGATGGACCATTCGTGGAGATCCAGGCGGGTACGTCCCACAACTGTGGCGTGGGGGGAGACGGCTCCGTCGTCTGCTGGGGATCGAGCAACTACGGGGCCACGAACGCGTCGACGGTTCCCATGAGGCATCTCGGAGTCGGTTTCAGCCACAACTGTGGGGTGACATTCGAAGGGGAGATCCTGTGCTGGGGGGACGACCAGTGGGGGCAGTCTTCCCCGCCGATCTGAGACCAGTGACTGACGTTGCTACATGTGAGCGAAATCCGCTCGTTTCTGGCGAGGTGGGCGGGGCGGGCTACCGCACGTCCTCCACACACCGGTTGAGCACCAGGCCGGCGTAGTACCAGTCGAGCACGGTCTTCTCCATCTGCACGAGCATGGGGAGGTTGTCGGTGAGGTAGCCGAGGTTGGTGGGGTCGGTCTGCTGGTCGAGCCGGTCGAGCAGCTCCACGCACTTGTCGTCACCCGCGTGGTCCTCGCGCAGGCGATCGGTGGACGTGGCCACGAATGCGTACGCCTCGAATGCGTCCGCCACCCGGCCCGGGTGGCCCTGCACACAGCCCATGTCCCGTACCCCGCCCCACAGGTAGCCGATGCTGCCGATGTGCTCGGCCGCCCTGTCGTCCTCACCCTCCTCGACCAGGGTCTGGTAGCGCTTCCAGTTCCAGTCCGCGACCGGCTGCGCATACCCCGCGGCCGCCGAACACCGCTCGTCGTCCCAGCGGATCGGCCCGCCCTGGCCTTCGGCCAGTGCCTGCGTGAGCGACCGGATCGTGTTGTCGTCCATGCCCAGCCGCAGGATCTGCGTGCGCTCCCACAGGTCACCCCAGAACACCACCTGCTCCACCCGGTGCGTGGCCCACCCGCGCGAGGTCTCGTTGTCCATCTTCGCCAGGATGGCCTCGGCCCGCGCCTGCACTTCCGCGTTCGCGCCGAAGTACTTGGCGTGCGTCAGCGTCCAGATGGACTCCAGGTGGTCACCGAGGGTGACGCCCGGCCAGTGGTCGGGCGAGTGCACCGTGTCCGCGGCCCCCACCTCCTCGGCCCGGTCCAGCAGCCGCTGGAGCTCCCCCAGCTGCTCGGCCGGGGTGAAGCAGTTCTGGATGCTGTAGATCATGCCGTGGCCCTTGGGGTCCACGTGAGACGCGGCGCTCAGGTCCAGCACGTACCGCGGCGTGTTGTAGAACAGCGCAGGCATGTCGGCCACGTCCGGGTCGTCGAACGGGATCGTACGCAGCCTCCCCGGGTGCTCGATCAGCTCCCACTCGATGGCCTGCAGCATTGTGGTCTCGAACAGGTCGTGCCCGCCCTTCTTGGGCGGCTGGTGCACGTCCCAGTCCACGCGCTCCAGGTAATGCCACTGCTCCTCGTACACCTGGCAGTCCCGCTCCAGGTCCTGCAGCACCATCAGCCGCAGCCCGAACTGCGCCAGGGTGCTCGCGTCATCCCTGAACCCGTCCTCCCGCGTGCGTTCGTCCGGCACCGCGTCCAGCACCCGCTGGCGCAACATGCTCTTGCGGTCGGCCGCGTTCTGCTGGACCCGGTCGCGCTCGGTCTGCACCACCACCCGCATGGACGCGATCGCCTCGCGCGCCTCCACGAACTGGGGATCGATCTGCAACGCCGACTCGAACGCGGCCCGCGCCTCGTCCACCCGTCCCTGGGCCTCGTGGTCCAGGCCCTGGCCGTACGCGGCGAACGCCTGGAAGCTCTCGGTGGGCGTCTCGATCAGCAGCTTGCGCCGGTCGGACGACGACATCTCCACGGCGAGGCCGTCGAGCAGGGCCTCGACCAGGTCCTTCTCCACCACCACGAAGTCCTCGATCGAGCCGCTGGCGTCCACGGCCTTCAACACGGCCGCGCTCTGCACCTCGATCACGCGCGCGTCCAGCAGGAAGGTCTCGCCCACCACCGAGTACGAGCCGGTCACCACCAGCTCCGCGCCCAGGCCCTGGCCCAGCTGCTGGGCCGTGGACGGGTCGAGGAAGTCGCCCTCTCCCAGGGCGATCTCGCCCAGCAGGTCGTCCAGCCGGGAGCGCTCCACCAGCTGCAGCTGCTCGGAGCGGGACAGGTCGGACACCAGCATGCCGGCCAGGGCCGTGCCCAGGCCCGCGAACTGCTCGCTGCCCGCGCCCTGCTCCAGGGGCAGCACGGCCAGGGTGCGCGCGCCGGCCACGGCCGGCAGCAGCATCAACATCGTGGAGGCAATGATCAGCGTCCTGCTCATCGGGATCCCTTCGGTTCGGTGGTGCGGGACTCTACCCGCAACACCGGAGCGTGCCAACGATTCCGGGCTCAGCGGCCGGTGAACAGCGCCACCAGCGCGCCGCCCCAGGCGAAGGTGATCAGCGCGCCCCCGGCCAGGAAAGGTGAGAACGGTAGCGTACGCTGCACCAGCACCGGTTCGTCGTCGTTGTAGCGGGTGCAGATGTACCGCACCTGCTCGGCCGTGAGCCCGTCCGCGGACAGCGACCCGATGCGGGTCGGCCGCGCCGTGCTCAGGGGCCGCTCCTCGCCTGGCGCGGGCGCGTCGTCGCCGAGCTCGTCGAGCTCCTGCCGCTCGCGGGCCTGTAGCCGCATCACGCTCTCCCGGCCCAGCACCGAACCGGGCCGCAGGTCGCCCACCCGCACCTGCCGGGTGGCCGAGCCCCAGGCCATGTAGGCCCGCGAGAACAGGATCAGCGACATGGCCAGCGCGCCCGGCACCACCACCCCGGGCAGGGCGCCCAGGCCGTGGCGGGTGGCCAGCCACAGCAGCGCGGCCAGGCTCAGGGAGGTGAACACGATCGCCCCGCCCCGGTTGCGTACCAGCTTGGCCAGCGGCCGGAACGTGGCGAACAGCACCAGGAACAGGGTGAACTCGCCCACCTGCAGCACCGGCTCGATGCCCTCGCGGGCGGCCTCGCGCACGGCGCGCATGCCCGCGAACATGGCCGTGTACAGCAGCAGCACGGGCAGCAGCCGCACCAGCCCGGCCGGGGCCTCGGCCACGAACGCCCGCCGCCGGTCCGCGTCCCCCAGCAGCCGCACCAGGTCGGGCACCCCGGTCCGCACCAGGTCGATGGCCAGGAAGGCGAACACCAGCACGAACACGTTGACCAGCAGGGGCATGGCCGGGAACCCGGGCAGGTACGACCGCACGTAACACGACGGCGGCACCAGCACCGCGTACAGGGCGAACAGCTTGGCATCGCCCGCGGCCCACACGCCCAGCACCCACAGCAGCACGGCCACGGCCAGGCCCACGCCCAGGTTGGCGGCGACCCCGGCGGTCCAGTGCCAGCCCTCCACCGGGATCGGCGTGGAGGTCCACGGCGGCTGCAGCCCGGCCGCCTCGGCCGCGACCAGCAGCGCGTAGCAGGCCGCGCCCAGGCCCAGGCCCTGGGCCAGCCGTGCGTTGGCGATGCGGCCTGCGCGCACGTCCTCGACCACGGTCACGACCGCCACGGCCAGCACCGGCACGATCAGGATCAGGTGTCCGCCCACGTCAGCCCCCGGCCACCGGCGCGAGCAGGCCGAACCCGGCGGTGCGCGCAAGCTGCACGCCGATGCCGCGGCAGACCCCGTCGTGCACGCAGGCGCGGCAGCGCAGGCTCTTGACCCGGTAGCGGTACGCCACGAAGTGCTCCACGTACGCCTCGGGCACCAGCTTGCCGTCCGGGCCGACCGCGTCCAGGGGCACGGGGTCCACGTAGCTCACCCGGTCCAGGCCGGACAGGCAGGGGGGCATGTCGACCACCTCGGCCGCGTTCACCCCGCGCAGGGCCGCGCGGATGTCGGTGTGGTTGCAGGCCGCCTCGGCCAGGGAGGGGTAGGGGGCCTGGCAGACCGCCAGCCGGTCGGCCGGGATCGTGCCCAGGTGTCCCGCCGTACCCGCGTGCACGGGGACCACGATCCGCACGCGCTCGTCCAGGTCCTCCCCGATACCGTCCAGCTCGTCCAGCTCGAACCACAGGGCCCGCGCCGTACACCCGGCGGCCAGCTCGCGCGCCTCGCGTGCGCTGCGCGCATGGATCCACAGGGATTCGCGCCCACGCGCGACCAGCTCGCGATGACCCTGGCCGATCTCCCCATGCACGCGCAGCGCACCGGGCACGCCCGCCTGCAACTGCGTTGCCGCGTCGGCCATGGCCCGGCACAGCGGGGCGATGAAGCAGCGCTCGCACCGCTTCCCCTCGCACCGCATGGGCCGGCCCTCGACCAGGTCGTCCCACAGGTCGCGGCGGCCGCGCACCTCGTCGTGCAGCTTGTGCGGGTCCTGGATCAGGTCCTCGCGCCCCTCGAGCAGCTCCGGCGCCAGCCGGTTGGTCCACAGGTGCACCTGCGCGCTGTCGGCCAGCTCGAACGCCCGGTGCAGGTCGTCGAGGTGCTCTGCCGGATCGAACAGCACGTGGTCCCCGGGCCAGGCCCGGCCGAAGGGCACCACCATCAGCAGGTCGTACTCGTGCACGCCCAGTCCGGCGAACAGGTCCAGCACGTCGCGCAGGTGACGCACGTTGCGGCGGTTGATCACCACGTCCCCGGACACCACGCAGCGGCCCACCATGTTGCGGATCCCGGCCACGGTCTGGGCGAACGAGCCGGGCACGCCGGTCAGCTCGTCGTGCAGCTCCGCGGTGTGGCCGTGCACCGAGAACGTGACCTCGTCCAGGCCCGCGGCCAGGGCCGCGTCCGCGAACCAGCGGTAGGCGAACATGCGGCCGTTGCTGATGGTCTGCACGTGGCCGTAGCCCGCGGCCTTTCCGTACCCGACCAGGTCCGTGAACTCCGGGTGGATGGTGGCCTCGCCCCCGCTGAGGATCAGCCGGGTCGCGCCCAACGCCCGGCCCTCGTCGATGTCGGCCTCCACCTCGGCGCGGGGCCGCATGCCGCCATGCTGGGCGTCGCTGTCCAGGCAGAACAGGCAGCGGTTGTTGCACACGTGTGTCAGGCGCACCCAGTGCCGCGCCTCGCCCGCCACCTGCTCCCGCTGCTCGCTGGTCATCCCTGCCATCGCTCGACTGTACCACCCGAAATCTCCTCCGTCGGCTCCCCCCCCAGAACCCGTCTGCCGACTCCTCCGCAGCATCTCTCCCTTCGGGGTGA
>CAZXHG010000174.1:0-22080 GCA_964639985.1 uncultured Rickettsiales bacterium
GTTGTACCTCGACGAGGACGACCATGACGGCGTCGGATTCTCGGTCTGCGACGGCGACTGCGACGATGGCGACGCCGGACTCACCCCCCTCGACGAGGACGGCGATGGTCAGAGCTCGTGCGACGGAGACTGTGACGACCTCGACGCCACGGTGGGTGGCGGGCAGGAGGAGATCTGCGACCTCGTGGACAACGATTGCAACGGGGAAGTCGACGAGGGCTTCGACCTCGACCTCGACGGCCTGACGAGCTGCGACGGCGACTGCGACGACGACGCTCCCGACACCTACGAGGGAGCATCCGAGGTCCACGACGGCCGGGACAACGACTGCGACGGACTCGTCGACGAGGGCGTGATGCCGGCTGGATCGCTGATCGTGTCGGAGGTGATGAAGGATCCACACGCGGTCGATGAGACCGCCGGGGAGTGGTTCGAGCTGTTCAACGCCAGCGCCGTGGACGTGAACCTGCGTGGCGTCACGTTCACCGACTTCGGCAGCAACCTGTTCGAGGTGGGCACGGACGTCTGGCTCGTCCCGGGCGAATACGCAATGCTCGCCCGCGAAGGCGACCCGACGATCAACGGCGGCCTGTACCCCGATGTGGTGACGGACCACACCTACCTGGACAACAACGCCGACGAGATCATCGTGACCTTCGGCGGGGTGGAGATCGACCGCATCGAGTACCAGGACCCGGACTGGCCAGACGAACCCGGCCAGGCCATGTCCCTGCTGCCCTCGGCCCACGACGGCGCGGCCAACGACGACCCGGCCAGCTGGTGTGGGGCCATCGACTCGTACGGCGACGGCGACCTGGGTAGCCCCGGCCTGCCCAACCCAGCCGCCTGCCCCTGAGTCCAGGGAGAGGAAGAAATCGTCCTGCTGGTTCTGCAGGTCGGCGGCGTGATCTACCATGCGGCCATGTCACGCACCCTCGTCTGGATCCTCCCCGCCGTCGCCATCCTGGCCCTGCTGGCCGTCGCCCCCACGTGCAACTACGAACCGCCGGTGTGGTCCGAGTGCTGCTCGTGTGCGTGCGAGGGGTGTGACCAGACGCCGCCCCACGTGTGGGCGCCCGACATGGGCGATACCATCGAGTGCTGGGAGGCCTGCGACGACGCGTGCGCGGAGTTCGTGGCCGACGGGTGCGAGGTGATCCCCGGCGAGGACGAGCCCAGCGGTGACGCGCTCAACGTGCTGGGCTGCCCGGAGGAGCTGTGCGTGGAGTACGTGGGGCTGGGGGAGGACTGCGACGGCAACTACGGCGAGAGC
Organism: uncultured Rickettsiales bacterium; assembly: GCA_964639985.1. Taxonomy (GTDB): domain Bacteria; phylum Myxococcota_A; class UBA796; order UBA9615; family CAYRNR01; genus CAZXHG01. The sequence continues at coordinate 1,274 of CAZXHG010000174.1, forward strand.
GGCAACCCGGTCGAGGTGTGCCGGTACTGGTTCCGGGAGTGCGAGCACCCGGACTGGCTGTGTGACGGCGGCGTGTGCGTGGAGAGCTGATCGGCCCGATCGGTCCTATTCGACGATCGAGATCTTCGTCACCTGCACCGGCGTGACCGGGTTGTCCCGGGCGTCGGTCGGGGTCTTCTGGATCGCGTCCACGATCTCGAGGCCCTCGGTCACACGGGCGAACACCGGGTGCTTGGACGGACCGGCCGTGAAGAAGTCCAGGTAGGTGTTGTGCTTGGTGTTGATGAAGAACTGCGAGCCGCCGCTGTTGGGCTGGCCCGTGTTCGCCATCGACAGGGTGCCCGGCTCGTTGGAGATCTTCGCGTCCGCCGGGTGCTCGTCCTGGATCCGGCCGTGCGGCGGGCCGCCGGTGCCGGCCATCGGGCTCTTGGGGTCGCTGCTGTGGGGGCAGCCGAACTGGATCATGAAGTTGTTGATGATCCGGTGGAAGTGCAGCCCGTCGTAGAAGCCGTCGTTGCACAGGTCGATGAAGTTCTTTGCCGTGATCGGCATCTTGTCCAGGTACACCTCCGCGCTGAAGGTGCCCATCGTGGTCTCGAAGACGGCCTTGGGGTTGGCCATGCGCTTCTCCTCTGATCTCGGGTTTTGGCCACCCTAGTCCCCTCCCACCGGGCTTTCAAGTGCACGGGCCGGTCCGTGCCCGAGTGGATCCATGCCCGAGGGTCGCGCACCGCTGCGCCGATACGATGGCCGATGAAGAGGCCCGCGAGGGGCCCCTGATTCACCGGAATGGAGGCACGAACATGACCGCGAGAACCTGGCTGTACACCCTGCTGGTGGCGCTGATGAGCCTGGCGCTGCTCGGATTCCTGGCTGTATGTCCGACCGACACCTCCCTCGGCGTGGTCGACGACGACGACTCCACGGCCACGGACGACGACGACGACGACAGCACGCCCACGGACGACGACGACGACGACGACGACGACGATGACGACGACGACACGCTGCCGGACCCCACAGGCTTCCAGATCGCGTCCGACATCACCGCCACCGGGGGCGCCGCTGGCGGCACGGCCACGGTCACCTACACGCACACCATGATCGACAGCAACTACGACCCGCTGTGCGACATCACCCTGGAGTTCGAGGGCGACTACACCTACGGCCCGGGCCAGGGCGACGACTACTACCAGTTCATCGACGAGGTCATCACCTGGACCTCCGGCACCGAGGTCGCCAACGACTGCCCCGCCGACTGGGCCATCTACGAGGACGATCCGGTCGAGTGGTTCCAGTGGTACATGCACCCGCAGGCGTTCGTGTCCTGCGAGCTGATCGACTCCATCGGCAACCTGGCCGAGGAGTTCCTGGGCATGGACGACAGCGGCTACATCCCGACCACCGACGGCACCTACGGCGACTTCTGCGCCACGGTGGGTCCGTCGTACCAGGGTGCCGCCGGCACCGGCCCGATGGAGGCCGTGCAGCTCATGCCGGGCACCGACGGCTCGCTGGACTCGCTGGGTGAGTTCGGGTACTTCCCCGGCGCCGACACCACCAACGTCGAGGTCTGGCTGCTGCTGGGCCTGCTGATGGCGGACGCCGCCAACACCGACGAGCCCGTCGAGGGCCTCGAGGGCGACTACACCATCATCCCGTTCTGGCTGTGGACCTACCAGGGCTGAGCATCACGACCGCCCTCCGCCCGGATGGGCGGAGGGCGGTGTGGAGTCAGTGCTCGGTGCCGTGAGGGTCGAAGCCCACGTCCTCGTCCAGGAGCACGTTCCACGCCGCGCCTGACACGTCGCTGGCCTCGCTGAGGAAGTCGTTGAGCAGGGTGGCCACAGCCACGCCGTCCAGGGCGAACAGGTCGGACTGGAAGCCCATGGTGGAGCCGGTGTGGCCGATCCAGGTCCCCGGTTCGGAGGGGTAGATGCGCACGCCCAGGCCGTACGGGGTGGAGGTGCCATCGTCCAGCTGCCCCGGGGTCAGCAGCAACTCGCGGGCGTCATCGGACAGCGCCTCGCCCACCAGCAGCGCGTCGATCCAGGTCAGCATGTCGTCGGAGTCGGCCACCACGCAGCCCGCCGCCCACGCCAATGACATGTCGATGGTGTCCGTGGCCTCGAGGCCGCCGAGGTGGCCGCGCACGGTCCCGCCCGGGATCTCCTCCTCCCCCTCGATGAAGGTGGCCTCCAGCCCCAGCGGCTCCAGCAGCCGCAGCCGCACCTGGCTGGCCCAGCCGTCGCCCGTGGCCTCGGCCGTGACCATGCCCAGCAGGATGTAGTTGGTGTTGGAGTACGAGTACGCCGTGCCCGGCGCGAACTGCAGGCCGTGCTCGACCGCGAACTCCACCAGCTCCTCGGGCGGGTGGTACTCGTCCAGGGCCAGGGTGAAGGCCGGGTCGTCCGTGTAGTTGAAGATGCCGCTGGTGTGGCCCAGCAGGTGGCGCAGGGTGATGCCCTCCCCCTCGAACACGCCCGGAACCCACTGCTCCAGCGGATCGTCCACGTGCAGGAGGCCCTCGTCGTGCAGCTGAAGGACCACGGCCGCGGTGTAGGTCTTGGTGATGGCGCCGATGCGGAACAGGTCGTCCGCCCGCACGGCCACGTCGGCCTCCATGTCCGCGTCGCCGTCCACCCCGTACCCGCGCCCCTCGCCGGGCACGACCACGGCCTGGGACGCGCCGGGCGCGTCCGCGGCCAGCCGGCTGACCTCCAGGGCCTCCTGCAGCTGCGCGGCGAGGTGCGCGTCGAATCCCTCGGGCGCGGCGCTGTCGTCGTCCAGCACCTCGTCGGTGGGGCAGCCCCACAGCAGCAACGCCAGCACCAGCCACGCGCGGTTGCGCACCTTGACCGCCCTTCCCGCCCCTGCCTACGCTGCGGTCACCCCGCGAGGAGAGGCTGGCCATGGATCCTACCGCGTTCCTGACCGGCGAGCGCCTGCCCGCCGCCTTCGTCGACCTGGACGCGTTCGATCGCAACGTGGCCCACGTGGCCGAGCTGGTCGGTCCGAGCCGGCTGCCGGTGCGGATCGCGACCAAGTCCCTGCGCGTCCCCGCCCTGATCGCACGCATCCTCGACCACGGCGCGCCCTACCGCGGGCTGATGTGCTACGCGGCCGAGGAGGCGGCATTCCTGCACGACCAGGGATTCGACGACCTGCTGGTGGCCTATCCCACGGTGCAGGCTAGTGACCTGCAGCTCTTGCGCGCGCTGCACGAGGCCGGCGCGGACGTGAAGCTGATGGTCGACGACGAGGGCCAGCTCGAGGCGCTGGAGCGGGCCCTGTCCGGCTGCTCGCGCCCGTTCCCGGCCGTGCTCGACGTGGACATGTCGCTGCGCATGCCCGGCGGGCTGCACCTGGGCGTGCGCCGCAGCCCGGTGCGCTCCGTGGCCCGCGCCCTGGAGCTGTTCGCCTCCACCCGCGAGCTGGCCCACGTACACCTCGTGGGCCTGATGGGCTACGAGGCGCAGGTGGCCGGGCTGGGGGACCGCAACCCGTTCAAGAGGGCGATGAACCCGGTGTTCGGCTGGGTGCGGCGCCGGTCGATCAAGGAGGTGGCGCGCCGACGCGAGACGCTGGCGCAGGCGCTGGCCTCCGAGGGATTCGAGATCGAGCTGTTCAATGGCGGCGGCACCGGCTCCCTCGACACCACCCCGGCCGAGCCGTGGCTGACCGAGGTGACCGCAGGGTCGGCGTTCCTGTGCTCCCACCTGTTCGACTACTACAGCGGCGTCCGGTTCGATCCGGCCGCGTTCTTCGCGCTGCAGGTCACGCGCAGCTCCGACGACGGGTACGTGACCTGCGCCGGGGGTGGCTACGTGGCGTCCGGCGAGCCCGGCTGGGACAAGGTGCCAGTAGTGCACCACCCGGCAGGCGCCTCGCTGGTGTCCACCGAAGGCTGCGGCGAGGTGCAGACGCCGCTGCAGCTACCCGCGGGCGTCGACCTGCACCCCGGGGAAGCCGTGGTGTTCCGCCACGCCAAGGCCGGCGAGCTGGCCGAGCGGTTCGAGCAGTACCTGCTCGTGGCCGGCGGCGAGGTGGTCGACCGCGTGCCCACCTACCGCGGCATGGGCCAGTGCTTCGGCTGAGTCGCCTCCCCAAGCCCCGCCTCTGTCCCCGACCCAGGCCACGAACCGCATCGACTGGGGTCAGTTCGAGATTTGGGGCTCGTCCGATGGATTTCGAATCACACCGACCCGGTCAGCAACGAGCCGCAAGTCTCGATCTGAACCCGTACCGCCTCCAATCACCTGACCGGGGCCGGAAGAAACCAACGGTCCAGCACCGATCTCGACCAACCCCGACCCGCGCACACGAGGCGCGTCCTTCAGTTTCGGCGTACTCGGCCGATACCCAGATAGTGACCGGGAGCGACGTCAACGGTACAGTCCGGGGGTCGAGTCGATGAAGATGGAAGGCAGCGCACCAGCGTCCACCCGCCGCACCACGGCGGACGGCCTCGAGATCAAGTACGGCCTGCCCGGCGAGGTGCGGTTCTGTCGCACGTGCGTGATCTCCAACCAGCGTCCCAACTCGGCGGTGGAGTACAAGCACACCGCCGACAGCCACAAGGCCACGATCCACCTCGACGACGACGGGGTCTGCGACGCCTGCAAGGTGGCCGAGCAGAAGTGGCAGCGGATCGACTGGCAGGCCCGCGAGCAGCGGCTGTGGGAGCTGTGCGATCGCTACCGCAGCAGCGATGGCTCGTACGACTGCCTGTGCCCCGGCTCGGGCGGCAAGGACAGCTTCTACGCCGCCCACCTGCTCAAGTACAAGTACGGCATGCACCCGCTGACGGTGACCTGGGCGCCGCACATGTACACCCCGTGGGGCTGGGCCAACTTCCAGAAGTGGATCCACGCCGGCTTCGACAACATCCTGTACACGCCCAACGGCCGCGTGCACCGATTGCTGACCCGCCTGGCCGTGCAGAACCTGTTCCACCCGTTCCAGCCGTTCATCGTCGGCCAGAAGGCGCTGGCGCCCAAGGTGGCCCTGCAGCACGGGCTGAAGCTGGTGTTCTATGGCGAGAACGAAGCCGAGTACGGCAACCCCCGCATCGATACCGAGTCCGCGGTGCGGGACTACCGCTACTTCACCTCCAACGACCCGTCCGAGATCTACCTGTCGGGTGTGTCGCTGGCCGAGCTGAAGGAACGCTACGGGGTGGGCGGCCACGACCTGGTCCCGTACCTGCCGGCCGATCCCGACCAGCTGGAGCAGGCCGCGGTGGACGTGCACTACCTGGGCTACTACCTGCGCTGGCACCCCCAGAGCTGCTACTACTACTCGGTGGAGCACGGGGGGTTCGAGGCGTCGCCGGAGCGCACACCGGGCACGTACAGCAAGTACAACTCCATCGACGACAAGATCGACGACTTCCACTACTGGACGACCCGGGTGAAGTTCGGCATCGGTCGGGCCACCTACGACGCGTCCCAGGAGATCCGCTCCGGCGACATCACCCGCGAGGAGGGGGTGGCGCTGGTCAAGCGTTTCGACGACGAGTTCCCCGAGCGGTTCGCCGAGGAGGTGTTCCGCTACCTGAGCGTGCCCCCCGACGAGTTCCCGGTCGCGTCCGCGCAGTTCGAGCGGCCGATCATCGACCGCGACTACTTCCACGATCTGGCCGACACCTTCCGCTCGCCCCACCTGTGGACGAAGCGGGACGGGGAGTGGAAGCTGCGCCACACCGTGTGGGAGGATGCTCCCTGACCGCCGTGTACGGGAGAGCATGGGTAACGTCCGCCTGATCGCCCGCCTCGACATCAAGGGCCCCAACCTGATCAAGGGGATCCACCTGGAGGGCCTGCGGGTGATCGGCGACCCGGCCGAGCACGCCCGCCGCTACTACGACCAGGGCGCGGACGAGCTGCTGTACGTGGACATCGTGGCCAGCCTCTACGGTCGCAACAACCTGCAGGACATCGTGCGCCACACCGCGGCCGACGTGTTCGTGCCCATGACCGTGGCCGGCGGGATCCGCAGCGCGGACGACGTGCGCGACATCCTGCGGGCAGGCGCGGACAAGGTGGCGATCAACACCGCAGCCGTGCAGCGGCCGGAGCTGATCACCGAGGTCAGCAAGCGCTTCGGGTCCCAGTGCATGGTGCTGTCCATCGAGGCCAAGCGCGCGCGCACCGGCTACGAGGTGGGCTACTACGACGCCATGTCGACCCGGCGCTGGGAGGCGTACACGGACAACGGCCGCGAGCACACCGACCTGGAGGTGGTCGAGTGGGCGAGGCGGGGCTGCGAGCTGGGCGCGGGGGAGATCCTGCTGACGTCCGTGGACCAGGAGGGCACGCGGGAGGGCATGGACGTGGACCTGGTGCGCGCCGTGGCCGACGCCGTGCCGATCCCGGTGATCGCCTCGGGCGGGTTCGGCGCGCCGCGGCACCTGGTGGACGTGGTCCGGGCAGGCCACGCGGACGCGGTGGCGGTCGCGGACGCCCTGCACTACGAGCGGTGCACGGTGCCCGAGCTGCGGGACCACGCGCTGCGCGCAGGCCTGGAGGTGCGGCGGTGCTGAAGGTCACGGTCGTCGACTACGGCATGGGCAACCTGTTCAGCGTGTGCCGCGCGGTGGAGCGCTGTGGCGGGGAGCCGCACCTGAGCTCCGACCCGGGCGAGGTGGCCCGGGCGGATCGGGTGATCCTGCCGGGCGTGGGCGCATTCGGCGACGCCATGGCCGAGCTGGATCGGCGGGAGCTCGTGGCGCCGCTGCGGGAGGTGGCCGCGGCCGGTCGGCCCCTGCTGGGCATCTGCCTGGGCATGCAGATGATGCTGGACTCCAGCGAGGAGTTCGGGCGGCACGCGGGCCTCGGGCTGATCCCGGGGCAGGTGAAGGCGATCCCAGCGACGACGGCGGACGGTAGCCCGCACAAGGTGCCCCAGGTGGGCTGGAACGCGCTGGTCCTGCCCGAGGGACGGGACACCTGGCAGGGGACGGCGTTGCAAGACGTCACCGGGGGCCAGAGCACCTACTTCGTGCACTCGTTCGCGGCCGAGCCGGAGCGAGCCGAGCACCGGCTGGCCGACTGCCTGTACGGCGGCCACCGCATCGGCGCGGCCATCGCGGACGGGCCGGTGATCGGCTGCCAGTTCCACCCGGAGAAGAGCGGCCCGGTGGGGCTGACCATCCTGCGCCGCTTCCTGGAGGGCGCGTGATGGCCGACGTGACGCTGGGCACTACCCCGGTCGGCTCGGATCACCCCCCGGTGTTCCTGGCCGAGATCGGCACCCTGTTCAACCAGGACCTGGCCCTGGCGCAGCGGATGGTGCAGCGGATCCGCGCGGCCCGCGAGGCCGCGGTCGTGCCCATCGTGCTCAAGGGGGAGATCCTGCACACGGCGGACATCTGCGGGGACGACGACGCGGTCGAGGTCTACCACTCCAAGGCCGGCGAGCGGCGGGAGGAGCGCTACCGCGACCTGATCGAGCGCAAGGTGGTGCCGCTGTCCCACTACGAGGCGATCTTCGGCCTGTGCCCGGACCTGCCGTTCTGCGTCTCCGTGTACGACTTCGAGGGCGCGGACTTCGCCGTGGGCGCCGGCGCGGTGGCGCTGAAGGTGGCGTCCTCCAACATCACCCACGTCCCGCTGCTGCGGCACGTGGCCTGCACCGGCCTGCCCGTGATCGTGGACACGGGCCGCGCCACGCTGGCGGACGTGGAGCGGGCCGTGGCCACGGTGCGCGGCGCGGGTGGCGAGCGGCTGGTGCTGGAGCACAGCCCGGACGGCCACCCGGCCCTGGCGGCCAACCACAACCTGCGCATGCTGCAGACGCTGGCGCGGGCGTTCGACGTGCCGGTGGGCCTGTCGGACCACTACGACGGCGAACAGATGCTGTACCTGTCGCTCGCCTACGGCGCGGACCTGGTGGAGAAGGGTCTGGTGCTGGACGACACCGGCCTGGACCAGGACGTGTCCCACGCCATGCGGCTCGACGACCTCGAGGAGGTCGCGCAGAGGTTGCACGACTGCTGGATGGCGGGCGGGTCGGGCATGCGGGACCTGGACCGGCCGATCGGGAAGCTGGGCACCTCGGCACGCATGGGCCTGGTCGCGGCCCACGACCTGCGGCCCGGCGATCCCGTCGACCTGGACCACGTCACCTTCGCCTTCCCCCGCCGGGGGATCGGCGTGGAGCACTGGGACGAGGTCGAGGGCTGGGAGCTGGTCGAGCCGGTGGCCGCGGGCGCGGTCATCGACTGGCCGCAGGTGAGGCCCGCGGGAGCCCCGCCGATCTGAGTCGTCACCCGGGGTCCGGCCACCGGACAGCGGGGAACGGCGCCCCGGGCCGCGCCAGCAGGTACCCCTGGAGCAGGTCGCAGCCGCAATCGACCACGGCCTCGCATTCCCTCGTCGTCTCGATCCCCTCGGCCACGACCCGGATGTCCATGTCGTGGCACACCTCGGTCATCGAGCGGATGAGCTTTCGACGGACAGGATCCGCGTCCACGGAGCGGACGAGGGACATGTCGATCTTGACGAACTCGGGCCTCAACGACGCGAAGCTGGTGAGCCCGGCGTACCCGGCCCCCAGGTCGTCCACCGCGATGCGGAAGCCGAGTTCACGCAGTTCGTCCACGCGATGCCGCACGTCCCGGACGTCCTCGAGGGTGGCCCGCTCCGTGACCTCCAGGACCGTGCGATCGGCGATGGTCGCGAGCCTCGTCTTGCGGCTGAACAGCTGCGAGTCCATCAGGTCGCGAGGGTGGAGGTTGAGGAACAGGTTGCCGCCGTCCAGGCACTCGACCACGGACGGCACGGCGAGGTGGCGCACGGTCCGGCTGAGTTCGTCCACGCGCGCGAGCCGCTCGGCTGCGTCGAGCAGCGCGCCCGGGTTGGGGAATCCGTCGTCCTCGGTCCGCATCAGCGCCTCGTGGCCGAAGGTCACCCCCGAGCCCGCCTCGACGATCGGCTGGTAGGCGATCCAGAGTCGGTCCACGGCGCGGTCGAATGCGACCTCCAGTGCGCCGAGATCCGCCACCCTTCCTCCCGGGAGGCCGGTCAGGGTCAGGGCCTCGTTCTTGAGGTGTGCGAGGTGGTGCAACCGCGCCGCCCGCAGCACGATGGCGCGTAGCTCGTCGTGGTCCAGCGGTTTGCGCAGGTAGTGGTGCGCGCCGTGTTCCACCGCCTGGATCGCGGTCTCCAGGCTCGGTACGCCGGTGATCAGCACCACGGGGAGGTCGAGATCGCGGCGCGTGACCTCGCGGAGCAAGGCGATGCCGTCCTCCCCCGGCATGTTGATGTCGGACACGACGACGTCGAACTCCGCCTCGTCCAGCGCGGCCAGGGCTGCATGGCCGTCGGCCGCCTCGAACACGTCGAAGCCAGCCCGCAGCAGGACCCGGGTGATGGCCATTCGCAGCGCGTCTTCGTCCTCTGCCAGGAGGACACGGTTACCGCTCATTCCGTTCACCTCCTCGTTCAACGGGGGTCGTCGTTCAACAGATCTCGCACCTTGCGCAGCAACGCCCGCGGGGAGAAGGGCTTGGCCAGGAACGCCCTGCCCTCGATCTCCAGCCGGCCGAGGTCGAGCTCGGCGTGGCCCGAGACGAACAGCACGCGCATCGTCGGCCAGATCCGACCGAGGCGGTCTGCCAGCTCCGGACCCTGCATCCCCGGCATCACCACGTCGGCGACGAGGACGTGGAATCCCGGAGCGGAATCGACCAGGGCCAGCGCCTCGTCCCCGTCAGCGGCGGACACGACGTCGAATCCGTCGCCGGCGAGCGTACGGCAGATCGCGCCGCACACGGCTTCGTCGTCCTCGACCACCAGCACGCTCTCGCCCCCTCCCGGGCGACAACCCATGCTGGTCTCCTCCGCGGAGGTCTCCTGCGAGCCATCGGAGGCTGGGAAGAAAAGGCGGAAGGTGGAGCCGACGCCCGGCTGGGAGTCCACCTCCACCCGCCCACCGGCGTGGGTCACGATCCCGTACACCGTGGACAGGCCGAAGCCCGTACCCTTGCCGACGCCCTTGGTGGTGAAGAACGGCTCGAAGCACTGGCGGACGGTCTGCGGCGTCATGCCGATCCCCGTGTCTTCCACCTCCAGCACGACCCACGTCCCGCCGACCGAGATCTCCGTGGAACTGTCCGCGCGGCCCGGCCCCTCGAGCCGCTCCCGGGTCGTGATCGTGAGGGTGCCCCCGTCCACCATCGCGTCCCGGGCGTTGACGCACAGGTTGAGCAGCACCTGCTGGATCTGACTGGCATCTGCCTCGATGGGAGGCAGGGCACCGTCGGTCACGATGACGGTGGTCACATCGTCCCCGAGGGTCCGGTAGAACATCTCCTCCATCTCGATGATCACCTCGTCGAGGTCGAGCAGCCGGGATCGCGCCACCTGCTGACGGGAGAACGACAGCAGCTGCCCGACGAGCGTGGCGCCCCGTTGAGCAGCGTCCAGGATCTGGTCGACGTCGGCCACGACGGATGGATGGTCCTCCACGGCCTCCCGCACGAAGGTCGCGTAGCTGAGGATGATCGACAGCAGGTTGTTGAAGTCGTGGGCGATCCCCCCGGCGAGGCGCCCCACGGCCTCCATCTTCTGGGCCTGCCGGAGCTGGTCCTCGCTCTGGCGCAGCCGCTCCTCGGCGCTCACCCGGTCGGAGATGTCCGTGGCGATGATCAGGGCACCGGATTCCGGGCCGCTCTCCAGCGGGACCACGCGTAGTGTGCACGGACTGGGCCCGTCGTCCGCGTCTACCAGGTCGATGTCGCAGGTTCCGGAGCGACCGGTGGCCAGTGAACTCTCGAGGATCGCCCGCTGGATGTCGGCATCGGCCGCCGCCGTGTAGTCGCAGATCGACGTCCCCAGCACGTCCCGGGCCCGCTTCCCGGCCAGGGGACGGTTCACGTAGGACACGTCTCCGCTCGGGTCGACGAGGATCAGCAGGTGGGGCGAGTTCTCGATCAGCGACTTCGTGAACGATTCGCTCCGGTGGAGCGAGTCCATGGCGACGCGGCGGCGCTCCACCGCGCGTCGCAGCTGCTCGTTCAGCTTCACCAGTTCGGCGCTGCGTTCCTCGGCCTGCTGTACCGCAGGTGTCCACGCGATCCCGCGGCCCAGGCGCTGCTGGAGCGACGTGATCTCCGCGTCACGTTCGGCGAGCTTCTGGCGAAGGACTTCGACCTCGTCGCCCAGTGGACCGGCCATCGCTGCCTCCACGTCACCGATCCCGCGGTGATCGGGTGCAGATCCCCGCCGGGTGCCACGTTGCTCAGGGATGGTTGCCGGGCCGTCGGATCCGCCGCCCCACACGACGTATGCCCGCTACCGTGCGTCCCCAGTATCAGGTTGGACTATACACAACCCGAGCAGGATTCCAACGACAACCGATCCAGAACGGATCAGAACCAGCGCTTGCCGCCGACCACGTAGATGTCGTGGAACTCGTCCTCGCTCTTCGTCAGGTAGATGATCCCCTCGATCAGCCCCACCGCCCACACCACGACCGCGGCGATGCCCGCGGTCAGCACGGTGATCAGCAGCATGATGATCCCCTCGGTGGTGCGGCCCAGGTAGAACTTGTGGATCCCGAACTCGCCCAGGAAGATGGCGAGCAGTCCAGCGATGATCTTGCTCTTGCGTTCCATCGTGAATGACCTCCCGGAAGCAGCCGAGGTCAGGATACAGCAATCGTCCCGGCCACCCGCCTGACCATGCATACGCACGGATGGGCGGGACATTTCGCGACGGTCGACGGGATCAGGTGCGGCGCCGCAACACCCCGGCGAGCGCGAGCAGCACGACGGCCGCCACCCGCCCATCTGGCCTGGACCGCCCCCCGAACTGCGACGCGCACTGGCACCCCGCGCTGTAGTACGGTCCCGGCTCCGGGAAGCAGGCGGGATCCTCGTCGTCGAGGGTGCCGTTGCAGTCGTTGTCCAGGCCATCGCCGCAGACCTCGTCCGCGCCCGGGTGCACGGCCGCGCGGGCGTCGTCGCAGTCGGTGCCGCCGCACTCGGCCGTGAAGTAGGTGTCGCCGTCCAGGTCCACGTCGTCGGGCGTGCCGTCGCAGTCGTTGTCCACCCCGTCGCACACCTCGATCCCGGCCGGGCTGACGGCCGCGTCCGAGTCGTCGCAGTCGGCGTTGCAGGTGGTGTAGCCGTCCCCGTCCACGTCGTCCCAGTTGAGCGCCGGGTCCGTATCGTCGCAGTCCCCCGGGATGGTGCCGTCCGGGCACAGCATGTAGCCGTCCCCGTCGAGGTCGGCCTCGTCCTCGGGCAGCTCGCCGTCACAGTCCGTGTCCTGCCCATCGCAGACCTCGATCGCGTCGGGGCTGACGGACGCGTCCTCGTTGTCGCAGTCTCCCTGGCAGACGTTGTAGCCGTCGCCGTCGAAGTCCACGTCCACGCCCTCGTCGATCTCCTCGTCGCAGTCGTTGTCTATGCCGTCGCACAGCTCGGGCGCGCCGTTCCACACCACGGGATCGGTGTCGTCGCAGTCCTCGCAGGCCAGGGCGCCGTCGCCATCCCCGTCCACCTCGCCGGCCATGGGCGTGCCGTCGCAGTCGTTGTCCAGGCCGTCGCACAGCTCCGGGGCCGTGGGGTAGACCAGCGCGTTGGCGTCGTCGCAGTCGTCGTGGCACAGGGTGTACACGTCACCGTCGCCGTCGATCTGCTCGTGGGTGGACGGGTCACAGTCGTTGTCGAGGTTGTCGCAGATCTCGGGGTTGCCCGGGAACACGGCCGCCTCGGTGTCGTCGCAGTCGCCGTCGCAGATGGTCACGCCGTCGCCGTCGCCGTCCACGGCCTCGTCCGTGCTCGGGTCGCAGTCGTCGTCCACGCCGTTGCACACCTCGTCCGCGCCCGGGTACACCGTGCCGTCACCGTCGTCGCACTCGTCGCAAAGGGAGTGGCCGTCGCCGTCGAAGTCCGGGGTATCCGTGGTGGCCGCGTCGCAATCGTTGTCCACCCCGTCACACCAGGTCTCGGCCAGGGAGGGGTTGACCGCAGGATCGCCGTCGTCGCAGTCGTCGCACACGCTGTAGCCGTCGTTGTCCCCGTCGGGCGTGTCCGAGGTGAAGCCGTTGCAGTCGTTGTCCAGGCCGTCGCACTCGACCTCGGCCACGTCCGGGTTGACCGCCGGGTCGGTGTCGTCGCAGTCGTCCCCGTCGTTGACGTAGCCCGCGGGCTGCTCGCACTGCACCAGGGAGACGGTGGGGTCGCCGAAGTCGTCGCCGTCCGCGTCGAGGTACCACGTGGCGATGTCCAGGGCGTCGCCCTCGTCCACCAGCCCGTCGCAGTCGTCGTCCTCCACGTTGCAGATCTCGGTGGCGCCCGGGTACTGCGCCCCGTCGGTGTCGTCGCAGTCCGTGGCGTCGGCCACGTACCCCGCGGGCTGGCTGCAGGCGTCCATGGGCGACGCGGCGGTGCCGTAGCCGTCGTTGTCGTCGTCCTCGTAGAAGGTGTCCGCGTCCGCGGCCTCCCCCTCGTCCACCGTGCCGTCGCAGTCGTCGTCGATCCCGTTGCAGTACTCGGTCGCGCCGGGGTACGTCATCGGCCAGTAGTCGTCGCAGTCCCCGGCCGATGGGTCGGAGCACGCGGAGTAGTCGTACACCTCGTTGCCGAACCCATCGTTGTCCACGTCCGTGCAGTCGTCGCACTCGTTGCCCACGCCGTCGGCGTCGTAGTCCGACTGGGATGGGTTGTACACGTAGGGGCAGTTGTCCGCGTCCGTGCGGATCCCGTCGCCGTCGTCGTCCTCCTCGAGGTAGTTGGGGATCCCGTCGCCGTCCGTGTCGGCGTCGGTGGGGTCGCCGTCGCCGTCGAGGTCCTCGTCCTCGGTGTCGAGACCATCGTCGTCGTCGTCCGTGTCGAGGTGGTCGGGCCAGCCGTCGCCGTCGGTGTCGTCGTTGGACGCGTCCCCGTCGCCGTCCGCGTCCTCGTCCTCGGTCACCACCGAGTCGACCTCGTCGTCGAGGTCGAGGGAGACGAGGGAGCCCTCCCCGTCCGTGGCGTCGTCCGTGGGATCCCAGTCGCCGTCCACATCCTCGGTGGCGGTGGGCACGGTGTCGCCGTCGTCGTCGTCGTCGTTGGCGTCGATCACGCCATCGCCGTCCGAGTCGGGCGGGTTGTTCACGTCCACCACCTCGAACAGGTCGTCGAGGCCGTCGAAGTCCGAGTCCGCCTCGGTGGGATCGGTGCCGACCGTGAAGATCTCCTCGCCGTCGTCGATGCCGTCGCCGTCCGTGTCCGCGCTGTACGGATCGGTGCCGTAGTCGCAGGTCTCCTCGAAGTCCGTGACCCCGTCGCCGTCCGTGTCCGTGATCAGGTCGATGATCTGTACGGTGAAGGCGCCGGAGCGGTCCTCGTCGATCCAGGTGTAGGTGTCCAGCAAGCACTCGTTGCCCTTGGACGTCGACTGGAAGTTGCCCCATGAGCGGGCGTTGACGTCCGCCTCGGCCGGGTCGGCGTACAGCCCCGCGTCGATGCCCAGCCACCCCGAGCTCTCCAGCGCGACGTTGCCGTTGGGCATGGTCACGGCGTAGCCCTGCACGTCCGTGTCGTTCCAGTACATGGGCAGGCCGGTGCGGTTGAGCGATACGTCCACCTGGAACAGCCGGAAGCCCTCGTAGGACGTCTCGATGTCGTAGCCCACGTAGTGGAACTCGCCCACGGTCAGGATGACGATGCAGGAATACGTGCCCGATGGCACGATCAAGCCGTTGTTGTCCACCCCGCTCCACGGCACCACGTTGCTGCCCTGCACGGCGCTGCCGAGCAGGTGCAGGTCGTCGTCCGAGGTGTGGTCGAAGACGCCGTCGCCGTCGAGATCACACACGATGTGGTACGTGCCCTCCACGTTGGAGTCGAAGCGGAAGTCCCCCTGGGTGACCCCCGGGATCAGCTGGTTGCAGTTGAGCGCGCCGGCCGCGAACTGCTCGTTGCTCACCACCGGGGTCATGTTGGTGTAGTGGCCGACCTCCGGGGGCAGCAGGTACACCCGGTACTCGGTGTCGTAGGTCTGGCCGTTCTCGGGCACGGAGCGGCCGTGCTCATCGTCGATGCCGTAGTGGTTGGCCGCGATGCTGTACACGTAGCCGGCGAATCCGTCGGGGTACAGCTGCACCACCTGGTCGTACTCGGAGCTGCCCGCGGTGACCATGGCATAGAAGCTGCCGTTGAGCGCGTAGGTCTGGGAGTACGAATGCGCGTTGAAGTACCAGTAATAGGTCCACAGCCGGCCGAATCCCTTGGCCGTGCCGGTGACGGTGATGTCCCACACCGACTGGTTGCAGCCCAGCACGATGGAGTGCGCGCCCTGCATCGTGGGCCAGAAGCTGCCGCCGTTGTACAGGGTGTCGGCGTACGCGCCGGTGGGATCGTAGATGTCGATGGAGCAGCTGCCCGTGAAGCTCACCACCTCGGAGGTGGGGTCGATGATGTCCACGTACAGCTCGGTGGACGAGTACAGCTCCTGGGTGGTGCCGGTCTGGGCCGATCCCTCGGCGGTGGCGCGCAGCGGAACGGACAGCAGGGCGATACCGAGTGTGGCCGCCAGGGTGCTCGCGCGCACGGGTTCCTCCCATGAGCAGTCTACCCGTAGCTCGGTCCATGCTCCAGCATGGACACGCGCGCCAGCGCCCGGTGGTACGATCTCTCCATGCCCGACCGGTTCCTGCCCCGTTCCCCCGCGCTGGCGTCGCTGCGGCCGCGGGCACCGGTGTTCGAGGAGATCCTCGACGAGCGGGCCGACGTGCTGTGCGTGGCCTGCGGCGCGGCCGGTGAGGTCGAGCGCATGGGCGGCGCCGGAGGTGGGCTGGAGGGGTTCTACCGCCTGCTCGGTCCGGACGAGCTGTTCCTCAAGGTGGTGCCGGCCGACCACCGCCAGCGGCAGGTCGAGGCAGGCGCCATCGCTCGCTTCGTGTCCGGCCACGGCGTGCGTACGTCCGTCGACCTGGACGGCTATCCCCGGGACCTGCCCGAGGGCCAGGTCCTGTTCGCCGCGCCCTACCTGGAGGTGCGGTACGCGGGCGCGGCCGGGGACGACCTGGCGCGGGTCGGGTCAGCGCTCGGCCGTCTGCACAGGGTCCTGGCCGACGCCCCGTTCGCCGACGACGTCCGTCGGCTCGGCGAACAGCGCGACCGGGAACTGGCCGACCTGCTCTGCCGCGCCTCGGACGAAGGTGTGGCCGAGCTGGCCGGTGGGTCGGACGCCTTCCCCGAGGCCCCCAGTCAGGCCGTGCACGGGGACCTGAACGCTGGCAACGTCGTGTTCCCCGTGAGCGGCGGGGAGCCGCTCGTGCTCGACTTCGAGGACTGCCGGTTCTCCCACCGGCCGCGTCTGGTGGACGTGGCCATGGCCCTGGAACGTTTCGCGATGGTGGCCGCGGATGACGACGAGCGCGCGTTCGACCTGGGCCTGGCCCTGGTCAACGGATACCTGGACGCCACCGACATCCCGCCGCCCGCGCCGGGCGACCTGGGCCGCACCCTACGAGCGCTGTCCGTCCGTGCGCTGGCGCTGCTGGCCGCCCTGCGCCGCGAGGGGCGCGCCGTGGCCGACGCGGAATGGGACAAATTCCTCCACCTCCTGGACCAGGTCCGCGCCCGCGGCAGCCTGCTGCGCCGCCTCGAGGAGATCCTGCGATGAGCGAACGGATCCGCCTGCTCGTCTCCGCCCGCGACCCCGGCGCCGCCGGCCACCTGGCCGAGGTCGCCGCGTACGCCCGGGAGCACCCCGGCGTGGAGCCGATCCTGGTGGCTTCACCGCCGGCGCTCGGCGCGTGGCAGGCCCTGGACCTGGCGGTGGAGCCGTTCGCCGCCCCCCCGGTCGACGCGGCTGACGACCCGGGTGTGGACCTCCTGCTCGCCGAGGCCCGTGCCCTGCTGGAGCGCGCGCGCCCCGACGCCATCCTCGTGGGCCTGTCCGGGCCGGGCATGGGCGTGGACGAGGCCCTGCTCGCCATGGCCGGCTACACCCCCGCGTTCGTGCTGCAGGACTTCTGGGGCGACCTCAACACCCTGCTGTACCCGGTAAGCGCTACTCCGCTGGTGATGGACAACCGGGCCGCCGCGGCCACGCGCGCCCGACACGGCCTCGATTCGATCGTGGTCGGCGCCCCCAAGTACGCCCCGTACGCCGACCTGGACGTGCCCGGCCTGCGCGTGACCGGGCGGCGGCTGCTCGGCGCGGGAGACGACCGCCTGGTGGTCGGATTCTGCGGCCAGCCACTGTGGAGTCACGCCGGCTACCGCGACACGGTGGAGGCCCTGGCCAGCGCGCTGTCGGGCCACCTGCCCGACGCTCTGCTGGTCTACCGCCCCCACCCCAAGGAGGCCCGCGCCGAGCTGGCCGCGGTGGCGTCGGTGCTGGCTTCGTGCGCTGGCAACTCGGCGGTCACGCGCGCGGGCGACACCGAGACCTTCCTCGCCGCTTGCGACGTGGTCTGCTCGGCCTTCTCCACCTGCGCCACGGACCTGCTCTACCTCGACCGGGCCTCGCCCATGCCCCTGGCCAACGGCGTGCACCTGCTGTTCGACCCTCGACTGGTGGCGCTGTGCCGCGACTGGACGGAGCTGCAGACCCTGCCCATGGTGGCGGCGGGGCTGGCCATCGACATCGACGGTGAGTCGGGCCTGGCCAACGCCCTGGCCATCGCCGCCGACCCCGCAGCGAAGGAGCGGACATGGCGACGCTGCCGCGAGGTCCTGGCCGACCCGGTCTCGGCCACGGCCCGCGTCATCGAGGCGATCGAGGCCGCGGTGGAGTCGGCGCGATGAAGCGCCCGTGGCTGGTGGCGGCGCTCGGTCTGATCGCAGCGGCTTGCTCGCAGGACGGGGACATGCTCCCGGACGACGACTCCGCGTGGACCGACGACGACTCGGCCGACGACGACACCGGCGACGACGACACGTCGCCGGCCTCGGCCTTCACCCTGACCGTCGGCGAGGAATACACCGCCGGCACGATCACCGGCCTGTCCCGCCCGAGCATCGCGCTGGACTCCCTGGGCCAGCCCCACATCGTGGCCGACCGGGGCAACCCGGAGGTGTGGGTGATGCACCGCCTGGGGGGCGCCTGGCAGGAGGCGCTGTTCGCCCAGTGGACCGAGGAGATCGACGCGGGCCGCGTCTACCTGCCCCACATCGAGATCGACGGCTCCGACCGCGCCTGGGTGTCGGCCTGGCTCGGCATCAAGGACGGCGGCACCATGGCCGGTCAGGCCGTGTGGCTGATCGACGACGTGGCCGCCACGCCGTCGGCGCGCTTCCTGGGCCTGGCCAACGACGGCACCAAGAACGGCAACCTGGCCCTCGACCCGCACGAGCCGGGCGTGGCCGTGGTGATGGCCCGCTACGGCTACTGGCAGGTGTGGGACGAGTCCGGCTTCACGGGCGAGTCGGGTCAGCTGAACGTGGGCGCGTCCGGGGAGAAGCTGCGCTTCCGCATCCGGCCCCGGGACGGCCAGGTCGGTGTGTGGCACGCGGTCATGAGCGGGTACAGCCAGGAGGACTCCCGCTACGTCAACTCCGAGATGGCCGAGCGGGTGTCGTGGGCGCTACACAGCACGTACGGCGACATGGGCGAGGACATGCTGCACCCGGGGCTGGGCACGGACGGCGTGGATCCGACCGTGGGCTACATGGCCATCGCCTACAGCGCGGGGCTCGTGCTCAACGTGTGGGACGGAGCCGCCCTGGTGCACGACCCGGCCGCGCTGCCCATGATCGATCCCGCGCCGGGCCACCACGGCAGCGGCGAGGACCGCTTCGGCCCCCAGTTCACGCGTGCGCCGGGCCACGGGGCGTTCATGTGCTGGACCGGTGGGGACGGGCTGATCCGCATCGTGCACGTGCTGGCCGACGGCTCGTGGGGAGAGCCCACCGAGGTGGGCCCGGGCATCACCTGCGACATGGTCACCGACGAGCACGGCACGATCCACATGGCCTACGTGCACGACGTGATGCGGTACCGACGGATCGAGGTGACGCCGCTGTGAGGAGACGCCTCGTCGCCCTCGCCGCCAGCCCGTCGGCGCCGTGGCTGGCGGCCGGTCTGGCGCTGCTGTTCACCGCACCAGCGCTGTTCAACGGCATCGCGGTCGACGACTACATCCACCGCGCCGTGCTGCTCGGCCTGATCGAGGACGCGCGTGACTACAGCCCGCTGATGGCGCTGTTCTCGTTCCTGCCCGACGACCCCGTGGCGCGGGCCTGGGTCGAGGGGCAGGGCCTGCTGCCGTGGTGGAGCCACCCGGAGCTGCAGGTGGCCCTGTGGCGACCGCTGAGCGCGGCCACACACGTACTGGACTACAGGCTGTGGCCCGACGCGTTCGCACTGCAGCACGCCCACAGCCTGCTGTGGTACGCGGCCGGAGTGCTCGTGATCGCGGCGGTCTACCGCGAGGTGCACGGCGTGGGCGCGACCGCCGGCCTGGCCGCGGTGCTGTTCGCGTTGGAGGACGCGCACGCCATGGCCGCGTCCTGGCTGGCCAACCGCAACGCCGTGGTCGCGCTGACCCTGGGCGGGCTGGTGTTGTTGGGGCACTTGCGCTGGGATCGTCTGGGCGGGTGGTGGCGATACGCGCTGGCCGTGACGGCCACGCCGGTCGCGCTGCTCGCCGGCGAGGCCGCCCTGGGCGCGGTGGCCTACGTGATCGCCTGGCAGCTGGCCGCCGCGAGAGGCTCGTGGGCGCGGCGGCTGGCCGCGCTCGGACCCTACGTCCTGGTGATCATCGTCTGGAGGATCATCTACAGCCACCTGGGGTACGGGGCGTATGGCTCGGCGCTGTACGTGGACCCCGGCCGCGACGCCGTCGGTTTCGCGGTGGCCGTGATCGAGCGCTCACCCGTGCTGCTGATGAGCCTGTGGAGCCAGCTGCCGGTCGACGGCTGGATGTTCCTGCCCCGCCCCCTGCAGCTCGCGGTCACGGGCCTGGGCCTGGCGGTGGTGATCGCGGTGGGACTGCTGCTGCTGCCGCTGCTGCGACAGAGCGCGCAGGCCCGGTTCTGGGCCCTCGGCATGCTCGGCGCGACCGTGCCGGTGTGCGCGTCGTTCCCCATGGACCGGCTGACGATCTATGGCGGCATCGGTGCGTTCGCGCTGCTGGCGATGCTGGTGCAGCGGGCGGGCTGGCTGGACACCGATGTCGTCGGCTCGCCGGTCCGGCTGCGGCGGTGGGCGCTCGCGTCGCTGTTGCTGCTGCACGGCGTGGCCGTGCTGGCCCTGCTGCCGCTGCGCACCCAGACCAGCCGCCTGCTCGGCGACGTCGCGCACGCCGTGGTCGACGCCGCGCCCTCGGATCCGGCCATCGCCGAGCAGACCCTGATCTACGTCAACGGTGTGGACCTGATGACGATGTACGTGCCCTTCACCCGCATGGTGGAGGGGGGGACGGTGCCCCACCGCACCCTGCTGCTGTCGTCCCTGTTCAGCGGCTCGGAGATCCGACGGGTGGATGCTCGCACGCTGACCATCCGGCCCGATCACGGCTTCCTCTACCACGCCGGCGACTGCCTGCTGCGGGACCGCACGACGCCGTTCATCCTCGGCGAGCTCATCCGGCGGCCGGGTTTCGAGGTCGAGGTGACCGAGCTCACCGACGAGGACCTCCCGGCCGAGGCCCGCTTCGTCTTCGACCTGCCGCTCGACGACCCCTCGCTGAGGTGGATGGTCTTCCGCGAAGGCGCCCTCGTCGACTTCCCGATGCCCGCCGAGGGCGAGGTGATCCGCACCGAGGCCACGCACCCGTTCGCTGACCTCGAGGGGCTCACCGGCTCCTAGCAGCGTTCGGCATTAGTCCGTTTTCCTTCGCTTCGCTCTACGACTTCGGGG
>CAZXHG010000175.1:0-21945 GCA_964639985.1 uncultured Rickettsiales bacterium
CACCACGGTGGAGCACAACTCGGTGATCCGGCCCCTGAATCACCTCGCCCGCGACAACGACGTGGAGGTGGAGTACCTGCCGGTGAGCGGCGAGGACTTCCAGGTCGATCCGGACGAGGTGCGCAGGCACATCAAGGCCAACACGTCGATGGTGGTGATCAACCACGGCTCCAACGTGATCGGCGCGGTGCAGCCCGTGGCCGAGATCGGCGCCATCTGCCGCGAGCGGGGCGTGCGCCTGGTCGTGGACACGGCCCAGACCGCGGGCGTGCTGCCGATCCACGTGGGCGAGATGAACATCGATGCCCTGGCCTTCACCGGCCACAAGTCCCTGCTGGCCCCCACCGGCATCGGCGGCATGTACGTGGCCGAGGGCGTGGAGGTGAAGCACACGCGCGCGGGCGGGACCGGCGTGAAGTCGGCCTACCCCTACCAGCTCGACGAGTACCCCTACCGCCTCGAGATCGGCACGGGCAACGTGCTGGGCATCCTCGGGCTGCACATCGCCCAGCAGTGGCTCGCCGAGCGGGGCCTGGCCCGGATCTACGACCACGAGATGGAGCTGTTCGGCAGGATGCTGGAGGGAATCTCGGTCATCCCCGGCGTCACCGTGCACGGCTCGAAACGCTTGAACTCCCGGCTGCCGGTCCTTAGCATCACGGTCGAGGGCTGGGATCCGTCGGACGTCGGTACCTTGCTCGATGCGGACCACAACATCGCGTGCCGCACGGGACTGCAGTGCGCCCCGCTGATCCACGATCAGATGGGCACTTCCCCCCGGGGCACGGTGAGACTGAGCCTCGGCCCGTCCAACAAGGCGTCGGACGTGGCCGCGGCCATCGCGGCGGTGAGGAGCATCGCAGCGATCAAGCAGTAGGAGCGGGAATGGGCCTGTCGCTGAACGCGCGGATCAACGTCGCCTCAGCGGACAGGAACCTGCCCCGGTTGCTGCGCACGGCCGCGCGCACGCACGACTGGCACCCCGAGCACCCCGAATCCCTGGACGACGAGGAGATCTCCTTCGACTGCCATCGTCATGGCGCAGCCGTCGAGGTGAGCATCGCCGAGCTCGAGGACGGGGACCTGCTGTTGCGGCTCACCCCCAACCGCGAACCCGGCGTCCTGGAGCGCCTGGTCTACCGGGTCGGGGCCACCGCGGACGAGGCCGACCTGCGGGAGCTGGCCGCGGCGTTCCACGAGGCCCTGTCCCGGCGCTTCAACGAGCTGATGTGGTGTGCGGGCGACGTGCCGGACCGCTGGAACGGCTCGCCCCACCCGGACGACACCTGAGCCTCGACAACCTCGGGCCCATGCTCCAGCATGGGCCCTGATGACCATCCGCACCGCCCGACTCTCCGACCTCCCCGAGATCGTGGCGATCTACAACCAGGCCGTGGCCGAACGCTTCTGCACGGCCGACCTGCAGCCCCTGGCCGTCGAGGACCGCAGGGGCTGGTTCGACGAGCACGATCCCGATCGATATCCGTTGCTGGTGCTGGAGCGGGGCGCCGAGATCGTGGGCTGGGCCACCCTGGGCCCATGGCGGGCCGGTCGCCGGGCGCTGGGCACCGTGGCCGAGCTGAGCTACTACGTGGCGCGGGAGCACCGGGGCGAGGGCGTGGGAACGCTCCTGGTCGAGCACGCCACCGAGCGTGCGCGCGAGATCGGATACGAGAACCTGCTGGCCCTGCTGTTCGGCGTGAACGAGGTGTCTCTGGGCCTGCTGCGCAAGGCCGGGTTCAGCGAGTGGGGCCGGTTCCCGGGCATCGCGGTGGTAGAGGGGGCGCGGTACGACCAGGTGGTGTGGGGGAGGCGCCTGCAATGAGGATATTGGTTCGTGCCATGTGTATCGACGACTGCGGGGACGTGTGCAACGTTCTCGACCAGGTCGACCGGCTGCACAGGGACCACGTGCCACACCGCTTCCGGCAGCCCGACGGACCTTGCCGCGAGCGATCCTGGGTTCGCCACCGCCTGGACGATCCGCGGATCGGTGTGTTCGTGGCCGGCATCCTGGGGCACCCCGACGTGGTGCAGACGATCTCGCGGGCGGACGGCAGGGTGCTGACGCGCTGGTACTACACCATGGAGCCAGGTGACTCCCTGCATGCCATCGACGCCTACCATGCGGGCGAGGAGTACGACACGCGCGTCGAGTACTTCATCCGGCTCGATTTCGTGGATTTCGTACTGGCGGGAGGCTCGCTGGGCATGGGGGTATGGATGGGTATCTACGGACTGCAGAGTTGGGGAGCGTACTGGGCCCAGCAGCTTCGTCGGGAGAACCTCGAGGAGCTGGAGCGCCTGGCCTGGGGCGAGAAGGGGGAATACGTGGATGATCCCCTGATGTGGACGCCGAGGGCTCGAGATGCGGATCGCAGCGTGCACCTCCTCGTCCCGCAAGCCGGCGAGTACCAGGTGGTGCTCCTTCACCCCGGAGGCGATGAGCAGGCAACTGCGCGTGTGTACATCACCGTACAGGGGAAACGCCTGCTCGAGGAGCGCTCACTGGATTTCGATCCCGGGCAGGTGGCGACCTACAGCGTGAATGCGAGGAACATGGAGATCAGCGCGCTGTGAGCGTGTACAGGGTTGTTGTAGTCGCTGTTGTCACTCTGCACTCAGCCATCATTGGCCATGAACGGGTGCGTGGGTGACAATACGTCTCTCGGAGGTGCGACCATGCCGGATCGCGACAGAGCCCAGGACCTCAACACCCGCGCCATGGAGCACGAGGAGCGGGGTGAGGTCGACGAGGCCGAGGCCCTGTACAAGCTGGCCAGCCAGGCCGACCCGGAGTTCTCCTACCCGGTGTTCAACCTGGGCCTGCTGTGCAAGCGACAACGTCGTTGGAGCGAATCCTTGGCCTACAACCAGCGTGCAGTCGAGTTGGATCCCGACGACAAGGCGGGGTGGTGGAACCTGGGCATTGCTGCGACCGCCCTGGGAGACTGGACCGAGGCAAGACGGGCCTGGCGAGGAGCCGGAGTCGAGATCCCGGATGGTGACGGCCCATTGCAGATGCAGATGGGTACGATCCCCGTGCGATTGAATCCAGATGGCGATGCCGAGGTGGTGTGGGGAGCGCGGATCGATCCGGCGAGAGTGATCCTGCTGAGCGTGCCGGTACCCGGGTCAGGCCACAACTTCCGCGACCTCATGCTGCATGACGGTGCGCCGAGTGGCTATCGCATCGTCGGCGATTACGAGGTTCCGGTGTTCGACACATTGGAACGTCTCGAGCGTTCATGTTGGTCCACATTCGGCGTGGAGGCCGTCATTCCCTCGGAAGACGCGCTCGAGGCCCTGTTCGAGTGCGTGGGAGAGGCCGGTGATGGTGTGGAGGACTGGGGTACCGTGCGTGTGCTGTGCAAACAGTGCAGTGAAGGCACACCCCACGAACACGAATCACCCGTGGACGAGGAGTGGCCCTGTACGCGCAGTATCGGCCTGGCCGCCCGCGATGAGGCCACTCTCCGCGCCCACCTCGATGCCTGGCAACAGGATTTCCCGGAGGTCGCCGTGAACGAGGTCGAACGCATGAGTGGAGTAGTTTCGGAGTGAACAGGAGATACAACAACAACGGCGCTGGAGCGGGAACATCGTGAAAACACGAGGGAAACAAGGTCCAATGGCACTGGAGATGGGGTTGGTAGATGAGTGACGCGGTGGTCTCCGCACCGATCCTCGCGAGGCTGGAGGACGCACGGACGGTATTGCTCGCCGGCGCAGGGGGTGGCTACGACGTGATGGGGTGTGTACCCATCGCGCTCGAGCTCGCAACTGTGGGCAAGCAGGTCCACCTGGCCTCGTGGGGGTTCTTGCGCTTGAACCGTGTGCTCGAGCGGAGGGGCGAAGCGCCGACCTCCGGACCGGTGCGCGTGACCTCCGCCGACGCACAGGAGGACGAGTACACCCCCGAGCCCTGGCTCGCTCGCTGGCTCGCCGAGAACACCGAGCTCGAACCCGCGGTCTGGTGCCTTCCGCAGAGTGGCGTGAAGAGCGTAAAGACATGCTACGAACAACTGACAGGAGCGCTGGACATAGACGCGATCGTGCTGGTCGACGGCGGCATCGACCTGATCCTGCGGGGCGACGAGTCGTCGATCGGGACACCGGCCGAGGATCTGACCTCGCTGGCCGCTGTGCGGTCGCTGGACGTGCCGACGAAGTTGATCGCGTGTGTGGGATTGGGTGCTGAACTTCGCGACGGTATTCCGCACGAGCAGGTGTTCGCGCGGATCGCGGAGTTGACCGCCCTTGGCGGTTACCTGGGGACCGCCGGGCTGAGCGGACACATCGAGTGTGCTGGACGATATGAAGAGGCCGTTCAATACGTGTTCGGACACCAGCAGGACGTGAAACGCAGCCACGTGCACTCGGTGATCACCCGGGCCATGGACGGCGAGTTCGGCGCGGTGGCCGAGCACGTCTGGCTGTCCCCCCTGTTGCCGCTGATGTGGTACTTCGACCTCGACGCGGTCGCCGACACCCACCTGTTCCTCGACGAGCTGCAGTGGACCGAGACACTGCTGGACGTGGTGAGGTACATAGAGGGTCTGCGCCGGGGTGTGGACATCCGGCCGAAGACGAGCATCCCGATCTGAAGGAGGCCCCCATGGCTCGACGAACGGCCTGGATCGCGACGGTCATGCTGGTGGGAATGCTGTTCGTGGCGTGCAACGCGCACCGGGGAGCGTCCGGGACAGGCGGTCTGCCCGTGAGCGGCGACGAGTTCATGATGACCTACCACGCCGAGCCGCAGCCGGAACTGGTCGAGGCGCTCGTCCTGGATATCGACGGCAAGGGCGTGTTCGAGCTGCCGCAGGCCGTGCCGCCTGTGCTGTCGTTCATGACCCTGGTGTTCCGCCACAACCCCGATCGCGCCGATGAGTGGGGCGCGCTGGTGGACAGGTGTTCGGCGGAGTGCGGCGAGATCGTCCAGCTGGCGCTCTGGGCCGCAGACACCGAGCCCTGCCGCCGGCAGCTCAAGGCCCTGGAGGCCGACGCCACCGGCGCACGAGAGGCCTTCCTCGCCCAGCTCATCGCCGAACCCACGGTGGACGTGCTGGCCTTGCCCCTGGAGAACCCGTCGATCCTGGACATGCTGTGGGCCGCGTACATGGCCACCGGAGACGAGGTCTACCTGGCGCGGCTGGCCGAGGTGCTGGCGTGGGACATCGAGGAGATCGAGGCCAGCGGAGACCTGCTGCGAGCAGCGATCTACATGTCGGCCGAGTGGTCGATCCTCAGCAACTGCGAGCAGCAGGAGGCGATCCGCGATGCGTTCGCCAAGCTGGCCGAGGAGCCGGGCAGGCCGGGTGCCGACGTCCTGCGCGAGATCCTGGACGAGGTGCCGTGAGCGATCCGGTCGAACCCACCACCTCCGACCAGCTCGACGAGGTGAGGGCCCTGTTCGGCGAGTACGCGATCTCGCTGGGATTCGGACTGGAATTCCAGGGATTCGACGAGGAGCTGGAGCGGTTTCCCGGCGAGTACCAGGCGCCCCACGGATTCCTCCTCGTCCTGGTCGACGACGGCCGTGTCGTCGCCTGCGTGGGCGTGCGGCAGCTCGAACCTCGAACGTGCGAGATGAAGCGCATGTACGTGCTGCCCGAGGC
This sequence comes from uncultured Rickettsiales bacterium, assembly GCA_964639985.1. Lineage (GTDB taxonomy): Bacteria > Myxococcota_A > UBA796 > UBA9615 > CAYRNR01 > CAZXHG01. Next base: position 5,622 of record CAZXHG010000175.1, read on the forward strand.
CCGTGGCCGTGGACTGGGCCGCCGTCTTGCGCGCGCCGCGATCGGGAAAGCGCGGGAAAGCGGGTACGCGAGAATGCGGCTCGACACGGTCGAGTCGCTCACCGCGGCCAACGCGCTGTACGAGAGCCTGGGATTCGTCGTGATCGACCCGTACCGCTTCAATCCCCGGCCCGACGCGGTGTACATGCAACTGGACCTGAAGAAAGAGCCTGTCGAGCAAAGCTCGACAGGCTCCTTGGATTAGCGCGCCTGCAGCGCCTCGAGGATCAGGGCCTGCAGCTCGTCGTCCGTACCGTAGATCTCCTCCACGTGGGAGCTCTCGTCCAGGGCGCGGATGATGCGGCGGGTCATGTCGGGCAGGGAGGCCGCGTCCGTGGCCGTGGCGATCATGGCGTCGAGCACGTCCTCGCGGTCGAGCGGGCTGACCTCGAGGAGATCCTGCTCGATCATGGTGGCGAGGATGTGCTCGACCGCGGCGGCCAGCAGGCCGGCGCGGGACGCGCCGCCGGCAGCGGCGGGTGCGGGGTGGAGCGGGACGCGGTGTTCCATGGGCCCTCCTCGTTCACCCCAAGGGTAGACAAGATCGGGCATCGGGGGTTAGCAAAAATGCGCCGCTGTCACTCGCTGCTGTCGTCGTCGCCGGGGTCGCAGGCCCCGTCCTCCACGTCGGTCAGGCCGTCGCAGTCGTTGTCCACGCCGTCGGCGCAGTCCTCGGTGGCCTGGGGGTGCACGTTCGGGTCCTCGGGCTCGCAGTCGACGTCGTTCTCCCAGCCGTCCTCGTCGAAGTCCAGCCGGGGTTCACCGGTCATCGGGCAGCCGGATACCAGCACGAGCGCCAGCGGGATCGCTGCGAATCCGATCGTTCGAGCCAAGGTTCTCCTCTCACTCGGCCGGGGCGTTCGTCTGCCACTCCTCCAGCAGCGCGCGGATATCGGCCACGTGCTGCTCGGGGGTCTTGTCGTCCCAGGGCGTGAAGCTCGAGAACGTGCCGCCCAGCGCGTCCGCCGTGGGCTGGTCGCCGCGTCGGAAGGGGCCGGACACGCCCGCGGTCCAGCCCCGCTCGGCCGCCCAGTGGGGCTCGAGGGTGCGGAAGCGGAACAGGTAGAAGTCCAGGGCGTCCGCGCCCCTGCCGTCCGTGACCACCTCCATCAGCTCGATCTCGTCGGGCGCGACGCCGAGCTCGGTGGGGAAGACCAGCCAGGTGACCATGTCGGCCTCGGCCAGGGCCTCCTGCTTGCGGTACTTGCGGGGGATGCGCTTGATCTGGTCGCGCTCGGCCAGCGCGCCGAACAGCCACCCCCGCATCTCCGGGTCCTCGGCCACGGCCGCGATGTGCTCGTCGTCCACCTCCTCGTCCAGCCGGAGCAGGGAGGTGATCGCGAAGTATCTCAGGCGGGGATCCGTGTAGGCCAGGCTGGCGCGCAGCTCCTCGACCGTGGCGTTGCCGCCGAGGTGGCCGAGCACGTCCATGGCGATCGCGGCCGTGCCGCGGGGCTCGGCGTAGTCGTCGGCGTAGCGCCACGCGATGCCGTCGGCCTGCTGCATCGGCGTGAGCTGCTCGCGCAGCTCGGCGGACAGCTCGATCAGGCGCAGGGCCACGGCCGGGCGGGCCTTGACGATCTGGCCCGATGTCACGTGCTCCAGACACAGGTAGGCCACGTCGTGGCGCAGGGGCTCGTACTCCAGCAGCAGTAGCAGCTCGGGCCACAGGTCCGTGCCCATGCGGGGCTCGCTGCCCAGGGTGCCGGTGGGCAGGCCGTCCAGGGAGTTCTTGTAGGCCATGACCAGGTCGAGCCATGCGGCCGTGGCCAGGGGGCTGTCCATGCGGGCCAGCTGGTCCAGTACGCGAAGCCGGGCGCGGGGGCTGTAGCCGTCGAATCCCTCCCACACCATGGACAGGTGTTCGGGCCCGAGGTCGCCGGCAGCGAGCACGAGCTCGGTGGAGATGTCGGTCGTGCCCAGGTCCACCTCGCGGTGCTCGATGGCTGCGGCTACCAACAGCAGGGTCTTCTCCCCACTGGAGACGTCGCCGCGGCCGTACTCGCGCAGGTCGCGTACCGCCTGCGTGCGGACCTCGATGGCGCCATCCCCGAGCCGCTGGAAGATCTGGCCCAGCGGTGAATCCGCGACTGCGGCGATCGTATCACCGAGCCCCTCGAGGGGCCGCTCGGGGCCGGGATCGAAGTGGCCGTCGTCGCTGGCGGGGGGCTCGTCGAGAGCAGCAGCAGGTCCAGCCACGGCCATGGCCAGGATCGCGATCAGCAGCAGGCGAGTCATGGAGTCCTCCCTCCCATCCTCCACACGAGCCTATACCACGAGGTGCGCGGACGGGTTCTGATAACGTCCTGGCCATGAGCAATCCTCTGAGCGACCCCCGCGCCGGCGGCGCGATCTTCTTCCCCCGGCCGGACATGCCGTTCGGCCCGGCCGCGGCCGGGGCGTACGACCACCTGTTCGACACGGACGACGGCGTGCGCCTGCGGCTGCGCATCTTTCCCGCCGGCGACGACGCGCCCGTGATCCTGTTCTTCCACGGCAACGGCGAGACCGGCCGTGACTACGACCCGCTGACGCCGGCCTTCGTCGACCTGCCCGCCACCCTGGCCATCGGCGAGTACCGCGGGTACGGGCCGTGCACCGGGACCCCGTCCCTGCTGACGTTCCTCGACGACGCGCACGCCACCCTGGACGAGCTGCGCCGGGTGCTGCCCGGCCGAGCTGTGGTGGTGATGGGTCGCTCCCTGGGCTCGGCCCCGGCCATCGAGCTGGCTTCGGCTCGGGCGGATGACCTGGCCGGGCTGATCGCGGAGTCGGGGTTCGCGCGCATGGTGCCCCTGCTGGAGCTGATCGGGCTGCCTGCGGCGTCCCTGGGCATCACCGAGGAGCACGGGCCCGAGAACCTGCGCAAGGTGGGTGAGGTGACCCTGCCGACCCTGATCATCCACGCGCGGAACGACGAGCTCATCCCGTTCGCCGACGCCGAGCTGCTGCACGGCGCGAGCGCGGATCCGGACCACGAGTTCATGGCCGTGCCCGGGGCGGGCCACAACGATATCCAGTTCAAGGCGGGTGCGGGCTACTTCGAGGCGATCGCGCGGTTGCTGGGGAGGATCGGATGAGGGTAGTCGTGCTCGTGTTCGCGCTCACCACCACCCTCCCGGCCTCGGCCGACACCTGGACGGATTTCGTGGCCGCCATGCAGGCCGGAGAGGTGGGGGAGGAGCGGCTGCGGCCCGTGCATCCGTCCCTGCTCGAGCCGATGGGGGGATTCGTGGCCCTGTTGCAGGAACACGCGGACTGGTCGGAGTGGAGCGATCCCGAGCGGTTCGCGGTGGACGACCGCGAGCTGTACGTGCTGCCCCTGACCCTGGACGGGGGGCGGGCCACGTACTGCTTCTCGTTCCTGGTCGAGGAGGAGCAGTGGTGGTTCCACCACCTGGAGACGATCTCCATCCGGCTGGATCAGCTCGGGGAGCTGCCCGCCGCCTCGTTCCCGGACGTGGACGAGGGGCAGAAGGCGTGGATCCGCGCGGAGAACGCCTGGACGCGCAACCTGCAGCTGCTACGCAAGCTGACCGAGGACGAGGGCCGGGATGCGGCATTCGATTGGTTTCGCGACGGCGACGGCTACGCGCTGTCCGCGAAGACCTGGGTGCCGTTCGTGTCGGCCGAGCGGGCGTTCGTCCTGTACCTGTGCTGGGAGCAGGCCAACCTGCAGGGCAGCGCCGTGACCCTGGTGCAGCTGGACGACGAGGAGGCGGTGGTCGAGGTCGAGCCGCTGTACCTGGCGCTGTACTCGCGTACCGCGCACTTCCGCAACCTGGTGCAGGAGGACGACTACCTCCGTCTCTACGAGGTGATCTGGCAGGACCGGGCGCGCGCCGGTGGCTGGGATCTGGACCTGCAGGTCGACGGGGAGCGGTGCGTGATGCGGTTCACGCGAGGCGCTTCGTCCGCTCCAGGATCTCCCGCTTCATCTCCGGTGACAGGTCGTTGAAGTAGGCGCTGTAGCCGCTCACCCGCACGAGCAGCCAGGGGTTGGCCTCGGGATCCTCGATGGCCGCGCGCAGGAAGGCCGGGTCGAACACGTTGACCTGCACCTGCATGCCGCCCGCGGCGAAGTAGCCCTTCACCAGCCCGGCGAGCGCGCCCACGCCCGTCCGGCCCTGCAGCGTGCCGCGGTCCAGGCCCAGGTTGACGTTGATCCCGTTGCGTGCCGTGCCGGCCAGGTCCAGGCCGGCCACGGAGTTGAGGGTGGCGGTGGGGCCCTGGCGGTCCAGGCCGGTGGACGGGGACAGGCCGTTGGCCAGGGGCGCGCCCGCGGGCCGGCCCGAGGGCAGCGCGCCCACGGACTCGCCGAACGCCCGGTGGGCGGTGACCGAGTAGAAGCCGGCCACGTACGCCCCGCCGCGGGTGTTGGTGTGCCGGGCCAGGGCGTCGGCCCACAGGCCCATGACCACGTCGGCCCAGCGGTCAGCGGCCGGGTCGTCGTTGCCGAACTTGGGCGCGCGTACCAGGTGGCCCCGGAGCGTGCCCCGTCCCGCGAAGTTGCGCTTCAGCGCCGCGGACAGTTCGTCCAGGGTGCACAGGCCGCGGTCGAACACCACGTCCTCGACCGCGGCGAGGGAGTCGGCCACGTCGGCCACACCCACCCCCTGCACGCCGCTGTAGTTGTACAGGGCGCCGCCGCTGGAGGCGTCCACCCCGGACTCCAGGCAGCCCTGCAGCAGCATGGAGGTCAGCGGCGTGGGGTGGTGCTCGGCGTTGGCCCGCTCCACGGGCTGCAGGTCGGCGACCAGGTCATCGGCCAGGTGCTCGAACTCGGCGCGCAGCCGGTCCACGAGGTCGTGTATGGAGCCGCACTGCTCGATGGGCGCGGCGTCTGCGCCGCCCTTGCGGGTGCCCAGCGCGCACTCCAGTGCTCGCGGCAGGCTGACCAGGGCGGCGTCCGTGGAGCCGAAGGTGCGGCCGCACGACACGGGCTCCACGCAGCCCACGGGCGAGTAGTCGCGGGCGTGGATCGGAGACATGCCGTGGGCGGCCATCATGGGCGCGACCACGTCGTCGTTGATCAGTGACGGCGAGCCCGACCCGTCGCGCAGCATGCGGGCGATGCGCTCCAGGTAGGGCGTCGGGCTGTGGGCGTGTACCCGCGCGTGGTAGTTGGGCTGGCGCATGCGCAGGTGCTCGACCGCGTCGAGGAACAGGTCGGTGAGCGCGTTGGTCGCGTCCCCACCGTCCTCGTCCGTGCCGCCCACCACCACCACCTGGCCGTTGAACATGCCGCCGTGGAAGCGGGTGATGCGCGCCGAGAACACCGGCACGATCTCGCACATCTTGACCGTGAAGCAGCCGAGCAGCTCGCGGACGCCGTCCGCGTCGAGGCGGCCCGCCTCCACGTCCGCGCTGTAGTACGGCCACAGCACCTGATCGAGTCGGCCCGGGCAGACCGAGTTGTCCAGGCTCTCGGCGTTGATCGCGATCTGGGCGAACAGCAGCGACTGCAGGGCCTCGTGCAGGGTGCGGGCCGGGTGGTGCGGCACGTGGGCGCAGACCTCGGCGATGGCCTCCAGGTCGGCGCGGCGGGCGGGATCGGCCTCCTCCCCGGCCAGGCGCCGGGCCTCGCGGGCGAAGCCCTCGGCCAGGTCGTCCAGGGCGCCACACGCGATCTCCACGCCCAGGTAGAAGTCCTGCTTGCCGGGATCTCCGGTCTCGGCGCCTCGTTGTCGGGCCTCGGCCGCAATGCCCGCCGTGCCCACGGCCAGCAGCTGTGCGTAGTCCGGCACGAGGTGGGAGATGCCGCCGGTCTCGTTGATCAGGAAGCGGTCGCCGCGAAACTGGTCGCGCACGAAGCGCAGGGCGCGCCAGGCCGGGAAGGCCCGCATGGACAGGAAGCGCGTGGACCAGAACGGCAGCACCTTCAGCGCCAGGGTGCGGCGGTCGCCGGGGTCCAGCTGCAGGGGGTTGAGCTCGCGGGCGGGGTACGACAGCAGGTCCTCGCACTGGGCCACGCCGTGCAGCTCGGGGAAGATGGAGCCACCCACACGGTGGGCGCTGAAGCACCCCACCAGCAGCTCGTGGTCGTGGATGCGTACCGTGCGGCGCTGAAGCACCTGCTGTAGGGCCTCGGCGTTGCGTATGGGTGCGGGCTTGCGCCGGTTGCGGCGTTTGCGGTGGTACCCGGTGACGGCCACCGCGCGCTCGACGCAGATTGACGGCTTCGCGGCCTGGACCGCGGTGCGCAGCCGGTGCACGCGGTCGCCGAACGGGTCGGCGGGCCGCTCGCGGTCGTCCCGGCCCTCGACCTCGGCGGTGATGCCCAGCTCGGCGAACCGGGCCGTGACCTGCTCGATGGCCTGGTCGGCCTGGTCGGCGTCGATGTCCAGGCGCGACAGGTCGCTGCCGATGCGGTCCAGCTTGGCCTCGCCGCCCCGGTGGTAGGGCAGCAGGCGCAGCTGGTCGTGGCCCAGCTCGGTGAGCAGGTCGGCCACGCCGACGAGGCTCTCGTCCACGTCGTTCAGGCCCGGGATCACGGGCATGCGGAAGGTCAGGCCGCCGCCGTACCCGGCCAGCTGGCGGGCGTTGTCCGCGATCCGCGTCAGGGGCACCCCGGTCAGCTCCCGGTGGAGCTCGTCCGTGCCCGCCTTGAGGTCCACGTAGAACAGGTCCGTGTGGGGGAGGACCTCCTCGAATGCGCTCCAGGGCACGGCGCCGCTCGTCTCGACCGCGGTGTGCAGGCCCTCGGCCCGGCAGGCCTCGAGCAGGGCCGCGGCCGCCGCCACCTGCAGCAGGGGCTCGCCACCGGACAGGGTGACGCCGCCGCCGCTGGCCTGGAAGTAGCTGTGGTCGCGCAGCAGATCGGGCAGCAGGTCCTCGACCGCCTCCTCCCACCCGATGAGGCGCAGGGCCTCGGCGGGGCAGGCGTCGGCGCAGTGGCCGCAGGCCTTGCAGGCGTCGCGGTCGATGCGGGCCTCGCCCTCGACGATGGCGCCGTGGGGGCAGGTCTCGAAACAGGCGCGGCAGTCGCTGCAGCGCTCGGCGAAGAATGCGGTCTCCGGGGCGGTGTGCAGGGACTCGGGGTTCTGGCACCAGCAGCAGCGCAGGGGGCAGCCCTTGAGGAACACCACCGTGCGGATGCCGGGCCCGTCGTGCACGCAGAACCGCTGCACGTCGAAGAGGCGGAGGGGTTCGGCCGGGCCCGTCATGGAGGGCAGATTAGCACGCGTGTGGAGGATTCGAGAGGGGAAGAGTCAGGAGCTCCACGCCGGCCGAGGTGGATGGTTCGGGGTTGGGCAGAGAGACGGCCGACGTGGAGAAAGAGCTCCTGGCTCGTGAACGAAGGAGCGGAGTTGACTTTGGGTTGTAGGTTTCGTGCTCCGTTCGTTCATGGGGGGGAACACCGGCGCGGTTCGATTCCTTCCCCCTCCCCGGTTTTTTCGGGTTTCTCGGGTCAGAAACGTCCCTTGTCGCTGTGGTGAACGCCGGATTACTCTCGTCATGCTCCCGGAAGGAGGCCCCGTGCACACCTGGAAGTGGATGACCCTGCTGCTGGCCGCAGGCTGGCTGATCGCCGGCTGCGCCGGCTCGCTGGTGGTGAACACCGACGACGACGACGTGGCCGACGACGACGACGTGGCCGACGACGACGACGTGACCGACGACGACGACGTGGCGGACGACGACGACACCACGACGGACGACGACGACGACGACGTGGCGGACGACGACGACGATGTCGCGGACGACGACGACGATGACGACGACCTGCCAGCGCAGCCCGGGATCGTGTTCACCGTGCCGGACGGCGAGCTCGCCGGTACGTACGAGTTCGTGGCCGAGGCCTTCTGCGGGCAGTACTACCAGGAGGACATGATCGCGGCCGCCCAGGACGCGTGGTGGGAGACCGGGTTCGAGTTCCTGTTCGACACCCCACCCCACCCCAACGACACCATGACCCACGGGTTCTACCTGTACTGGTGGGACGAGAACTGGGGCTGGGACGAGTGGGTCTGGGGCGAGGGTGGTGCGGACTGCTGGCTCGAGACCGGGCCCGAACAGTGGCCGCACAACACCGGCTTCTTCGAGTGCGGATCGATGTGGTTCGGCGAGGACGACCAGGTGATGTTCGGGTTCGAGATCGTGGACGGGGCGTTCCGCTGTCCGTGATCCGGATCAGTCCCCCAGGAACGACAGCAGCTTCTTCAGGCCGCTCTTCTCTCGTGACTTGACCTTCACGTCCGTACCGCCGAACACGGCCATGCCGGTGACCTTGAGCCACGGCGTGTCGTCCGTGGGCTTGTCCGTGTCCGTGGCGTTGGCGCCGAAGCCGCCGAAGATGCCCCAGCCCTCCACCTCCACGTACAGGTCGGGCGGCACGACGATGGTGGTGCCGCCGAACACGTTGATGCAGCGGACCTGGGTCATGCCTGGGGCCATCCTGGCGAAGCGGAAGTCCAGATCCGTGCCGCCGAACACGTCGATGCACTGGATCTTCGCGGGCGGGCGCCAGGCGCCCTTGCGGTTCGCGCCGCTGAACACGGACACGATGTTCTTCCAGGCGGCGGCGTCCTCGGCTCGCACCGGGAGCTGGGCCTCGTCCTCGTGCACGGCCGGAGGCTGCTCCTCGACCGGCACGGGCGGGTTGGCCACCTCGGGGATGACCAGGCCGGCCAGGGCCGCACGCAGGTCTCCCTCGCTCTCGGCCAGCTGGGCCAGCCGGGTGCGGCGGTCGTACTCGTGCACGTCGATGTGGCTGGCGTCGAACTGCTGCTTGAGGGACTCGACCACGTACTCGGAGGAGAGATCGGGCTCGGGCCGGGGCGTCGAGACCTCCTCGAAGTCGGCGGTCAGCGTGCTGGCCGGGGTGTCCACCTCGGTGGACTCCACGGGCGGCGTGGCCTCGTCCGGCGCCTCGAGCTGCGGCGGCTCGCCCCAGGCCGCGGCCGGGCGGTGCTCCTCCCACCAGGCCGCGGCGCGGTCATCGGTCCAGCGGTCCGGCAGGTCGCACGCGTCCAGGGCGCGGGCCACGGCCACGGCGTCCGCGGGCCGGTCGTCGGGGTCCTTGGCCAGGCAGGCCATGACCAGCGCGTCGAGGTCCGCCGGTACGGGCTGGGTGGCGCGTGAGCCGAGCGGGTCGGGGTCGGTCTGCAGGTGGGCCAGCACCATGTCCAGGGCGGTGCGGCCGTCGAACACACGTTCGCCGCTGAGCAGCCAGTAGGCCACGCAGCCCAGGGAGTACACGTCCACGCGGGCGTCGAGGTCGCGGTGGCCGCGGATGGCCTCGGGCGCCATGAACGCGGGCGAGCCGGGCACGGCGCCGTCCACGGTCAGGTCGGACTCGTCGTCCAGGCCGGGCGCGGTCTTGACCAGGCCGAAGTCCAGCACCTTGACGAAGTCCACCTGGAGGCCCAGACGGCAGCAGAACAGGTTGGCCGGCTTGACGTCCCGGTGCACCAGACCGGCGTGGTGGGCCTCGGCCAGGGACTCGCAGGCCTGGCGCAGCAGGTGCACGGTGCGGTGGGGTGGGACCGGGCCGTACCGCTCGACCAGGGACTGCAGGTCCAGGCCCTCCAGCAGCTCCATGGCGTAGTAGAAGGTGGCGTCGTCGGCGATGCCGAAGTCGTACAGCTCGATGGTGTGGGGCGAGCGCAGGCCGGCCGTGGCGCGGGCCTCCTTCTCGAACCGCCGCAGGGTGCGGCGGGCGCGGTCGTCGGACTCGGCGCCCAGGGAGTCGGCGCGGATCAGCTTGATCGCGGCCTCGCGGCCCAGGTTGCGGTGGCGGGCGCGCCACACCTCGCCCATGCCGCCACGGCCGATCCGTTCGAGCAGTTCGTAGTCTTCGATCACCGGTGGTACTCCGCGCTGGAGTCCGATCTCGCCACAACGGCGGGCGGATTGCCAGTGGTGGGGATCACTCGGCTGGGCCTCGGCCTCGGATCCGTGAGAACCTCACGAGGCAAGGAGTGCGCCATGCCGACCCCCCTGCTGGACCACGTGTCACCCGTGGACGACACCATGCTCGACGGCGACCACGAGGCCGAGCTGCTGGACCACACCGGCGCGCGTGGGATCCTCTGTCCGTTCGGCGCCAAGTCGTACGCCGACATCCCGGTGGTGCTGATCCACGGGCTCGACGGCGCGCCCGACGACCTCGAGACCCTGGGGGGCTACGTGGCGGGGCGGCCGGGGCTGCGGCCGTGGTACTTCCTGTACGACGACGAACACTCCTACCTGGACCGCACGGCCGTCGGGCTGGCGCGGTTCATCGACGAGCTGTCGCAGAAGAACGTGTCCACGATCGCGATCGTGGCCCACTCCATGGGCGGCGTGGTGGCCCGCTGTGCGCTGAACTTCCTGGCGGACAAGCGCTGGTTCCGCGATCCGGGCACGGACTCGTACTGGGGGGACGTGCTGCCGGATCATCCGGCCCAGCAGCTCACCGCGCTGCGGCTGCTGGCCGTGGACGTGCCCTGGCACGGCTACCTGGGGCCGGCCAGCGATCGCGGCCCGGACGTGGAGGAGCGCTCGTGGCACGACATGGTGCGCAACGGCCCGGTGTTCCAGGCGCTGTACGGGGTGGACCTGCCAGCGCACGTCCGCGTGGAGCTGGTGTCGGCCAACAACCACGACTGGGGCGCGGGCCACATGTTCGACCCCCGCTGCTTCGCCGAGCTGTCCGACAACGCGCTGGACGCGATCGTGGCGCTGTTCGAGGGGGACGCCGGGCCGCTGGACGCCTTCCCGGGCGCCAGCTTCATGATCGACGCGTTGATGGACGACGCGGACTTCCCCCAGACTTATTCCGAGCTCGAGGCTGCGGTGGTGGCAGGGACCCTGGACCGGGACGAGTTGCTGGACATCCTGAGCAAGGCCGTTCCCCCCGTGCCGGGCGGCCACACCTCTGTACTGGACCACCACTGGCTGTGGCACCACCTCGAGGCCCTGCTGACGTGACCCCATGCCGCTGAAGCGCACCCTCGGCCGGCTGGGCCTGGCCGCCTGCTCCACCCTGGCCTCGCTGGTGCTGGCCGAGGGGGTGGTGCGTCACGTGGACGGCTGGGAGCTGACGTCGGCGCGCCTGCAGCGGCAGCCGATGGCGTGGACCGTGCCGGCGCTGGCGCCCATCGGGGACACGGGGCGGGGGCTGGTGGAGGAGTTCCAACGGGGGCGGGGGGCGCCCGAGGGGGTCGACCCATCCTGGATCCTGGACGAACCTCCGTCCCTCCCTCCCGCCTTCAAGGGCGAGGACCTGCAGCAGCGGGAGGACGACTTCGGCTGGCAGGTCAACTACGTGTTCAACGACCTGTACGTGGGCGAGGTGCACCGGTATCCGGATCCCCCGCCCGAGCTGCGTACGTTGCTGGAGCCGGACTGGCTGTGGCTGTTCTCCCCGGCGTGGGGCTCGGCCCACCCCCGCTTCCGCTACCCGGCCAGCACGGTGGCCACACCCTTGACCCGCACCAATCGCTTCGGCTGGCGGGGGCCGGATCTCGACCTGGACAAACCGCCGGGCACGGTACGCATCGCCTGTGTGGGCGCGTCGACCACGGCCAGCCCGACCCTGCGGTTCTCGTATCCGGAGCTGCTGCAGCACTGGCTGACACGCTGGGCCGACGCCCAGGGGCTGGACGTGCGCTTCGAGGTGATCAACGTCGGCCGCGAGGGGATACGGTCGCCGGACATGGCCGCCATCGTGCGGTACGAGCTGCTGCCGGTGGAGCCGGACTACGTGGTGTTCTACGAGGGGGCCAACGACTTCGGCGTGCCGTCGGTGGTGCACATGCTGGAGGAGGCGTCGCGCCCCCCGGGGGCACTGGACACCACGGCCGAGGTACCACCGGCCACCCTGCCGGTCCCCGCGCGCTGGTCCGCGGTGGCGATGCGGCTGGTGCAGCTGCGCGACGCGCGGGGCGGCCTGGCCGAGCAGCCTCACCCGGCCCAGGAGTTCGTCCTGCCGCCCGGCCTGGACGAGATCGACCCGGATCCGGCGGCCGTGGGCGAGGCGCTGGGGCTGGGCAAGGTGCTGGCCGACCTCGAGCAGATGGCCGGCGACGTGCAGGGCGCGGGTGGCTCCCTGGTGGTCTGCTCGTTCGCCATGATGGTGCACGACGGGTTGCGGCTGGATCCGGACCGCCACGCCGGCCTGTACCAGGATCTGCATTCGCGCTACTGGCCGTACAGCTACGCCAACCTGCGCCGGGCCTCGGACCTGCGCAACCGGGTGCTGCTGGCCTGGGCCGCGCAGCAGGGGGCCGCGGCCGTGGACGTGGCTGGGGCCATGCCCGGGTGGCCGGAGCTGTACCACGACGTGGTGCACAACAGCGAGGCGGGGATCCGCGTGCGGGCGTGGATCGTCTTCGAGGAGCTGCTGCCGGTGCTGCAGGCCGACCTGGCCTCGGGCAGGTTGCCGGCGCCGGACCGCGAGGCCCTTGACAGCCACCCCTTCCTGACCGACCCCTATGTCTGGCACCGCAACGCCGAGCGACCCCCGGGAGCGGCCGAATGATCGAGATGCTGGCCTTCGACGCGGACGATACCCTGTGGGTCAACGAGCCCCGCTACCGCGTGGGTGAGGACCTGCTGGTGGAGGCGCTCGACGGCGTGGCTCCCGCGGACGAGGTGCGCCGGCGGCTGTTCGACGTGGAGGTGGCCAACATCGACGTGTACGGCTACGGCGTGAAGGCGTTCGTGCTGTCCCTGGTGGAGGTGGCGCTGGAGCTGGGGGGGGAGGCGGTCGAGCGCGCGGCGTTGCGGTCGCTGGTGGGGCACGCCCGCTGGATGATGGAGGGGCCGGTCGAGGTGTTCGACGGCGTGGCCGAGACGCTGGGGCGCCTGGCCGGCGAGCTGCCGCTGATGATGATCACCAAGGGGGACCTGTTCGAGCAGACATCGCGCGTGGAGCGGTCCGGCTTGACCCGTTTCTTCCGTCACGTGGAGATCGTGGGGGAGAAGACGCCTGACACGTACCGCCGCCTGCTGGAGCGGGTGGGCGTGCCGCCGTCGCGCTTCGTGATGGTGGGCAACTCGCTGCGATCGGACGTGCTGCCCGTGGTCGAGATCGGTGGGCACGGCATCTACCTGCCCTACGAGATGACGTGGAAGCACGAGACCGTGGATCCCGCGACCGTGGACGCGGACGCCTACGCCACGGTGGCGGACATCCAGGAGGTGCCCGACGCAGTGCGACGGATCATGGGCGGTCGTAGCGGACCGTGATGCGGGCGCCGTCCAGCTCGACCAGCACCGTCTGCTCGCGGTAGTCGCGCAGGCGCAGGGACCGACCGTCCACCGATTCAGCCTTCATGTAGACATCCAGGTTGGCCTTCAGGTGGGCGAACGCCGCGACCGCGGCGGCGGGGTCCGCGTAGAGGGCGACCAGCACCGTCTGTACGGTGCCGTCCTCCGCTCGAAGATCCGCGGCCACCGCGGTCACACCCCGGGCCAGCTGCAGCACATCACCCTCGCCCAAGGTGAAGCGGTCGGCCAGGGTGAATTCACCCCGCACGATGCGCAGTGAGCCGGGGACCCGCTCGCTCGCGGGAAGGGCGGCGAACGGATCGGCCTCGACGCCAGCCTCCGGCAGGGCCAGCGCCGCGGCCAGCTCCCCCATGGCCCTGGCCCCGTCGTCGGTCCCGGACGGGCTGGCGATGGTCGCGTACACGTTCCCGGCCAGCATGGACAGCTGGTGCGGGCTCACGGTGTTGCGGTGGGCGAGCCCAGCCGCGGGCTGCTCCAGGGCGCCGCAGCGCAGCAGGTAGATGCCGAGCGAGGCCACCGGGTCGGCCATCACGTACACCTCGGCGATCAGCTCGCGGTCGTCCGGCCCGCGGTAGCGCTGCACCAGCAGGTGGTCGAAGCCGAGCTCGAGGAACACCTCCGAGCCGCCGTTGATGTGGCCGTACAGCTCCGGTCCGGTGAACGTGCGCGGCTGGCCGTCGCGCTGCCAGCCGTCGGCGAACGCATCCGGTAGGACGTCGGCCCCGGCGGGCAGGGCGAGCCAGGCCACGGTCAGCAGGGTGAGGGCGCGGTGGCGCATCACGGTGTGGCCGCGGGCGTGCGATCCAGGTCCACCAACTCGATGCGCTCCGGGGCGGCGACGCCCAGCCCCAGCCGCTCGCCGTAGTGCAGGTACTCGGTGTAGCGGGGGTGCTCGTCCGTGGTCATGGCCGCGTCCCTGCGCAGCTGCAGCACGTGGCGGTGGCAGGTCATGTCCAGGGCGAACGGATCCGTGGCCAGGTACAGGGCGCGGGGCCGCACCACGTACTGCGCGTCGTACATCGGTCCGCCGCCGTACTGAGCGCGGATCGCGTCGACCACGTTGAGCACCAGCTTGTCGCGGATCCACGGCGCGGCCGTGACCTCGGTGCACACGTCGAAGAACAGCGGCCGGTGCAGGCGGCCGGTGTTGCACACCGCGCCGTAGCCCAGGTTCTTGGTGGCCACGGACACGCCGTGGCCGGTGTTCTTCAGCACGGGCAGGTTGATGATGCGGGTCAGCTCGCGGGTCACCAGCTTGCCGAAGTAGGAGCGCTCGCCGGCGAACACGTGCTGGTTGAGGTAGTACGTGTCGTCCGGGTAGCCGGCCACGCCCTGCCCGGTCACGCCCGGAGCCTCGTAGAACGCCTCGAGGTCGAAGCGGTCCTCGGACACGTGGCGGCCGTCGGCCGTGCGCCAGGCCTCTCCCTCCTCGTCCATGATCTGCAGGCCCTCGACGCGCACGCCGCCGAGGGAGTCCGGGGTGTAGCCCGCGTCGGCGAGCATGCCCTCGAAGCGGTCCCACACCACGATCTGCCTGGCGGGCAGGCCGCCGGCCCGCAGCCAGTCGACCACAGCGGCCACGAGCTCGGGCTTCGTGCTGATCACCGGCGGCCCCACCGGGTTGACCTTGAGGCCGACCACCTCGTCGGCCCCGAACCAGCGGGCGAAGGCCTCTGCGGGCGTGGTGCCCGTCAGCTCGGCCAGGCCCGCGTCGAGCATCTCGCGCACCACGGCCGCGTCCACCACGTCGTCGCGCAGGCAGCGGTCGTCGCGTACGCGCACCACGCGGCCGGGGAATGCGCCGGGGATCGCCAGCGGGCCGCGGGGCACGGCGGTGAACGCGTCGATGTTGGTCTTGATCTCGGGGGGGGGCGCGGGCGCGCCGGATTCGTCGGCCAGGGCAGGCACCCCCAGCAACACGCCGCCTGCCACGGCTGCGCCGGCGCCGATGCCGCGGAAGAGGCCCCGTCGGCTGGGGCCGGCGTTCATGGATCGATAGGTGTTGCGCATCGCCCCAGCCTAGCGGCCGCGCCGTGATGGGGCAATCACGCGTGTGCGCCTGCGGGCTCGCCTGCGCCGGTGGATCTTCTGGCCGATCCCAGGTAGCTTCTACATGCCATCATTTGACATCGTCTTTACCTCCGAGGAGACGACATGACCGAGCACATCGTGAGGCACCGGCGCCTTTACTTCTGGGGCCTGCTGTTCCTGGGCGGCTGCGTCCTGATCCCGCTGACGATGCGGATCGACCGGGCTGGCGCCGACGGCGGCGGACCGGACGGCTACGGCTACAACTGGGCCGACACCGTCACCTACAGCATGGAGCAGGGCTCGAGCGCCCTGGGCCTGGCCAACGACGACTACTCGATCGTGCCCATCGGCTTCGACTTCGAGTTCTACGGCCAGATCTACAGCCAGCTGACCGTGTGCTCGGACGGGGTGCTGCACTTCGAGGGCTCCCAGGCGGTGGCCAACGCGAGCGAGTCCCTGGCCGTGACGCAGATGCGGGGCATCTACCCGTTCTGGGACAACCTCAACCCGGACGCGGGCGGCGACGTGTACACCCAGACCGTGGGGACCACGCCCAACCAGGTGTTCGTGGTGGAGTGGCGCAGCGTGCCCCACTACCACAACAACGCGCCGTACTACTACATCGGCGACACGACGTTCGTGGTGAAGCTGTTCGAGGAGGACGGGTCCATCGAGTTCCACTACCAGGACGTGGAGTTCGGCGACGCCACCTACGACTATGGCGCGTCCGCGGCCGTGGGGATCGCCGATCCCAACCAGGGCCACTACCTGATGGTGAGCCACGCGGCGGCCGCGCTGTCGGGGTACTACGCGATCCGGTTCGAGGCGCCCCAGTCCTGCCTCGACGACGACGGTGACGGCTGGACCACCTGCGACGACGACTGCGACGACGGCGACCCGGACGTGCACCCAGGTGCGGTCGAGGGCTGCAACGACGGCATCGACTCCAACTGCGACGGGGTCACCGACGAGATCACGGACAACGACGGCGACGGCTTCAACACCTGCGACGGTGACTGCGACGACATGGAGCCCG
>CAZXHG010000176.1:0-21509 GCA_964639985.1 uncultured Rickettsiales bacterium
ACACCACCGCCACGATGATCATCGTGCCGGCCATGTCGAAGTTGGACGTGGCCGTGGAGATGCCCAGCACGTACCAGGGGATGCGCTTGCCACCCAGGAAGTAGTCGTCCATGCCCTTGGACGCGATGCTGGACATCACGTAGCCGATGACCGTCACCAGCACCAGGAACCCGACGATGATCAGGATGTCGACCGTCGCGAGCGCGGGGTCGTGGTTCATGGCAGACCTCCCTGTGAGACGATCATGATGTCACAACCCCGGGCGCCGGGTCAGGCGAGGTCGAGGAACCCGAGGAACGCACGCGTGACCGCGACCCAGTCCAGGGCGCGCGTGGCCTCCACCAGCGCGCGGCCGCGGCGGGCGCGCTCGTCGGGGTCGGCCAGCAACGCCTCCAGGGCGGCGGCGAAACCCAGTTCGTCACCCGCGGCCACGATGTGCGCGGCCCGGGCGGCGTACTGCACGGCGAAGGGCACCAGCCCGGAGCACACCAGGGTCGAACCCGCGGCCGCGGCCTGGGCCGCGGACATGCCGAAGCCCTCCATCTCCGACGGCGTGGCATAGATCCCGGCCAGGGAGAACAGCGGTCCGAGGTGCTCGTCGGGCAGTTTGCCCTCGAACAGGTGAGCCTGGCGCCGCAGCACCGGATCGGCGTCCCGGATCGCGCGCAGCTGCCGCTGGACGTCGTTGTCCGGGCCGCCGGCCACGAACAGGCGCGCGGCGGGCCTCTCGGCTGCGGCCCGGGCAAACGCCCGCAGGACCAGGTCCTTGCGCTTGGTCGTGTCGTTGCGGCTGGCCTCGAACACCAGCTCGCCGCCGCGCAGCGCGGCGGGATCCCAGCCGGTGCGTCCAGCCAGCCAGGCCACGGTCGCGTCGAGTTCGTCGTCGGACCGCGGCCGGAACACGCTCATGTCGACGCAGGGCGGGAAGTCGAAGATGCGCTCGGCCGGCACGCCGTAGTACGAGCGCAGCCACTGGCCGATCTCGTCGGAGGTGGACGCGAACCGGCGCGTGCCCGCGCAGATCGCGCGCTCTTCGGCCTTGCGCTCGGCGAACCGCAGCGGCTCGACCACCCTGGGCGGCTTGCCCCGGTAGTTGTCCTCCTTGAGCGCACCCAGGGAATGCGGGGTCCACACGTGGCGATCGACCCCCCACCGCTGCGCCAGCCCCACGCCGAGCACGGCCGCGTCCCAGTAGTGGGTGTTGATCAGCCGGTAGACCTCCCAGGGGGCACACCCCGCGGCCCGGGCCTGCTGGCCGACGAACGCCTCCAGCCAGTCGAGCTGCGCGGGCAGCGCGGGCGCGATGTCCTCCTTGCGGATGAACGCGTCGCCCCCGCCGGGCACGTACAGGTAGCGCACGTGCTCGGCCAGCTGCTCCTCCCCCTCGCGCAGCCGGTCG
This sequence comes from uncultured Rickettsiales bacterium, assembly GCA_964639985.1. Classification (GTDB taxonomy): domain Bacteria; phylum Myxococcota_A; class UBA796; order UBA9615; family CAYRNR01; genus CAZXHG01. The sequence goes on from CAZXHG010000176.1 coordinate 1,400, forward strand.
GAGCCGAAGTGGGGGAATCCGCCCCGCGCGGCGATGGTCACCGAGTACCCCAGCTCCTGCAGGGCCAGCGCCAGGGAGTTGACGTAGAACACCTGCCCGCCGGTGTCCGGCGCACCGCCCACGGGCACCTCCACGCCGGCGTAGCCGTGGTTGGTGATCAGCAGCGCCCGGGGGCGGTCGGCCATCACTCACCTCCGCGCGACAGCATACCCCCGGTGACCCATTCGACACGGGAGCGACTGTCACTTCACTGGTAGGGTCGACCCACGGGGAGGTCTTCAGTGATCCGACTCAGCAACGCGATCGCGTACGTGGTGCTCGCGATGGCCCTCTGTGGCTGCCCCTGGATCGAGGGGGACCAGGCAGGTGAATGCTCCGACGGCGAGGACAACGACGGCGACAGCCACCTGGACTGCTTCGATCCCGGCTGCGCCGAGGACCCCGACTGCCAGGGGGACGACGACACCTGGTCACCCGACGACGACGACAGCGCGGACGTGCCCGACGACACCAGCGCCTGGGTGGAGGACTCGGACCCGGACGATGGCCAGGAGGGCGTGTTCTACCGCGCGGATATCACCGTGGAGTTCAACACCAGCGCCGTGGTCGACCCCGCGCTCGCGCTGCAGTCCGCCCATGGGATGGTCGTACCCGGTGAACAGACCGTGCACGGCGACGAGCTGGTGTTCGACCCCCATGGCGCGGATCCCGACCAGCACCTCTCCCCGGGGACCACCTACGTGGCCACGGTCACCTGGAGCACGGGCAGCGCACAGATCACGTTCACCACCAGCGAGCTGGGCACGCCGGTGCTGGATCCGTGGAACGACGTGGTCGGCCGCGACTACGTGCGCGACTTCAGTCGCGCCACCATCGTCGAGCCGCCGCTGGGCATCATGGATCCCGTGGAGTACTTCACCGCGCTGCGGGTGGTGTCGGTCGCCTCCGCGACCGACACCATCGAGCTGTTCGGCGCGCCGGTGACCGGGGACGGCGGGGACTACACCCAGGACCTGTGCACGCCCACCTTCGCCTTCACCGGCGACATGGCTGGCGACTGGTGCAATCCCCACGCCGCGCTGGGCCCGCTGGACGTGACCTTCCCCGCGTTCCTGGCGCCCAACCCGGCCTCGCAGATGGCGGTCACGGTGTACGACTACACCGCCACCGGCACGTTCGCCGCGGACGGCGACGCGATGGGCGGCGGCACCCTGGACGGGGTGATGGACACCCGCGCAATGGACGAACTGGTCGACCCGGACGCGGGCGAGGGCGCGGCCTGCGAGCTGCTCGCCACCCTCGGCATCCACTGCGTGCAGTGCCCGGACGGCAGCGGGCCGCTGTGCCTCACCCTCCGGGTGGAGGACATCCCGGCGGAGCCGGCGGAGATCACCTCGACCGACCCTGGCACCGAGGAGACCATCACCGGACTGGTCGAGGTCACGACCAACCAGGTCGAGGCGTGGCAAGCCGAGGGGCTATGCCCCGGACCCTGAGGAGGCGACCCATGTCCCCACTGCGCTGGTTGCTGCTGGTGTCGACCCTGGCCTCCCTGCTGGCGGGCTGCCCGTGGATCGAGGGAGACGCGGTTGGCGAGTGCGACGACGGCGTGGACAACGACAACGACGGCGACGTGGACTGCGACGACCGCGGCTGCATGGAGCGCATGATCTGCTCGTACCCCCCGGGTGACGACGACGATGACGACGACGTGTGCTGCGACGACGACACCTGGTCAGACGACGATGACCAGGGCGCGGAGATCAAGGCGGTCTGGCCAGCGGAGGACGCGACCGACGCGTACCACCGCGCGCCGATCATCGTGTGGTTCACCGACGACGTGACCACGGCCGCGATCACCCTGGTCGACGGACAGGGTCTCGTCATCCCGGGTGACAGTGAGCTGGGCGACCGCGACACGCGCCTCACCTTCGATCCCCACGGTGACGACCCGGATCAGCACCTGCTGCCGCGGACCGACTACGTGGCCACGATCCACTGGGACGAATCGACGGCAGAGCTCGCCTTCAGCACGAGCAGCGCGGGCGAGCCGCTGGTGGACGCGGAGGACACCGTCGAGGGCCGCGACTGGCTGCGCGACGTGAGCGAGGGGTTCATCCTCGAACCCCACGGTCTGGGTTCGTTGATCGCGCAGTACCTGTCCCGGCCCTCCGTGCTGCACGTCACCGACCTGGACGCGGCCAGTGGTCGGGCCGAGGGCTACGGCGGCCAGGTAGCCGCCGTAGACGGCGCCTGGGTCCAGGACCTGTGCCAGGCCACGGTGTCGCTGAGCGGGCAGGACACGGGGTCGTGGGACAACCCGTACCTCTCGTTCGCGCCGACCCAGCCCCTGACCGCGTCCTCCCTGTCCGTCGACGGCGAGACCTGGGGTGAATACACGCTGCACGGGTGGCGCGTGGACGGATCGTTCCTGCCCGGCACCTCGCGGCTGGTGGGCGGCACCCTGACCGCGACGGTGGACACGCGTGGCCTGGACGCGGCCATCGATCCCGACGCCGGGGAAGGGGTCACGTGCGACCTGCTGAGCAGCCTCGGCATCGGGTGCCTGGACTGCCCTGACGGCAGCGGCCCCTTCTGCCTGCCCATCGAGATCCTGGACATGGAGTCCGAGCCCGTGGAGGTGACCGGCACCCACCCCGAGACAGGCGAGCCGTTCGCAGGCCTGGTCGAGGTCACCGAGGAGATGGTGGTGGGGTGGCAGGCGGGCGGGTTCTGCCCCTAGCACCCGACTCCGGGGAACACCTCCGGGTCGTCGTCATCGCAGTCCCAGCCCTGCGCGGGATAGCTGGCGGTGTCGTAGGGGCCCGGCTGCCACCACTCGGGGAAGCCGTCGGCCGACTCTCCCAGCGAGCTGTTGCCCTCGAACACGTTGCCGAAGACCGTGGCGGTGCACTCGTCCATGGCGAGTCCGCCGCCCCCGCCGGGATCACTGTCGTCCTTCAACGCGGTGTTGTCGCGCACCCGGTTGTTGGCGAACAGCCCGTCGTAGCCGTGCATGTAGCCGCCGCCGCCGTAGCCCTCGTCCACCTCGTTGTCCTCGATGACATAGCCCCGGATGGTCGGCGAGGCGTCGTAGATGAACAGCCCGCCGCCGTACAACAGCCCCTCCTCGGTCCCCGGGTGACCGCTGGTGCCGGTGCCGCCCCGCAGCGTCACCCCCTCCAGCGACGCGGCTGCGGTCTCGTTCGTGGCGATGGTGACCACCGTCCCGCCGGCCGGCGGCTCGATGATCGTCACCTCCGGCCCCTGGAGCGACGCGATGTCCAGGTCCAGGCCACCAAAGTCGACGTTCTCGCCGAAGTTCGCCGGGAACAACCGGATCGACAGGCAGCCGGGCGGCAGCAGGTCGATGGCGTCAGCGATGCTGGCGCAGGGATCGTAGTAGGTGCCGCCTCCCCCAGGGACCACATTGGCGTCGGCGTACACCGGACAGTCGTCCACGCAGTCGGCGATCCCGTCCTCGTCGGCGTCGAAGCCCTCGTCCGCCTCCCCGTCGCAGTCGTCGTCGAGCTCGTTGCAGACCTCTTCCGCGCCGGGATTGACCTCGCCATCGGAGTCGTCGCAGTCCACGCCGGCGAGATCGCACGCGGCCGCGCCACCGGCACCGTAGCCGTCCCCGTCCTCGTCCACGCAGTCCGCGGTGTCGTCATCACCGCTGTCGTCGTCGGCAGAGGTGCTGTCGTCATCGTCCGCAGGCGTGTCGTCGTCGTCACAGTCCACGCAGGCCTGCTCGATGCAGGCGCCGCCCGAGAGGCCGAGCGCGGCGACCAGGCACATGGCCCACAGACAACGTGGGGCACCCATCACCCGCACTCGCAGATCCGCAGGATCCGCCCACCCAGCGGCTGCGAAACGTACAGGCACCCACCCATCCACAGCAGGTCGTCGGGGTTGTCGTCGCCGGACATGTTCGACACCCACACCTCGAGCGCGCCCGGGTCGGCCGGGTCCCAGCGGGTGATCGTGCCGCCGATGTCGTCGTAGTAGGTGCTGGCGTAGAACCGGCCGTCCGCCGGGTTGAAGGCGATGCGGTTGCTCATGGTGTAGTCGGGATCGAGCGTCCCCCAGGTCGCCTGCACCGTGGCCACGCCCGAGGCCACGTCGAGCAGGTACAGCTCACCGTCGGCGTCGTCGAGGACCCACAGGTCGCCGTTGCCGTCCACGTCGATCGCGGGGTTGGCCATGCCGCTCATCAGCACGGTCTCGGCCAGGGACTGCTCGACCTGCACGACTCGGCCGTCGTCCAGCTCCAGGTAGATCACGTCGCCGTGGGCCGCGTCGAGCACGAAGTCGTTGATGTTGCCGCCCGTGGCCATGGTGTGCCACAGCCAGTCCGGATCGGCGCCCGGCATCAGCGAGTCGAGGTGGTGGATGTCGTCCCAGCCTGCGGCGTAGACCTGGTCCGTGGAGTCCACGCCCACGCCGTCGGGATCACGGATCGACGAGGAGCTGGTCACGGTCAGCGACGGCGTGATGCGCAGGACCGGACGGTAGTCGTACGAGCCCACGCCCGCGCCCACGACCAGGTCCCCGGCCGAGTCCGCGGCCAGGCCGGCAGGGGTGTCCAGGCCGTCGATGAACAGCTGGATCTGCCAGTCCGGCTCGCCGAAGCCGAGGGTGGGGGTGACGCTGGGGCCGAGGGGATCGCACGGGGGGGCGGTGTCGTCGTCGCCGGTGTCGTCGTCGTCCGTGCTGCTGCTGTCGTCGTCGTCAGCGCTGCTGTCGTCGTCCGCGCTGGCGGTGTCGTCGTCCGCCTCGATGTCGTCGTCGCCGGCGCTGGAGGTGTCGTCGTCGTCCACCGGCCTGGTGTCGTCGTCGTCACCGCACCGGGCGATCTGCTTGCAACCGGCCAGGACCAGGGCCCCGGTCACGAGGATCGCCGCCCACCACGCCACGCGGCCCGTCAGGTGTCTGGTCATGTTGCTGCCCTCATCCCGCCAGGCACCATTGTACCACCGGTCGGTTCAGGGCTCGATCACCTCCACGGCCAGCCACACCGACCGGCCGGCCGCGTACACGCCCGAACCGTGGTACTTGTACAGCGCGTCCGCGAGGTTGGTGGCGCCGAAGGAGATGGCCACGCGCTCGTGGGGCCGGAACCCGGCGCGCAGGCCGACCGTGGTCCAGCCAGGCGTGCCGCCCTCGGGGATGCGGGCGTCGGTCTCGTCCATGGGCGACAGCCGGTCCTGCCTGCCGGCCCCCTGCACGATCACGTCCACGAACAGATCGTGCCACGGCGGCGCGAACCGCACACGCGCCGTGCCGAACAGGGGCGGGATCCGGCTCACCGGGACCCAGCCCTGGTCCGAGTCCTCGTACCGGCCCCAGGTAGAGGTGAGGTCCCCACCCACGGACAGGTGGAGCGGCAGGTCGACCTGCAGCTGCACCTCGCCGCCCACGATCTGGCCGCGCCCCTGGTTGGCGTTGTGTACCACCTCCGCGCCCATCACCTCGCTCTGCCCCTCCCACGTGGTGGGCACGCGCGCGATGTAGTCCTTCAGCAGCGAGGCGTAGGCCGTGCCACCGAACCTCACCGGACCGGCCTGGAAGCGTCCATTGAATTCCAGAGTGTCGGCGTGCTCGGGCTGCAGGTCCGGGTTGGGCGCGTGGAACCACGATCCGGTGCTACCCACCAGGGCGGCCTCGTTGAGGTTGGGGGCGCGAAAGCCCTCGTTGTAGCTCAGGCCGAGGTTGAACGCACCGCGCTGGCGCAGGTGCACACCCGCGGCCAGCGCGCCGCCCGTGTTGCGAAAGGCGAAGTCCTCCACCCCCTCCAGGCCGGGTGCCGCGGCCGCGAACGAGCACAGCTGGGCACCGCCGTACACCACCAGCTCCAGCCAGGAGTCCGTACGGACCGGAGTACCGGTGGCCAGCACGAACAGGTTGAACGTCTCGTACCACGAGCCCTCGGGGTACCCCGGCGTGCTGTCCTCCAGCGCGTCCTCGTCACTGCCCGAGGCGGCCGCGGACCGGATCGAATCGCGGTAGTAGCGGGCCCCGTACACGAGATCCAGCCGGCGGGTGAACAGCCGGGTGTCGGCCTGCAGCGAGCCGCCCATGGTCTGCACCGCATCCTCGTTCCACTTGATCTCCGCGACCGACTCGTGCGCCTCGTCCGCGAACTGGATGGTGCGACGGGTCTCGAGCTGGCGCTGGTACGACGACGTGATGGTGATGCGCGTGTGCAGGGGCCGTACCCGGATCAACCCGGACGCGTACACCAGGTCACGGGCGTTGCGGTCGTACATGGTCAACACGCCCTTGGACGCGAGCCTGTCGGTCCGGCCCGCGTCCGTGATCCGCGCGGACTGGTACAGCACGTCCAGCCGGTGCCCCCCGGGCCGACCCACGCGCAGTTTCGCGTCCCAGTCCAGCTCGTCGTAGCCCGAGAACGGCTGCTCGCCCACATCACCGCCGGCCCGCAGGTCGTCGAACACCCGCGCCGTGACGCCCCCGGTCAGGCCGAACGACCCGGTGGCGAACGACAGCCCCAGTCGACCGCTGCGCTCCAGGTCCGCGGACTCGAACCGGGTGGCCACCAGCGGATCGAAGCGTCCGGCCTGCCCCGATTCCACCGGCACCGGATCACGCGTGACCAGCTGGAACACGCCCCCGACCGCGTCGCTGCCGTACAGCACCGAACCCGGACCGCGCAGCAGCTCGATGCGCTGCAGGGAGAACGAGTCCACGGTGTTGAGGTACTGCAGCGGGCCGGTGCGGTACGTGCTGGCGTTGATCCGCACGCCATCCACCAGGATCAGGTTCTGCGGGCCGGTCAGCCCGCGCACGAACGGCGATCCGCCCGCGTGGTTGGTCTTCTGCACGAACACGCCCGGCACCTCGGCCAGGGCCTCGGGCACGGTCCGGGGCCGGCGCCGGGTCAGCTCGTCGTCGTCCAGTACCTCGACCGCGCGCAGGGCGTCGAAGGGATCCTCGGGCACGGCGCGGGCCACGATCACCGTACCCTGCGTCGGCTCGCACTCCTCGCTGTCCTCCCCCTCCTCGGCCCGCGCCCCACCGGAGACCAGGACGACGATGCACACCAGGAATGGGAGGTGAATCCTGCGCAACCCGCTCTCCGCTACACGACGATCGCCACCACGAGACCGATCAGGGTGGCCGCGCCCAGGCAGATCCCGACGAGCCGGCCGAACCGCCACCCGCCCGAGTACAGGGCGATGCCGATCTTGACGAACCCGTTGGACACCACGGCGATGGTGATCGCGAGCGCTCCCACCCTGTGTGCCAGGGCCGCGGCGCTCGTCTGCTCGGCCACGGACAGGGTGATGGCGTCCACGTCGGCCAGCCCGGACAGGGCCGCGGCCGCGTACAGGCCGCTGTCACCGAAGTACATGGTGGCCAGCCGGGCCACGAACAGGATCACCACGAAGAAGCCCGCGAACTTCAGGGCCGGGCCGATGGAGAACGGGTTGTTCAGCTGCACCTTGCCCTGGCCCGCGCCCCCCTTCTGGCCCGCGCGAGAGGCCATCACCCACAGGATCGCCGACGCCACGGCCGCGGCCAGGGCCATGGCCCCCAGCGGCCACAGCAGCCGCATCATCAGCGCCCGGTCGAGCACGGCCACGACCACGATCACCCGCACGAACATGGTGGCGTTGGCCGCCACGGTGGAGAACGCGCAGATCGGCCGCAGGTGCTCGGCCCCCTTCGCCTCGACCGCCATGGCCGCGGTGACCGCGGTGGAGGAGGTCAGCCCGCCCACGATGCCGGTCAGACCCAGCCCCTTCTGCGCGCCGAGGATCCGCGTCAGGAAGTAGCCCACGAAGCTGATGCCCGAGATCAGCACCACCAGCAGGCCCACCTTGTGGGGGTTGAACGCGTCGTATGGATCCAGCGCCCGGTCCGGCAGCAGCGGCAGCACCACCAGGATCACGACCAGGAACTTGAGCGTGTCGATCAGCTCGACTCGCCTGACCTTGCGGATGGTCGTGTGCACGAACCGTTTGAACGCCAGCAGCACGGTGATGCCCAGGGCCAGCACCACGGCCGCGTGGGGGTGGTGGTGGCACAGCATGCCCAGGGCGAAGCAACCGATGGCGGCGGCCTCGGTGGTGATACCGGGCATGTCGCCGGGGGAGCGCATGTACATGGCCACCACGAGCGCGGCCGCGCCCACCAGGGCCGCGGGCGCCACCAGGGGTAGCTCGTCGCTGATCAGCGCGGCCGCGAATCCGGTCAGCGACAGGATGGTGAAGGTGCGCAGGCCGGCAAAGTCCGCGTCGTCGTCGCTGTCGTCCGCTGCCTCACCGGTGGCGGACGCCGAGAACTTCATGGCCCGCTCGAGCCCGATCAGCAGGCCCACGCCCAGGGCGAACAGCATCTGTACGAACAGATCGTGTGTGAGGGACATCCCCCCCGAGTGTAGCAGGGTCGCTGCGGCAGGCTGGACTGCATCGCGAGGGTTCGCTATTCCAGGGCGTACGGGAGGATTCGAGCCATGAGACGCGCCACGTGGATCGTCCTGGTCGCGCTGCTGGGCTGCGGCCCGTCCGAGGCCGAGCGCGAACAGCTACGTGCCGGGCTCGACGAGGAGTTCGAGGCCGAGACCGCGGACCTGATCGCCGACGCGGACCACATCGCCGCGCTGATCAACGACCTGGCCGAGGAGCACCACCAGCTCGACGAACGGCACACCGCGCTGGACGTGGCCCTGGGCGACCGGGTCCTGGACGAGCGGGACGCCGCCACCCAGGTGCGCCACCTGCGCAACGAGGCCGACCACGCCCTGACCATCCACCGTGCCCGTCGCACGGTGCAGCGCTTCCGCGCCACACTGCTGCGGCACGAGGAGATGGAGAAGCACCACGCGGACGTGGACCTGGACCTCATCGAGACCGAACACGAACGCTTCGAGGAGGAGCTCGACCAGTACCGCCGCTCCCTCGAGGACGCGGAGGTCGACCTCGACCGGGCCCGGGAACAGATGAAGGCCATGCTCGACGAGCACGCCGAGCTGGAACGCCGCTACGGGGTGGGATCCCCCGAGACCGGCTGACCGTCCAGCCCGGGCTCGCCGACCAGCAGGCTCACCCTGGCCAGCAGGTCCGTGGGCAGCGCCGCGGCCACGGCCGGCTGGATCTCCTCCACCCGGAACCGCTCGCTCACGTGGGTCAGCACCACGTGGGGGTTGGGCAGCAGCTCGGGCCGCTCGGCGATGTCGGCGATGTGCACGTGGCCGTGCCGGTGCGCCTTGTCCGGCGTGACCAGCCCGGGCAGGAACGAGCAGTCGCAGACCAGCACCCGGCAGCGCTGGAACTCGGGGTTGCGCTCCAGCCCAACCAGGGTGGTGTCGCCCGTGTAGCCGATCATCGGCTCGGCCACGCGCTCGTCCACCAGCTCACCCGCCCGCCGGCGCTCGGCGATCTCCCGTCCCTGCAGCCCCCTCAGTTCCGGACGCAGCTTCCGCTTCACCCGGTAGATCACGTAGCCCAGGCTCTCGGTGCGGTGGTCCATCTCGAACGCACGAGCCTCGTGGTCCACGCCCAGGGGGATCACCTCGCCGGGCTCGATCGCCAGCAGCTGCAGGTCGTAGCGCCCTCCCTCGAGCTGCTCCCAGGTGGACACGATGCGCTGCATGGGTCCCACCAGCGACGCGGGCATGTACACGACCGCGCCACGCATCTTCATCATCGTGCGCCGCGCCGCGTAGTAGGGGATGGCCGCGCAGTGGTCCATGTGCGCGTGGGTGATCAGCACCCGGGACATGCGCACGGCCCGGCCGTCGACCGTGCCGAGATCCAGGGCGGTCCTCAGCTCTGGGATGCAGATGCAGGTCGCCACCCCGGCACGGGAGTGGCCGGTGAGCGTGTATCCGTCGAAGTGCAGGGCGGTCATGGCGCACCTCCGGCGAGGGGGCTTCCCCGTATTTTCCGCGTGGAGGCTACCACGGCCCCACGGTTGCAACCGCGGGCCACATGGCCTAGCAAGAGGACATGGGCGACCCGATCTACCTGGACTACAACGCGACCACGCCGATCGCGCCGGAGGTGGCCGACGCCATGCGGCCCCACCTCGACGACCTGTTCGGCAACCCCTCCAGCTCCCACCCCCAGGGCCGGGCCACGCGCGCGGCCGTGGACACGGCCCGCCAGCGGGTGGCGGACCTGCTCGGCTGTCTGCCCGACGAGGTGGTGTTCACCTCGGGCGGCACCGAGTCCAACAACTGGGCGATCAAGGGCTCGGCCGAGATCCTGCGCAGCCGGGGCGACCACGTGATCACCTCGGCCGTGGAGCACCCGGCCGTGACCGAGGTGTGCCGCCACCTCGCCGACCGCGGGTTCGAGATCACGACCGTGGGCGTGGACGGCCACGGCCGGGTCGATCCGGCCGAGATCGAGGCCACCATCCGGCCCACCACCACCCTGGTCACCGTGATGCTGGCCAACAACGAGGTGGGCACGTTGATGCCCATCGCCGAGATCGCGGCCATCACCCGCAGCCGCGGGATCCGCCTGCACACGGATGCGGCCCAGGCCGTGGGCAAGGTGCCCACCCGGGTCGACGACCTGGGTGTGGACCTGCTGAGCGTGGCCGGCCACAAGCTGTACGCGCCCAAGGGCATCGGCGCGCTGTACATCCGCCGGGGCACGGATCTGGCCAAGTTCATGCACGGCGCGGACCACGAGTCCGACCGCCGCGCGGGTACCGAGAACGTGCTGCAGATCGCGGGCATGGGCCGGGCCGCGGACCTGGCCCGGGTGGAGATGGACGAGCGGATGGTCCACTGCCGGCAGCTGCGCGACGCCCTGCACGAGCGGCTCGCAACGGCCATCCCCGACGCCCACCTCAACGGCCACCCCGTGCACCGGCTGCCCAACACGCTGTCCATCTCCTTCCCCGGGGTCAAGGCCAACAAGCTGCTGGACCGGCTGGCGGACGTGGCCGCGTCCGCGGGCGCGGCCTGTCACTCGTCCGTGGTCACCGTGTCCCACGTGCTGCAGGCCATGGGCGTGCCCGAGCACACCGCCATGGGCACGGTGCGGCTGTCCGTGGGCCGCGAGACCACCCTTGACGAGGTGGAGCGGGCCGCGGCCAGCGTCGTCGCGGCCGTGCGGCAGATCCGCGCGGAGCCGGCCTGATGGGCGACGTGAGCCGCCCGGTGGTCGCGCTGGCGGCCTGCGAGCACTACGGCGACGACAGACTGGACCGGGCGGTCGCGCGGGTGCTGGGGGAGGTCGAGGGCTGGCAGGACCTGTTCGCGGGCGACCCGGTGGTGCTGCTCAAGCCCAACCTGCTGCGCTACGAGGGGGCCGAGGCCGCGGTGACCACGCACCCGAGGTTCGTGGTCGCGGTGGCCAGGGCGCTGCGGGAGGTGCACACCGGGCGGGTGCTGCTGGGCGACAGCCCGCAGGTGGGATCGGGCAAGGCCATCGCCCGGCGCCAGGGGCTGACCGAGGCGCTGGCGCCGCTGGGCGTGGAGGTGGTCGACTTCGACGAGGCGGTCACCGTGCCCGGGGACGACTCGCGCGGGCCGCTGGAGCTGGCCCGGCCCCTGGCCGAGGCGGACGTGGTGGTCAACCTGCCCAAGTTCAAGACCCACTGCCAGATGGGGATCACGCTGGCGGTGAAGAACCTGTTCGGCGCGGTGATGGGCCTGGACAAGACCCGCATGCACCTCACCGGCGGGGGCGACTACGCCATGTTCGCCGCGTTGCTGCTGGACGTCGCGCTGCGCACCGGCGCGCAGCTGCACATCGCCGACGGGATCGTGGGCATGGAGGGCAACGGCCCGGGCGCGGGCGTGCCGCGGCGGCTGGGCGCAGTGGCCGCGTCCACGGACATGGTGGCCATGGACCGGGTGTTCGCCGAGATCGTGGGGTACCCCGAGTCGATCCTGCCGCTGCAGGAAGAGGCGCGGCGGCGGGGCATGGCAGGGGCCTCGATGGCCGGGATCGAGCTGCGGGGGGACGGACTGGAGGAATTGCGCGTGGGGGACTGGGAGACGGCCCGTCCGGTGCCGGCCGGATCGGTGTTCATCCCGCCGTTCCTGGCCGGGCCGTTCCGCCACCAGCTGATCACGCGGCCGGGATTCGACCACGGGCTGTGCACCCGGTGCGGGCAGTGCGTGAAGCACTGCGCGGCCGATGCTCTGGTGCTGGGGCGCCGCCGACGGCAGCGGCGGGGACCGACCAGGAGTGACCAGGCGGTTGCGCTGGACAGGGACCGCTGCATCCGTTGCTACGTGTGCGCCGAGGTGTGCCCGGAGGGTGCTGTGCGGGTGGTGGAGGGTGCGCTGCTGCGCGCGTCGAGGCTGGCGCGGCTGGGGCAGCGGACCGGGTCCTAGCGCCGCCGGCTGCGCCGTGACGTGCGCCGCCGTGAGGTGCGCTCCGGCGCCGGCGGGATGGGCGCCGTCTCCACCGACCGCACCGGCCTCGTCAGCGTCCGGTACAGCTCCAGGGCGATCATCGTGTGCCCGACCGGGTCGGGGTGCACAGGCTCGGGCCCGAAGAAGCGGGGGGTGCGGTACTGCAGCTGGGCGTGGAACATCTCCTGGGTCTTCACCCGGATCGCGCTGTTCTCCCGCGTCACCCGCGCCATCACCCGGTGGTAGGCCTGCAGGCGGGTCAGGATCCTCGTGTGGAGATCATCCACCGGCCACGGACCGTCGTCGCAGGTGACGTAGAACGGGTCCAGCAGCACCAACTGCGGTCCGAACGGCCTCACCTGCTCCAGGATCCACGCGTAGTCGTCGTAGTACGTGCGCTCTGCCCAGTCCTCGTCACCCTCGATGTTGCCGTGGCAGTCGTTGATCCCGATCATCACGGCCAGCCAGTCCGGCTGGTGGGCCAGCACGTCCTCGGCCCAGCGCTCGCGCAGGTCGGTCATCACGTTGCCGCCCACCCCCTGGTTGAGCCAGCGGATGTCCAGCTCCGGGTGGTGCCAGGTGACCATGTCCACGAACATGCGCACGTAGCCGTTGCCCAGGGGCGCGGCGTAGGTCATGCGGTCGCAGTCGGTGATCGAGTCACCGATGAACAGGAACGTGCTCCCGCTCGGGACGGGGAATCCAGCCATGGTCGTGCCTCCGGCGCGGCGATCCGTGCCAACAGCGGCGGTGCATAGATGTAGACTTCTTCCATGCGAACGGCCAGCCCGATCGTCATCCTCGTGTTGCTGGGCCTGCTGATCGCCGCGCCGGCGAGCAGCCAGGACGACCCCGAGCGCGACGAGCAGCCCACGCCCGCGGAGCCGGTCGAGGTGGTGGACTACCTGGTGGCCACCGGCGCGGATCCCACGCTGCTGACCACCGGCACGTTGGACCGCGAACCACCCGCCGTGGACATGGTGGTGCGAGGCAGCTGCCCCAACCAGGCCGTGCTGGGCATGCTCGGCGACCTGCCCGCGGCCGTGGGCCGCTGCCTGGTCAGCGGTCCAGCCACGGGTCTGGGCGGCACGCACGACCTCACCCTGTCGTGGCGCCACGATCCCACCGGCGCGCTGTCCAGGCTGCAGCTGGACTCGGCGAGCTCGCACGACGAGCAGCTGATCGGGTGCGCGTTCGCGGTCGTGGAGGAGCTGCGGCTGGAGTCGCCGCCGAGGAGTGCGTGCTGGGTGATCCTGGAGCTGCGGGTGGATTTCGATGAGGAGGTGTCTGAAGAGGTGTCTGAAGAGGTGTCTGAAGAGGTGTCTGAAGGGATGTCGGGTCCGTCGCCTTCGGCTCCTTGACCCGACCTACCCGATCGACCCGATCGACCCGATCGACCCGATCGATCCGAGCAGGAAGCCGCCGATGTAGCGGCCCGCCACGAACAGCAGGATCGCGCCAAGCATCACCTTGAGCCACAGGGACGGGACGTACTTCTGGGTGCGCGCGCCCAGGTACATGCCGGCCAGACCGCCCACGCCGAACAGGGCGCCGAGCAGCCAGTCCGGGGACACGGCCTGGTCGGGGTACCACGGGGCCGCCAGCTGGTAGAACAGCACACCCACCACCGACGTCACGAAGGTGCCCATCAGCGCCGCGCCCGCCACCGTGTGCACGGGCAGCCGGTACACGGCCACGAAGAACGGCGCCACGATCGCGCCCCCGCCGATCCCGTAGATCCCGCCCACCACGCCCACGACCAGCGACAGGGTGAACACACCGGGTGTGGAACAGCTGTACTCCTCGTCGCCGAACCCGAACGCCAGCCGCCGCCAGCCGAAGGACCGCACCTGCACCCGGAAGCGGCCGTCCGGCGGCCGCCGCTCCGCCCCGGGATCCCGGCGCCGCGCCCGCACCAGGTCCACGATCATGCGCCCGCCGATGTACAGCAGCACGACCCCGACGAACACCTTGAACAGCCGCGGATCGGGCAGGTACTCCAGCCGCACGAATCCACCCAGCACCACTCCGGGCAGGGTCCCGGCGACCACGATCCAGGTCAGGGGCCACACCATGCGCCCCTCGCGCACGTAGCGGTACACGCCGCTGGGGATGGCCACCACGTTGAACACCAGGTTGGTGGGGCTGACCGCGGGCGTGGTGAAGCCCAGGAAGCTCATCTGGAACGGCAGCAGCAGGAACGCGCCCGACACCCCGCCCATGGAGGTGAAGAACGAGATCACGAACGCCACCAGCGGCGGCAGCCACAGGGGACAGTCCACGCCTGAGACCGTGAAGTGCATGCCCTCCTTCGCCCGGCCCGCGGACCGGGCCCGAGCTGATAAGCTGCCCGGACCGAGCACCAAGAGTATGGGATCCCGAAGGCCCGCCACCACCGCATTGCTCGTTGCCGAGGTGGCAGCCATCGTCGCGGTCTGCGCCCCGGCCCTGCTGGGCCTGGTCCGCAAGGCTGGATCGATTCACCACCTGTGGCAGCCCGTGGACTTCGCCGTGTACCTCGACGCGGCCCGCCACCTGAACCAGGGCCTGTCGCCCTACGCCTCCGACTACATCTATCCGCCGCTGTTTGCCGGCCTGCTGCGGCCGCTCGCGCTGCTGCCCCTGGAGGCGGCGGGCCCGATCTGGGCGATGGTCAACCTGGCCGCGGCCGCGGCCCTGGTGTGGGCGTTCGTGCGCGCGGCCGGCCTGGGTCGCCGCGGCGCGGTGGCCGCCGCAGCCGGGTTCGTCCTGCTGCCCGCCACCTATGACACGATCCTGCTGGGCCAGCTGAACCTCGTCGTGGCCGCGCTGGTGATGGGCTGCGTGGCCCTGCTGGTCCAGCCCGAGGCGTCCCCCCGGCAGCAGCAACTGGCCGGCGCGCTGCTGGGCCTGGCCGCCGCGCTCAAGGTCTTCCCCCTGCTGTTCGCCATCCCCCTGTGGCTGCTGCGACGGCGAGACGCCCTGACCGGGGTCGGGGTGACTTTCGCGGGCGCGACCCTGCTCGGCGTGGTGATCGGTGGGGGGGTGGACTCGACCGCGATGTACTGGCAGGAGGTGCTGCCCCGGTTCGCCGGCGGCGACCACGCCCGCATCGAGAACCAGTCACTGGTCGGCGGCTGCCTGCGGCTGCTGTCGGTCACGAGCCACGAGTTCCCCTTCTCCCTGACCGGGGCCGAGGCCGTGGCCGTGCAGCTGCGCCCCCTGCTGGACGCGCCGGGCCTGGCCCGCGTCCTGGGACGCGCGCTGGCCGGAGCCGTGCTGGCCGCGTCTCTCGCCGTGTGCGTCCTGCTGCGGCGCCGGGGACCGGACCAGCAGGACCTGCACCTGGCCCTGGCCGTGATGGTGGGAGGGTTCCTGCTGGCCGGGACCGTGGTGTGGAACTACTACTACGGGCTGCTGGCCGTACCCCTGTCGCTGCTGATCCGTGGCGGTCACACCGGCCGCCGCGCGATCCGCGCCGGCTGCTACGCGGCCGCGGCCCTGGTGATCGCACACCGCTTCTGGATCCCGCTGGCCTTCTACACCCAGCTGGCCGTGGTCACGGTGTTCGGGATGGCTGGCGTCGCCGCAGTGTGGTTGTTATTGCTGTCCACAGGGGCACGAAGGAGCCGTGGAGGTGGACCGTGAGGACCATCGACTTCACCGACGACCTGTTGACGGGCAACGACACCATCGACGAGCACCACCGCGCCCTGTTCGAGTGGGGCAACCGCGCGCTGGCCCACGGCGACGACGTACCCGACGGCCGCACGGTGGCCGAGGTGCTTGCCTTCCTCGCGGGGTACGTCGTGCCCGCCTCGGAGCTCTCCAGGCGACGCTATGGAGGCTGAGGTTCAGGGCCAGCCGATCATCCAGTAGAAAGAGCCCTCCTGCCAAGGCGTGGCGCTGGTGAAGACCGCGGTGTAGACGCCGTCGTACTCGGCGACGTACCGGATGCGCGGGCTGAGCCCGGTGTACCCCTCGTCCGCCTCGGCCACCACCTCGCAGGCGTCGTCGAGCAGGTAGAGGTAGCCGTCCACCTCGGTGGACCACATGAAGAAGTCGATCTCGTCGCCGGCCCGCACCACGAACTCCACGTCGTCGTAGTAGCGGTCGTCCCCGCCCGGCCCGTCCGTGGCGTCCGACCCGCCGAGCTCGAACGTGGAGTCGGTCCACGACAGCTGGTGCATGCCCGGGGCCACCCGATGCTCGTCGTTCTCGCAGGTCAGGCCCAGGTCCGAGGGCACCTCGCTGGCCTCGAACTGCACGCTGTAGTATCCGGTCTGCCCGGGCTCCTCGGTGGTGGCGATCAGGGTGTAGGTGCCGTCCACGGGCAGCTCGATCTCCATGGTGGCGGTGCCGCCACCGTTGCCGCCCCCCTCCCACACCGTGTCGCAGTCCGGGCCCAGCAGCAGCATGTAGGGCGCGAGGCCGTCGTCGTAGGCGGACATCAGGGCGAACACGGTCCAGCCGGCCAGGCCGTTGAACTCGATGTCGTCGTAGTAGTGGCCGTCCGACTCGCTGTCGTTCCAGTAGATGCTGAACTCCACGGACTCGGGCAACGTGATGCGGTTGTCGTCCTCGCCGCACACGTAGCCCAGCGCGACCGCGTCGGCGCCGTCGCAGTCGGCATCCACACCGTCGCCGGGGTAGTCGGGAACACCCGGGGCGATGGTGGAGTCGGTGTCGTCGCAGTCCCCGCCGCAGAACATGACGCCGTCCCCGTCCTGGTCGACCTCGCTGTCGTTGGGCTGGCCGTTGCAGTCGTTGTCCAGGCCGTCGCACAGCTCCTCGGCGTCCGGGTGGGTCTCGGGATCCTCGTCGTCGCAGTCCCCGCCGCCCGCCTCTTCGGCGTCGTGCCCGTCCCCGTCCACGTCAGCGAGGTCCTCGCCGTCGCAGTCCTGGTCCACGCCATCGTAGGGCACCTCGTCGGCGCCGGGGTAGACGGTGTCGTCGTTGTCGTCGCAGTCGTCGTCGCTGTCGTGGCCGTCGCCGTCCGCGTCGGTCGGGCCGGCGGTGTCGTCGTCGTCCATCAACATGATGCCGCCCTCCTCGCAGCCGGTGACGACACACAGCGCGAATGCGACGGACAGGAGCCAGGGGAGAGGGGTTCGCATGGGACCTCCGTGCGGTCATGGTAGACCACCCGGTCCCGAGCGTACTACGGCGGGCCATGCCGGGGTGCGGGCAGGAGGGGGACGGATCAGTCCGGCTGCTGGATCACGAACTGCACGCGGCGGTTCATCTCCCAGGCCTGCTCGTTGCTGGCCGGGTCCAGGGGCTGGGCCTCGCCGTACCCCTTGGCCACGAGCCGCTCGCCCGCCACGCCCTGGCTGACCAGGTACGCCTCGACCGCCTCGGCCCGCGCCTGGCTGAGGCGCTCGTTGTAGCTGTCCGAGCCCCGCTCGTCCGTGTGTCCCTGCACCTCCACGAGGCGGATGTTGTCGAACCGCTTCAGCACCGCGGCCACATCGTTCAGCAGCGGCAGGGACTTCTTCTGGATCACGGCCTTGTTGGTGTCGAAGTGCACCTTGTCGAGGATCACGATCTCCTCGCGCTCGACCACGACCCGGCCCTCGTCCGGGCAGCCGTCGTCGTCGTCGACGTTGTTGTACACCTCGGGCTCGAGGGGGCAGGTGTCGTTGATGTCCAGGATCCGGTCCTGGTCGTTGTCCACGTCCGGGCAGCCGTCGTCGTCCTCGAATCCGTCCAGGTCCTCCGGGTCGTTGGGGCAGCCATCCACGGTGTCCAGCAGGCCGTCACCGTCCGTGTCCGGGATGTCGTCCGGGCAGCCGTCGATGTCCTGCCAGTCGTTGAACGTCTCGGGGTCGTCCGGGCAGGTGTCGGAGACGTCGAGTATCCCGTCGCTGTCGTTGTCCGGGTCCGGGCAGCCGTCGTGGTCCCAGAACTGGTCGATGTCCTCGGGGTCGGTGGGGCACTCGTCCTTGCGGTCGATGATGCCGTCGGCGTCCGTGTCCTTCGGATCGGTCTTCATCCAACCGATGCCGAACATCAGCCGACCGACCGGCGCGCCGATGCCGCGGCCCAGCGCGGTGCCGCCGCCCACGGTGATGCCCAGGCCGGGAGCGGGCCGCAGGGTCGCGCCGAGCAACCACTCCACCGGGTTGTTGCGCGGCTGCGAGTGCACGTTGCCGAACAGCTCCGCGCCGATGGTGACCACGTCGTGGGGGGAGTACGCGCCCGCCACCCGGAACAGGAAGGACCTGCCGGCGACCAGGTCGTCCACCTGTTCGGCGCCGGCGAGCATGTAGCCCACGTTGGCGCCGAGGTGGAAGCGGCCCACGCGGCCGGACGCGGCCAGGGTGGGGCTGAACGACACCGTGCGCAGGCCCGCGTAGCGGGCCTCCTCCCCCGACGGGAAGCTGAGGGGCAGCACCAGGGCCAGGCCGAGGCCCTTCTTCTCGGCGTCCATCAGCCGCACCTTGGGCACCACCCGGATGTCACCCATGGCACCGCCGCTCACGCCCTCGTCCCAGGTGGGCAGGCCCGATCCCTTGACCGCCAGGTGCAGCGGCACGTCCAGGGACAGGTCCACCGGTCCGAACCCGATCGCGCCCTGCAGGTCGAGGGTGGCCAGGTCGCCGACCACCCGGTACAGGGGCTCGCCGTCCACGTAGTACACGACCGGATCCTTGGCGTAGTTGAACCACACGCCGAACGCGGGCTGCCACAGGTCCAGCGTGTCCGCCGACCAGGTCGAGTAGAACCCGGTCCCGTCCGCGTGAGGTTGGAAGTGCTGGGCGTCCAGGGCCGGGGCCTGGGCGGACGCCGCGGTGGCGGCCCCGAGGGCGGCCACGGCCACGAGAACCAGCCAGCCGCGGCTCCGCCGCGCGCGGTTCAGTCCGAGGCCTGCGAGGAGAAGGGTCATCAACATGCCGCCCCCTGCGAGAGGACGGGGCTCGGCTGCGCAGTAGCACCCGCCAGCCAGCTCGCCGTCCGGGAGGTAGGGTTCACCGGTGTCGTCGTCCGTCACCGTATCATCGTCATCATCGGCCGTGTCGTCGTCGTCGGCCGTGTCGTCGTCGTCGTCATCGGCGCTGTCGTCGTCATCGCCCACCGTGTCGTCGTCATCGCCCACCGTGTCGTCGTCGTCATCGCCCACCGTGTCGTCGTCGTCGCCCCCGCCGCACTCGTCGACGTCGTCCACGTCGCCGTCGCAGTCGTTGTCCAGGCCGTCGCAGATCTCGAGCGCGGCCGGATTGATGGTGTCGTCGTCGTCGTCGCAGTCCCCGTCACACTCGGACCAGCCGTCGAGATCGTCGTCCACCAGCTCGTCGGTCAGGGGGTTGCAGTCGTTGTCGATCCCGTCGCACAGCTCGTCCGCGGCCGGGTTGAGCGTCGGGTCCGCGTCGTCGCAGTCACCGGCGGTCTCGGCGAAGCCGTCACCGTCGTCGTCGAAGCACTCGGTACCCTCGTCCACCACGCCGTCGCAGTCGTCGTCCACACCGTCACAGTCCTCGGTGCCGTTCGGATGGGCGTCGGCGTGGGTGTCGTCGCAGTCGCCCGCGCAGATCGTCCACCCGTCGCCATCGTCGTCCGCCTCGTCCGCCGGGATCACACCGTCGCAGTCGTTGTCCAGGCGGTCGCACAGCTCGGGCGCGCCCGGGTAGACCGTGGCGAGAGTGTCGTCGCAGTCGCCGTCGCAAGCGGTGTACCCGTCGCCGTCCGCGTCCGGGCCGGCCGCCTCGTCCACGTCGCCGTCGCAGTCCTGGTCGATGCCGTCGCACAGCTCGGCCGCGCCCGGGTACACGCCGGCGCCCGGGG